>NZ_JBAWDE010000406.1:0-10419 GCF_049590575.1 Pseudomonas sp.
ACCTGGGCGTGTTGCACCAGGGCAGCGACGCCGGGGGGTCGATCCGGATTCCCTGCGCGTTTACCGGCACCTTCGGCATCAAGCCGACCTTCGGTTATGTGCCGCAGTGGCCGGCCAGTTCCATGACCGTCCTGTCGCACCTGGGGCCGATGACCCGTACCGTGGAAGACAGCGTGCTGATGCTGCAGACCATCGCCCAGCCGGATGCACGCGATGGCTTGATCGGCGCGCCGAGGACCACGCCATGGCTCATGCCCGGTAACGACCTGAAGGGGCTGCGCGTAGCGTACAGCCCCACTTTCGGCTACGTGGACGTCGACCCGCAGGTGGCCAGGGTGGTCGCCCAGGCGGTCGAAGGTCTGGTGCAGTTGGGCGCCCATGTCGAGCAGATCGACCCGGGGTTCAGTGATCCGCTGGAAGTTTTCACCACCTTGTGGGCCGCTGGAGCTGCACGCTTGACCGGCTCGATGAGCGACGCGCAAAGGCAGCTGCTGGACCCTGGCTTGTCTCGTATCGCACAACGTGGCGAGCGCTTGAGCCTGGATGATTTCAGTGCGGCCCTTGAGGCGCGGGCGGCCCTGGTGGCGCGGATGGCGGCGTTTCATGAGCATTACGACGTGCTGGTGTCGCCGATGATGCCGATCACGGCCTTCGAAGCCGGGCACGATGTGCCACCGGGTTCGGGCTTGCAGGCGTGGACGCAATGGACGCCGTTCACCTATCCGTTCAACTTGACGCAGCAGCCCGCGGCCTCGGTGCCGTGCGGGCTGGCGGCGAATGGCTTACCCGTGGGGTTGCACGTGGTCGGGGCGCGGTTTGCCGATGAGCAGGTGTTGAAGGTGTGTCAGGTGTATGCGAATGCGTTTCCCACGGAGCACCTGCAAACGCCCAGGGAGGGTTCCTGAAGCCCAGGCGAAGGGGGGCGGTGTGCCTGTCGTTTGACCAGGCAACACTCCCGCCCCGTACCCGCTTAATGCATAGACGATTTCTCCACCACAATGTCGGTAGGCTTGAGCGGTGTTTGACTGTCGATCAGCAGCAGGAAATCAGCGGTGCCGTTGCCTTTCACGTCGATCTCCAACCGAGCTTGTTTGGCCGCTGGGTCGTAACTGAGCACTGCCTCGCTGCGCCGTCCACTGAATTGCTCGACCAGCTTCACAGGCCCGACGAGCGCAGGGGGCCGCTGACCGTTACTCTCAGTATCCTTGGCACCCTTGCGCGCGCCCTTGCGATGCATCTCGGACACATCGACTTTATCCTTGCCCGAGACGAAATCAGTAATCCGGTCCGGTTTATCCGGCGTTGATTGCTTGACGCTCAGGTACTTGTAGGTGTTATTGCCGCCGTTCCCAGTCAGCGTGTTCTGTGCGCGGTTAGGGATAAACACATCGTTGCCTGTGCCCCCTATGGCGTTCTCGATGGTAACGCCCAGGGCGATAAATACATTGCCGACCATTCCGCCGATATTGGACGGTTGTCCAGGATTGAGGTTGATCAGTTGGTCATCGGAATACCCGGAGAAATCCACCGCATCGCTCTCGCCTTTAGGGTCCCATATGGTAAAGAGCGCTACATCGGTGGAGCGTTTCAATCGGAAGTCGTCGCGGTCGGCATTGGAGTTGAACCCATAGGTTGTATTCCCGGTACGGACATTCCTGTTGGCGCCGTAGAGCTTCTGGATAGCGGCAATGTCATCCACCATGGGGCCTACGGGGGTGTAGTGCATACCGTTCTTGGTAAAGTTCTGGCCGCTGCGATGTTCTTCCCAGTAGCTCATGACACTGTAGCCGATCGTGTCCTGTGCGTACCTTGGACCTCCCAAGCGCACCTCATGGGGGTGCGATAACCCCAGCGCATGCCCCACTTCATGCAAATAAAGCGCAAGTCCTTGGTTATTAGGGCTGGGGGCGGTAACGGCCTGATCGTTGGCATCGAGAAAAATCTCGGAGGTGACGCCCACCCTCGACAACTCCGGGTACTTTGCTGCAAAGCGCTGCGTGTCTGCAGTCGGAACCGAGCTCGCCAACGAGGTATCGAAGGGCCCATTGGTTGTCGCAAATTGGCTGAACGCGATGTTACCTTCGCTTGTGCCACCGGAAGTGGCATCGGTAAAGCGGACCTTGGCCACATCCGACCATTTATTCATCGCGGCTTTGGCGGCTTCTTGTGCGGCGGTATCAAGCGCACTGAACCCGCCCAAGCCGTAGGCTGGGAATAACTCACCTGGCTTGTCGCGCATACGATAGGACACATCCGTCCAGCCATCGCCGTTGTTATCAAGCCACCGCTGGCCTGTGCGCGTCAGCACGTCGGCCGCTTCTTTGACCGTGTATGAAGGCTTACCGTTGATTTCGCGTTGACCATTGACCTCGCGGTTGAAAGTGGAAAAATCAGTGAGGGTTAAACTCTGAGGCGAATTAATAGTAGACATTGCTCTGGCATACCTTTGAGAGATAAAAAATCGCACCGTTTCTATCGCCGCCTTGCGGTCTGGCGATGCTCCAGTGCAAGGAGACTATCCCTGGCGCCTCCCCCGCGAAGTAGGACTTATCAGCGAAATCTGATGTTACCCAAGCCTGGAAACAAGACGACTGCCAAATCGTTGAAGGGGCGATTTAACTTAAATAGATCTGTCCCGTTAAGTTCTGTCGACCTCACCACCGCATCAGCGAGCAAGCCCACGTCCACAGTTCTGAACACATTCCATTACACTGTCGCCCATTCATCCGCGGGGGTTTCATGGACATCGAACTGGCACGCACCTTTCTCGAAATCACCCGCTGCGGCAGCCTGGCCGCAGCGGCCGAGAAACTGCACGTTACCCAGACCGCCATTACCGCTCGGGTCAAAAGCCTGGAAAGCCAGCTGGGCAGCACGTTGTTTATCCGCAATCGCGCCGGAGCACGCCTGACCGCCGACGGCGAGGCCTTCGTGGTGTACGCCAACCAGTTGCTGCAAACCTGGGAGGCCGCCAAGCGTGACCTGCCGTTGCCCGACGGCTATCGCAACGTGCTGCACATCGGCGGAGAAGTGAGCCTGTGCAACCCGCTGATGCTCGCCTGGGCCCAGGCGCTGCGTGAACTCATCCCCGGGCATGCATTGCGCACCGAAGTGCGTGAAGGCGACTACTTGCTGCGCCAGCTGGAACTGGGCGTGCTCGACGCCGCGCTGGTGTTCCAGCCGCAGTACTGGCCAGGATTGCAAGTGGAGCAAGTGCTCGAAGAAAAACTGATCCTGGTGCAACTGGTGAGCAAGCCGGCTCCGTACGTCTACATCGATTGGGGCCCGGGGTTTCGCCAGCAGCATGACGCCGCCCTGCCCGACCTGGCCCGCGCCGCGTTGAGTTTCAACCTGGGGCCGCTGGCGTTGCAGTACATCCTGGAGAATGGCGGCGCCGGGTATTTCCGCACGCGGGTGGTGCAGAGCTACCTGGACAGCGGCGTGATGCAGCGCGTGTCCAAGGCCCCGGAGTTCAACTTCCCGACATTCGTGGTGTATTCACGCGCACGCGATTCGGCAGTATTGCAGCAGGCACTGGCATTGCTGCGTGAGGTGGTCAAGGCCGAAACCGACTGGTCGCAACGCTGGGACCCGCTGATCTGAAAACGCAGGATGACTGAACCGTACGAAAACTCGCGCATTCCCCACCACCGACTAAGCTCAGGCTCCAATAAAAAACCCTGAGCAGCCTGCCGTGGCAATTTCAACATTGTCTTGCCCTCAATGGATTACCTGTTCGGCACCCTGCACGGGAACCGCGCACTAACGACAACCAGGAATCGTCATGAGTACCCGTCCAAAAAAACTGCGCCATCTGATGTTCGTACTGCTGCTAGCGGTGATCGCTTTTCTGCTGCTGATGCCTACCAAGGTGCAACCAGTCAACTGGGCCCCTCCAAAAGCGCCCTCGATGAAAGACGGCCCCTACGCCGAAAACCAGCGACTCAAGGCGGTGCAAAAAATCGGCGCCCAGGACATCACCGGGCCCGAGGCGTTACTGCTGGATGCCCAGGGTTATCTGATCAGCGGGCTGCATGACGGACGGATCATCCGCACCGCGCCCGACAGCCGCAGCCTGCAAGTGCTGGCCAATACCGGCGGGCGCCCGCTGGGCATGGCGCTGCACCCGGATGGGCGCTTGGTCATTGCCGATGGGGTCAAGGGCCTGCTCGCGCTGGATACCAAGCGCCAACTCAGCGCGCTGAGCACCGCCGCCAACGGCGTCCCTTTTGGCTTTACCAATGACGTGGCGGTGGACGCGAGCGGGCGCTATGCGTATTTCAGCGACGCGTCGAGCCGCTGGGGTTATGGCCAGGATGGCGAGGCCGTGATCGAGCATGGCGGCGACGGTCGGCTGCTGCGCTATGACTTCAACACCGGCACCACCGAGGTGTTGTTGGAGCAATTGCAATTCGCCAACGGCGTGGCCCTCGGCCCGGATGAAAACTACGTGCTGGTGAATGAAACCGGGGCCTATCGCATCAGCCGTTTCTGGCTCAAGGGCGAGCGCGCCGGCAAACACGACCTGTTTATCGACAACCTGCCCGGCCTGCCGGACAACCTCAGCTTCAATGGCCAGGACCGCTTCTGGGTGGCACTGTACTCGCCGCGCAATCCTTTGCTCGACAGCTTCGCCGGCTACCCACTGCTGCGCAAGGTGATGGTGCGCGCGCTGATGGTGGTGCCCAAGCCGATCGAGCGCAAAGCCTTTGTGCTGGGGCTGGATACCGAGGGCAAGGTCATCGCCAATTTGCAGGATGGCAGCGCCGGCAACTACTCGCCGATCACCACCGCCCGTGAATATGGCGACTGGTTGTACCTGGGCTCGTTGAAAAGCACGAGCATGGCGCGCCTGCCGTTGGCGCTGGCACTGGCGCAATAACGCAAAAAGGGCATACAAGCTTGGCTCGTATGCCCCAGGTTTCAAGGGATCAGTTCCTCAGGCCTTGGTGCTGCTCAGCAAGGTCTGTTTGCACAGGTGGCCGAAGCTGACGAACTGGGTATTGTCGCCACCGACACCGATACCCGGATACTCCAGCACTTCCATGCGCCACACGCCGTAGTTGAAGTCGGTACGCCAAGTGTTGTTGTAGCCCTGGGAGTAATCGACAAACGTGGTCTGGAAATCACCGCCACTGCACGCCCCAACATTGATCGTTCCACGCGCTTGGCCCGAGCTGTCGGTAGGCGCCGAATACGCCTTGTAGACGATGATGCCGGTGTCCGGGTTGATGTGCTGGTCGAGGTAGACAATCGGGTGCAGCCCCACCAGCGGCGCGCCGGTGCTGTCGGACAGACCCATGTTCCAGGTCAGGTCACGGTAGGCCTGGGTGGTCATGTAGCCGTAGCCCACGTTGGAAGCCGAATACGGGATGCGCAGCACGTTCGACTCGCCCTTCATATCAGGGTTGTTCACCCGTGGGTTGGAACCAAACGACAGGTTGTATTTGCCCGTCGCGCTCCACGCATCATTCGGGTTCGGCCGCACACGCACCTTGACCACACCGCCGACACCCGGGCTTGGAATCGAGGTCGACTTGACGGTGGTGTCCACCACCACCCACTGGTTGCCATCAAAGCGCTCCAGGATCCACTTGTTGCGCGTGCTGCCGCTGGCGGCATCGGCCGTCAAGGCGATGCCCACGCTTTGGCCACGCACGGCGGTGAAGTCGAAGTAGTCGACATCGTTGGCGCTGTCGGCGTTGCCGCTGAGGTAGTTCAGCGTGTCCGGCAGCTGGAAGGCCGTGTCCGGTGTGTCATTGGGTTCGAAGGCGTCGAGATTCGCGTCCACTGCCACACCGAACTGGAAGCTCGAGCCCTGCACCGCGGCGTTGGCTTCCATGAACCAGTAGTAGTCACCGGCCGGCAGCACGCCGCTGAGGCTCTCATCGCCAGTGCCCGGGCTGTCGGAAGTCCCCAGCGGGATCGGGTTGCCTTGGCCATCGTCCTGGAACAGGGTCAGCGACATGTTGGTGCCTGCCGTCTGGCCGACCAGCAGTGCGTTGATCCGCGCCTTCTGCGGCAGGTTGAAGTGGTAGCACAGCAAGTCACCGGTCTGCACGCCATTGACCGTGTACAGCTGGTTCACATCCAGGGTGGTTTCGCAGCCCTGAACCAGCGCCGCCTGTACCGCTGCCGCTGGCTGGGCATCGGCTTTTTTCACCTGGGTCGCCGGGGCTGGCGAGGTGTGGTCCTGTACCACCGAGTCGGCCTTGGCCTTGGCGGCGAATACCGGTTTCTTCAGTTGAGCACCCGCTTGCAGTTGTTGTTTGAGCGCCGCAGAAGCCTGGGTGGCCGAAACTTTTCCGGCGGCTTTCAGGGTTTGTTTGACCGAAGGTTGAGCCGCTTGCGCAGCCAGGTGAGGGTACTGCTCGGCCAGGGCAAAGGCCGAAACGAAGCAAGTGGCCGCCATGGCCGCGCCCAGCATAAAGGCTTTTTTCGATTTCATTTTTTATCCATCCATAGTTAAAAAGTGAAGCTCAGGTGACATCCGGTCACCTGGGATGGAATGTAGAATATGACTGGATGGATGTACAGTATTTTTTAAGAAAAAAATGCCTGTAGAAAAAACGCCCTACCGTTACAGCCAAGTGCACCAGTAGCCCCAATTGCCAACCAACATTATCGCAAGGTGATAGGGCCAAACAGCCCACCGCTTGAGCGATAACGGAATAGCAGCCAATTCTGCCTCAGTCACAAAGCCTTCCTTCACGGAGCCTTTTGAGTGGGCGAGAATATCTATGATCAGACACATCAGCTTAAAACGCTGGTTGCGTTTCCAGCGCTGCTTACGCTTAAAAAACTCTGGGTTTGCACTGAAGTAAGTGTCCAGTTCGTCGAGCTTCGTACGTCCGACAAAAAGAAACACCCCCAACACGAAGACGGTTACGAGAGACAGCACAAGGGTATAGGGGAAAAAAAAAGACACCCTTAAGCCCCCTCTGGTTGGAAAATCAAATCACCATCGACATCTACGATCTTGCCGCCCAGAGTCGCCCCGCGATTACCACCCTCACTGCCTCCTGCATATCCACCCCCGCACTTCCAATAATTGCGCAGACAAGAGCACCCTTTCCTCTAGTCGCGACGCCCATAAAAATGTTGCATGCCCGACGAGCCAGTTCAGCCCCCAAAAAGCCTCCCCCAGCAGCCCCCGCCACTCCACCCACAAACCTTCCCGACTCCACATACTTCGCCCTTCTGCACTGCGTCTCCCGCCCCGTCACACACGCCTCCTTGACCTCCAACCCCGCTACGCCAACATCCAGCGCCAACCCCGCGTAAGTCCCTTTACCCAGCCACTTCGACATCTGCGCCATCTCACGCATCCGTTTCGCATACCCCGCGATCTCGCCTTTGTGCAAATAGCTTTTAGTCGAAATCCCCAACACCTTCTTCAACGAAGCATTACCCCGCAAGCCCGTGCCAAACCGCGCGGCGCCTTGCAGTTGCAGATCCAACCGCCGGAACAACGCCTGACGCTGCTGGATAAAGCTTTGCTTTTCCAGACCGCCGCCTTTCAAGCGCTGATGCAACCGCTCAATCTCCTCCAAGGTGTGCGCCACTTCATCCAGATGCCGCGCCCACACGGATGTCGCACTGCCGATGCCAATCGAGCCGTACGCGAGGAAGCTTTGCAGCAAGTCATAGTTGTCGATCAGCGCCTTGCCCGCCACTGCCTGCATGTCCAGGTTACGACGAACCTCTTCGGCATGCCGTACCAACCAGGCTTCCTCGAGCGAACAGCTCACGCTGTAAGTATCGGGAATGATCACCACCTGCCCAGGTGTAACCAAGCCATGGCGCAGGTGCCGGTTCAGCACATCAAAATGATCAGAGCGCTGCCCGCTCAAGCCACTGCCCATCAACCGGGATTTCAAACTGCTGTAGTCAATTACCTGGTCGTTGATATAACCCTGCGCCACGTCTTACATCCCGGATGCAATAAAGATGACGTCGGAATATAAGCAAGCGCCCCCTGCCCGGACACAAGTCCGGGGGGCTGAAAGCACATTTGGGAAGTGACTTACTCAGCGGAGAAAAAGCACCTACAGAAAGCACTCTAATACCCGGTCATCTCCAGATAACCCACCCCACCCTCGAACTGCACCGGGCCTTCCCAGTAGGGAATGTCCAGGTTCATCCAGGCGTTCGGGTTGACGGCCTGGGCAGTGATATCCAGCTGTTTGCCAGGAATTTTCAGTGACCAGCGCGTAGGAATCTTGCGCCCGTCAATGGCCGTGGTTTGCAGCGGCGCCAACTGGATATCGGTGTCATGCAGGGTTTGGGTACGGCCTTCGCGGTCGATCCAGGTGCCGGTCAAGTACGACCCGCCATCGGTTTGCCGCACACGAAACAGCATCAGTTGCTCGCCACGGTCCAGGTGCAGGGAAAACCAGTCCCAGCCGGTCTGGCTGGCGCCCAGCGGCTGGCTGCTCCATTCGCGATCAAGCCAGGCCGGGCCACTCACCTGGTAGGTGTTGCCGTCGATGCTGACGCTACCGCTGGCGTTGAAAAACGGCTGGCTGTAGTAGTACGACGCCTGGCCCTGGTCGGATTTACGGCTGTAGCCGCCGTCGCCCTGCAGCACCAGCGGGCGGCTGGAGGTCAGGTGCAAGTCGTAGGCGAAGTGCGCGCCGTTGGCCTTGAGTTGCATGTCCGCCAAGGCATCTGCGCTGCCGGGCTGGCTGGCGAAATTCCAGTCGTCGATCCACGCATTGAAGGGCGCCGCCTGGGCACCGGCCTGGCCGACGCCACCGCGGGCGTAACGCTCGGCGGCGTAATGGCGGGTGGCGGAGGTGACGGCGGCGTGGCCGAGCCAGAGGATCGAGTCCTGCCAGCCCGCTTGCGTCGGCCCGGCCTTGAGCGCGTTGCGAAACAGCGTCCATTGCACGCCGAACACATTGCCTTGGGCATCCTTGAGGTTGGCGGTGACGTACCACCATTCAATGCGAAAGCCTGCGTGGGGGCCGTGGTCCTCGGGGAAGCTGAAGACTTTCCCCGGCACGACCTGGGCAAAATCCGCCGCGTCACTGCCCAGGCCTGCAAAGCTTTGCGGCGCCGCAGGTTGTTTATCGCAAGCACCCAGCAACAACAGAACAGCCCACAACAGCGATTTAATCTTCATGGGCAAAGGTCCTCAACAAGTCAGCCGGACGGCTGCGGTACAACTGCCACAGCGGCCACGCCGAGGCCAACAGCGTGGCCAGCATCGACAGCCCGAGCAACTGCGCCAACTGCCAGGGGAACACCTGCAGCGGCAGGCGCCAGCCAAAGGCCTGCACGTTGATCACCGCATCCAGGCACCACGCCAGCAACAAGCCCAGGGGCAAGGCGAGCACCAATGTGAGTACGGCCAGCAGCCAGGTCTGCCCCAGGTTCAGCAGCATCAATTGCCGGCGCGTCACGCCCAACGCCCACAACGGTGCGAGCTGGCCGAGGCGGCTTTGGCTCTGGGTCAGCAGGCTGATAAACAGCGCCACGCCGGCCACGCCCAGGGTCAGGCTGTTAAGCGCCGCTGTGGCGGCGAAGGTGCGCTCGAACACCTGGCTCGACCAGCCCTTGAGCTGCTGTTGATCGACGATACGGCTGTCGTCCAGGGCAAATTCGCGCTGCACCTCACCTATCAGCGGCGGCACGTCGGCCGGCGCCACCCGCAGGTTGAAACGCGCCGGGGACAAACTCGGCCAATGGGCCAGCAGGTGCGCGGAATTGACCAGCACGTGGCCCTTGGGGTTGCCGTAGTCGGCGTAGATCGCCACCACCCTGGGTGACCATATGCCCTGCGGCGTGGGGATCTTCACCGTGTCGCCGAGCTTCACCGCCAGGCGCCGCGCCAGTTGTTCACTGAGCATCAGGGTGTCGCCTTGCAGCAAGCGGTCCCAGGGCGCACTTACCGCGTCCAGCAACGGCCAGTGCTGGCGATAGGTCGGGTCGTCGACCACACCAAACACGTCCGCCGGCCAGCCTTGCAACTGCACGGCGACCTGCCAGGTAGGCAGCACGGCCTGCACCAACGGTTGATGCGCAAGCCAGGTGTTGAGTTGTTCGGCCTGCGCCGGGGTTTGCGGGTTAAGGTAAAGCTCGGCGGTCAGGCGTTGCTCCAGCCAGTTGTTGAATGTGTGGCGAAACCCCGAGGTCATGGAACCGGCGCCGATGTTGGCGGCCAGGGCCAACAGCAGCGCCATCAGTGCCAGGCTCAAGGCCGGCAATTGCTGACGACAGTCCGCCAGAAACCATTGCCCGAGCACCGAACGGCTGCGCCCCAGCACCGTCTTCAGCAAGGCGTTGAGCAGCACCGGCAAGCCGAGAGCGGCGCCGAGCAGCAAGCTGGCCATCAGCACAAACCCGGCGGCCAGGCTGTCGCCCAGCCACAGCGCCAGCAAAGCAATCAGCAGCGCCGTCCCCGCGACCCAGCCC
>NZ_JBAWDE010000407.1:0-23962 GCF_049590575.1 Pseudomonas sp.
GAATCAGTCAATACATCTGTCGACTGACACACTGCCTTCGCGAGCAAGCCCGCTCCCATATTTGATTTCTGTCGCTTGTCAGACCGCGTCTCTTGGCAACATCAGACCAAGCGGTAGCCGCACCCGTGCTTCCAACCCGCCTTCTTCCCGATTGCGCAGCTCGACATTGCCGCCATGCATCGAGGCAATCCGCCGCACAATCGCCAGACCCAGGCCGGTGCCTTTGCCGCCCCGCGCGCGGTCGCCACGGGTGAAGGGGTTGAAAATGCCTTCCAGCTCGTCCGGATCGATCCCCGCACCTCGGTCCATCACGCTCAACACCACATAGGGCGCAGTGCTGTCACCGGATACGTACGCCGCCACTTCCACATCCGAGCCGGCGTGGTGCAAGGCGTTGCCGATCAGGTTGTTCAACAGGCGCTTCATTGACACCCTGCGTAATGCAAACGGCTGGATCGGTTCCAGGCGCATGCGCACCTGTTCACCGTTCTGGTTGTAGGGCGCGACCACTTCACGCACCAGGTCGGTCAAGTCGACTTCCTCCACCACTTCATCGCGGCCATCGCGGATAAATGCCAGGAACTGGTCGAGAATCGCGTCCATGTCCTCGATATCGCGAACCATGTCATCGGTGAGGTCGGTATGGTTGCCCATCAACTCTAGGGACAGGCGCAATCGCGTCAACGGCGTACGCAAGTCATGGGACACCCCGGCGAGCATCAGCTCGCGTTCGCGCCCGGCCTGTTCGACATCCTCCGCCATCTGGTTGAAGGCGCCGTACACCTCGGTCATCTCGCTGGGTGTATCGCTGACCGGCAGGCGCACACTGCGCCCCTGCCCCAGCTGACGCGCGGCAAACACCAGGCGCTTGAGTGGTTGATTGAGCTGACGCACGAAAATCCACGCCGAAGCCGTTGAAAGCAGCCCGATGGCCAGGAACCAGCCCAGCACGTTCCAGATCTTCTGCCCCCGTAACGGATGCGGGTACAGCGGCACCTTGATCCAGGCATCCCCCAGGCTCGGCGCCCTCACCCACAGCGCAGGTGAAACATGCATGCGCAAGCGCACTTCGGTGTCCTCTCCCAGTTCGGCTTGCATCTGGCGCTGGTAGATCTCGCTGTAGGGCCAGTGCTGCTCGCCTTCCGGCACGCCGGCGCCGTCAACGCGAATCAACGTCGAGGCCTTGGCTACCTTTTCGCGGTTCTCAGGGTCTACTGCCCAATACGCACGTAGCGTCAGGGCGACACCGTGGCTGTACTGCCGATCCACCAGCACGTCTTCGTTCATCAACAGATAAACCAGCGTTAGTGCCTTGGAGAACAGAACGACAATCAGCACCAGCCATAGGGTGCGAGAGAAGAAACTTTGCGGGAACCACAGCGGGGTTTTCATAGAGGACGGCTAAACACCTTGCAGGAACGAGCGGCGCACGCAGAATTGCAGACAGCAGGCATCCCGTCGACCCTCATGGAGTCAAACGCCGGAATGCCCGCCCTGCAAATCATCGATCACTTGGTTGCGGTGCCATCCGGCACAAACACATAACCCACGCCCCATACCGTCTGGATATACCTTGGTTTGGACGGGTCCGGCTCGATCATCCGACGCAGACGCGAGATCTGCACGTCGATAGAGCGCTCAAGGGCATCCCACTCCCGGCCACGGGCCAGGTTCATCAGCTTGTCGCGGGTCAGCGGCTGGCGTGCGTTCATTACCAGGGCCTTGAGTACCGCGAATTCGCCGGTGGTGAGCATGTGCACTTCTTCACCACGCTTGAGCTCGCGGGTAGCCAGCGAGAGTTCGTAGTCACCAAAGGTGACGCTCTCATCTTCGCTGCCTGGCGCGCCCGGAACCGGGGCAGCCTGGCGACGCAATACGGCTTTGACCCGGGCCATCAACTCGTCAGGGTTGAACGGCTTGGCCAGGTAGTCATCAGCGCCCAGCTCGAGGCCTTTGATACGGCTCAGCTCGTCGCCCTTGGCGGTGAGCATGATGATCGGAATCTGATTGTTAGCGCCGCGCAGGCGTTTGCAGGCGGTCAGGCCGTCTTCGCCGGGCAGCATCAGGTCGAGCACGACCAGATTGAACACTTCACGCCCCAACAGGCGGTCCATCTGCTCGGTGTTCGGCACCGCGCGGGCGCGATAGCCCTTGGAGTTGAAAAAACGCTCCAGCAGGCTGCTCAGCCCCGGATCGTCGTCAACGATGAGAATTTTTTCGCCTTCAGCAGTTTGTGCAGTGCTGCTCATTAGATGCTCCTCTTATCTCGGCGCGCATTATGGCGTAGCTGCCGTTATACGCACCGTGTGCATTGTTAGCAGATTTTTCCTCTACCGCCAGCGAACCCGTGCCCTGCAACCTGCGGCGCAATCCCCACCGGGGGCAGAACGCTGGTTATAATGCGCCGCCTTTGTGCAGGGTAATGTCAGACTTTACTGCTTACTGCCTCGTTCGCTTTTTCCGCGGCGAGCAGCAATTTTCCGATTTCGAGGGTCAATAGGCTGCCTCTTGACCCAGGCAGCGGCGCCGACTGGGCCGCTCAACCAGCCTCGCAACGCCTTGATTTCCGGGCTTGCGAGCTGCTTTCAGAATTTCAGGTGGTTTTATGGACAGCATCAACAGCCGCATCGCCGAGGAACTCGGTGTACGCCCACAACAGGTCGAAGCGGCCGTCGCTCTACTGGATGAAGGCTCCACGGTGCCTTTCATCGCCCGTTACCGTAAAGAAGTCACCGGCAGCCTCGACGACATCCAACTGCGTCACCTGGAAGAGCGCCTGCGCTACCTGCGAGAACTCGACGAACGGCGCATCAGCATCCTCGCCAGCATCGAGGAACAGGGCAAGCTGACCCCGCAACTCGAGCGCGACATCAAGCTCGCCGACACCAAGACCCGCCTCGAAGATTTGTACCTGCCCTACAAACAGAAGCGTCGCACCAAGGGCCAGATCGCCCTGGAAGCCGGCCTGGGCGAATTGGCCGACGGCCTGTTCAACGACCCTTCGCTGACCCCGGAAACCGAAGCCGCGCGCTTCATCGATGCGGAAAAAGGCGTCGCCGACGTCAAGGCTGCCCTCGAAGGCGCCAAGTACATCCTGATGGAGCGCTTCGCCGAAGACGCCAGCCTGCTGGAAAAACTGCGCACCTACCTCAAGCAGGAAGCCACGATCAGCGCCCGCGTGATTGCCGGCAAAGAGGAAGAAGGCGCCAAGTTCCGCGATTACTTCGAACATGACGAGCCGCTGAAAAGCATGCCGTCCCACCGCGCCCTGGCAATTTTCCGTGGCCGCAACGAAGGCATTCTCAGCTCCGCGCTGAAAGTCGGCGACGAACTGCCGGGCACCATGCACCCGTGCGAAGGCATGATCGGTCAACAATTCGGCATCCAGAATCAGAACCGTCCTGCGGACAAGTGGCTTGGTGAAGTGGTGCGCTGGACCTGGAAGGTCAAGCTCTACACCCACCTGGAAACCGACCTGCTCGGCGAACTGCGCGACGGCGCCGAAACCGAGGCGATCAACGTTTTCGCACACAACCTGCATGACCTGCTGCTCGCCGCTCCGGCCGGCCCGCGCGCCACTCTGGGCCTCGACCCGGGCCTGCGTACCGGCTGCAAGGTCGCGGTGGTCGACGCCACCGGCAAGTTGCTGGACCACGCTACCGTGTACCCGCACGTGCCGCACAACAAGTGGGACCAGACCCTGGCGATCCTGGCCGCCCTGTGCGCCAAGCACTCGGTAGACCTGATCGCTATCGGCAACGGCACCGCCAGCCGTGAAACCGACAAGCTGGCCGCCGAACTGATCAAAAAATACCCAGCCATGAAGATGACCAAGGTCATGGTCTCCGAGGCCGGCGCCTCGGTGTACTCCGCGTCGGAACTGGCTTCCAAGGAATTCCCGGACCTCGACGTGTCGATCCGTGGCGCGGTGTCCATCGCCCGTCGCCTGCAGGACCCGCTGGCCGAACTGGTGAAGATCGACCCGAAATCCATCGGCGTCGGCCAGTACCAGCACGATGTGTCGCAGCTGAAACTGGCGCGCGGCCTGGACGCAGTGGTGGAAGACTGCGTGAACAAAGTCGGCGTGGACGTGAACACGGCCTCGGTCGCGCTGCTGGCGCGTATTTCCGGTCTCAACTCAACATTGGCGCAAAATATCGTCACCCACCGCGACGAAAACGGCGCATTCAAAACCCGTGCTGCGCTGAAAAAAGTCGCACGCCTGGGTGAAAAAACCTTCGAACAGGCCGCTGGCTTCCTACGCGTAATGAACGGCGATAACCCGCTGGATGCCTCGGCCGTTCACCCGGAAGCCTACCCGCTGGTGCAGCGCATTGCCGCCGAGACCGACCGCGACATCCGCTCGCTGATCGGCGACGCCGCGTTCCTCAAGCGCCTGGACCCGAAGAAGTACACCGACGAAACCTTCGGCGTGCCGACCATCACCGACATCCTGCAAGAGCTGGAAAAACCCGGCCGCGACCCACGCCCTGAATTCAAGACCGCCGAATTCCAGGACGGCGTCGAAGACCTCAAGGACCTGCAACTGGGCATGATTCTGGAAGGCGTCGTCACCAACGTGACCAACTTCGGCGCGTTTGTGGATATCGGCGTGCATCAGGACGGTTTGGTGCACATTTCTGCGCTTTCGGAGAAGTTCATCAAGGACCCGCGCGAAGCGGTCAAGGCCGGCGACGTGGTGAAGGTCAAGGTCATGGAAGTCGACATCCCGCGCAAACGCGTCGGCCTGTCGATGCGCATGAGCGACACCCCCGGCGAGAAAATCGACGGCGCCCGCGGTGCACGCCCTGGCTCGGCACCGCGCCAGGCGCAAAGCAGCGCACCGCGCAAGGAAACCGCGACCGCAGCGCCAAGCAACAACGCCATGGCCTCGCTCTTCGCCAACGCCAAACAGTTGAAGAAGCGTTGATGGAAATCCCAGCCGGCTTGACCCAGAGCGCATTCAGCGAGCTGATCGGCTGCCGCCTGCAACGCCTGGATGAGGGCGTTGCCGAGGTGGCCCTGACCCTGGAGCCGCACCTGCGCAACCGCGCAGGCAAGCTCCACGGCGGGGCGATTTTCAGCCTGGTGGACATCACCATGGGGCTGGCCTGTTCCAGTTCCCACGGGTTTGACCAGCAGAGCGCGACCATCGAGTGCAAGATCAACTACATCCGCGCCGTGGAAGACGGCGACGTGCTGTGCACCAGCCGGGTGATTCACGCCGGTCGACGCACGTTGGTGGTCGAGGCCGATGTGTACCAAGGCGAACGACTTGTCGCAAAAGCGCAGGGCACCTTCGCTGTCCTATAGCTCCCCACCCTCGATTTGAGTTAATTTCGGCGCTGCAACAACAGCGTCGGAATTTTCTTGCTGCGCTATAGCCCAATTCATGGAGTGAAGTAGGCTTTTTCAAAGCGGGTCAAATCGACTCAAAACCAGGCGATAACGCCAGTTTTAACTTCACCCTTGTAGACCGTCCTGCCCACCCCCATATTAGGGCGACCGACGCGTGAAGGAATCCAACTTGAGCGAACTTCTCAACCGCCGCCTGGCCCTGCTTGGCAAGCGCGAACACCTCTCCCTGCTGGAGCAATGCTTGCACGGCATCGAGCGGGAATGCCTACGCGTCACGGCTGAGGGTCGCCTGGCGCAAACGCCGCATCCTGAAGCCCTGGGTGCCGCGTTGACCCACGAACAGATCACCACCGACTACTCGGAATCGTTGCTGGAGTTTATTACCCCAGCCCTGCCCAACCCGGCCGATACCCTGAGCAGCCTGGACAAGATCCACCGCTTTGCCTACACCAAGCTCGGCAGCGAATACCTGTGGAGCCCTTCGATGCCGTGCCCGTTGCCGGCCGAGGAAGATATTCCGATTGCCTACTACGGCACCTCCAATATCGGACAGCTCAAGTACGTGTACCGCAAGGGCCTGGCCCTGCGTTACGGCAAGACCATGCAGTGCATTGCCGGCATCCACTACAACTTTTCCCTGCCGGAAGCGTTGTGGCCGTTGCTCAAGGAGACTGAGGGCTTCGTCGGCACCGACCGCGACTATCAATCAACCGCCTATATTGCGCTGATCCGTAACTTCCGCCGCTACAGCTGGCTGCTGATGTACCTGTTTGGTGCCTCACCGGCCCTGGACGCCGGGTTCCTGCGCGGTCGCTCGCACCAGCTCGAAGTGCTCGACGCCGACACGCTCTACCTGCCCTACGCCACCAGCCTGCGCATGAGCGACCTGGGTTACCAGAGCAATGCCCAGGCCGGCCTGACGCCGTGCTACAACGACCTGCCCAGCTACACCGACAGCCTGCGTGAAGCGGTGGCAACGCCCTACGCGCCCTACGTCGAAGTCGGCACGCACAAGGACGGTGAGTGGGTGCAGCTCAACACCAACATCCTGCAGATCGAAAACGAGTACTACTCCAACATCCGCCCCAAGCGCGTGACCTACACCGGCGAGCGGCCGATCCAGGCGCTGGTGGCCCGTGGCATTCAGTACATTGAAGTGCGTTGCCTGGACATCAACCCGTTCCTGCCGATGGGCATCGACCTGCCGGAGTCGCGCTTCCTCGATGCGTTCCTGCTGTACTGCGCGCTGAACGACAGCCCGCTGTTCGCCGATAACGAGTGCGGTAACGCGACGTCGAACTTCCTCAGCGTGGTCAAGGAAGGCCGCCGCCCCGGCCTGCAATTGCAGCGCAAGGGCCAAGCCGTGGACATGAGGGAATGGGCCACCGAGCTGCTCGAGCAGATCGCCCCCCTGGCCGCCTTGCTCGACGAGAGCCACGGCATCACCGAACACAGCCAGGCGCTCGACGCCCAGTTGGCCAAGATCAAGGACCCGTCCCTGACTCCTTCAGCCCAGGTGCTGGCGGCGATGGCCGAGCGCAAAGAGAGTTTTGCGCAGTTCTCCCTGCATCAGAGCGAGGTGCATGCCGAGTACTTCCGCAGCGAGCCATTGGCTGCCGAGGAACAAGCACGCTTTGAAGAGCTGGCACGTACGTCGCTGGCACAGCAGGCGGAGCTGGAAAAGAACGAAGTGGGTGATTTCGATGTGTTTGTCGGGTCCTACCAGGCGAGCATTCTGGCCATCAGCAACTAACGCCTGACGCCGTCCATGCGGGAGCTGGCTTGCTTGCGATAGCATCAACTCGGTCTATCTGGAATACCGAGTTGTCTGCATCGCAGGCAAGCCAGCTCCCACAGTTGCTCTCCTCAGCCTGAGGACCGAATTCCACTTTTCTTCTCATAAGCTAATTCGAAAATGTTATTTATTTTCGGATTCTTAGATCATTTAGTCTCCTCACACGCCGACCTCCGGCCGCCTGATTGAGGAGCTTCCCCTTGAAACTGCTTACCCCTCTGCGCCTCTTGGCCGCATTGTCCCTGGCCGGTGCCAGCCTGTTTGCCCAGGCGGCGGATGTAACCATCGCTTACCAGACCACCGTGGACCCGGCCAAAGTCGCCCAGGCCGACGGCGCCTATGAAAAAGCCACCAACGCCAAGATCGACTGGCGCAAATTCGACAATGGCGCCGACATCATCGCCGCCATCGCTTCCGGCGACGTGCAGATCGGCTACCTCGGCTCGAGCCCGCTGACCGCTGCGATCACCCGCAAGGTGCCGGTGGAAACCTTCCTTGTCGCCACTCAGATCGGCGGGGCCGAAGCCCTGGTGGCGCGCAACGGTTCGGGGATCAACAGCCCGCAGGACCTGATCGGCAAGAAAGTCGCCGTGCCGTTCGTGTCCACCGGCCACTACAGCCTGCTGGCCGCGCTGAAGCACTGGAACATCGACCCGTCGAAAGTGACCATCCTCAACCTCGCGCCACCGGCAATCATCGCCGCCTGGAAGCGCGGCGATATCGACGCCACTTACGTATGGGACCCCGCCCTGGGCGTGGCCAAGGAAAACGGCAAGGTGCTGATTACCTCCGGCGAACTGGCCAAGTTCGGCGCGCCGACCTTCGATGCGTGGATCGTGCGTAAGGATTTTGCCGAGAAGCACCCGGAAATCGTCACGGCCTTTGCCAAGGTCACCCTGGACGCCTACGCCGCCTACCGCAAAGACCCACAAGCCTGGCTCGCCGATAAAGGCAATGTCGACAAACTGGTGAAGCTCTCCGGCGCCAAGGCCAGTGACATTCCACTGCTGCTGCAAGGCAACGTCTACCCGCTGGCCGCTGACCAGGTAACTCTGCTGGGCGCACCGACCACCAAAGCTGTGACCGATACCGCCGCGTTCCTCAAGGAACAAGGCAAGGTCGACGCCGTGCTGCCGGACTACGCCCCGTACGTCAGCGCCAAGTTCATCACTAACTGATTTAAGGAGTTCATCGCGATGGCCTTGCTACAACTGGAGCGCATCAGCGCACAGTACCCAGGCGCCACAGAACCGGTACTGTCTGACATTTCGCTCGACCTGGGGCCCCAGCAACTGCTGGTGGCCCTAGGCCCGTCCGGCAGTGGCAAGACTTCGCTATTGAACCTGATTGCCGGCTTTGTCGAACCTTCTGCCGGGCGCATTACCCTCGACGGCGTGCCGGTCAAAGGCCCCAGCGCCGAACGTGGCGTGGTGTTCCAGGACGACGCCCTGCTGCCCTGGCAGGACGTGCTGGCCAATGTCGGTTTTGGCCTGGAGCTGGCTGGCGTGCCCAAGGCGCAACGCGAAGTGCGCGCCCGGGAAATGCTCGCGCTGGTGGACCTGGCCGGCTTCGACAGCCGGCGTATCTGGCAGCTCTCCGGTGGCCAGAAGCAACGCGTGGGCCTGGCCCGCGCCCTGGCGGCCGACCCACGCGTATTGCTGATGGATGAACCCTTCGGCGCCCTCGATGCCTTCACCCGCGAACAGATGCAGGAGCTGCTGCTGCAAGTCTGGCGGCGCACGGCCAAGCCGGTGTTCCTGATTACCCACGACATTGAAGAAGCGGTGTTCCTCGCCACCGACCTGATCCTGCTGGCGCCCAACCCCGGCCAGATCGTCGAACGCCTGCACCTGGACTTCGGCCAACGCTACGCCGCCGGTGAATCGGCGCGGGCGATCAAGTCCGACCCGCGCTTTATCGAAACCCGCGAACACGTGCTGGGCAAGGTGTTCTCGCAACGGCAGGTGTGCGCATGAGCAGCTACGAACTCCCCGCCACCACCGCCAAGCCGGTGGCACATGCGGTTATCCCGGTGCGCCGCCGCGTGAGCACGCGCTGGATCAGCCTGCTCACGCTGGTCGCCTTGCTGGCGATCTGGTGGGCCGTGACCGCCACCGGCTTGATCGAACCACTGTTCCTGCCGCCGCCCTCCGCGGTGCTGCAAAAAGGCTGGCTGCTGGCGACCACGGGCTATATGGATTCGACCTTGTGGCAGCACCTGGGCGCGAGCCTCAGCCGTATCGGCCTGGGCCTGGGCTTTGCTGTGTTGACCGCCGTGCCGGTGGGGATTGCCATCGGTTCGAACCGTATTGCGCGCGGCATTCTCGACCCGTTGATCGAGTTTTACCGGCCGATCCCGCCGCTGGCCTACCTGCCGCTGATCGTGATCTGGTGCGGTATCGGCGAGCTGTCCAAGGTCCTGCTGATTTACCTGGCGATCTTCGCGCCGATCGCCATCGCGACGGCGACCGGCGTGCGCACCGTCGACCCGGCCAAGCTGCGTGCTGCGCAGTCGCTGGGCGCCACCCGCGCGCAGCTGATTCGCCATGTGATCCTGCCGAGCGCCCTGCCCGACATCCTCACCGGTGTACGCATCGGCCTGGGGGTTGGCTGGTCGACATTGGTCGCCGCCGAGCTGATCGCAGCCACCAGCGGCCTGGGTTTTATGGTGCAGTCGGCGGCGCAGTTCCTGGTCACCGATGTGGTGGTGCTGGGGATTCTGGTGATCGCCCTGATCGCCTTCGCCATGGAAATGGGCCTGCGCGCCCTGCAGCGCAAACTGGTGCCATGGCATGGCCAGGCACACTGAGTGAGAACAGCATGAGCAGCCTGACCGTTACCCCGCTAAGCACCGCCCTGGGCGCCGAGATCAGTGGCGTCGATATCACCCAGCCGCTGAACCCCGAGCAGCGCGACGCCGTCGAACAGGCGTTGCTCACGCACTCGGTGCTGTTCTTTCGTGGCCAACCGATCACCCCGCAGCAACAGGCGCGGTTCGCGGCGAACTTCGGCGACCTGCACATCCACCCGATCTACCCCAACGTGCCGGAACAGCCTGAAGTGCTGATCCTCGACACCGCCGTGACCGACGTGCGCGACAACGCCGTGTGGCACACCGACGTGACCTTCCTGCCCACCCCGGCCCTCGGCGCGGTGCTCAGCGCCAAGCAGCTGCCGGCGTTCGGTGGCGACACGTTGTGGGCCAGTGGCATTGCGGCGTATGAGGCGCTGTCCGAGCCGCTCAAGCGTTTGCTCGATGGCCTGACGGCGACCCACGATTTCACCAAGTCCTTCCCGCTGGAGCGCTTCGGCAACACCGCTGAAGACCTGGCGCGCTGGGAAGAAACCCGCAAGAAGAACCCACCGCTGTCGCACCCAGTGGTGCGCACGCATCCAGTGAGCGGGCGCAAGTCGCTGTTTGTCAGTGAGGGGTTCACCACCAAAATCAATGAGCTCGAACCGGCGGAGAGCGAAGCGATTTTGAAGCTGCTGTTTGCGCATGCCACTCGCCCGGAATTCACCATTCGTTGGCGCTGGCAGGAAAATGATGTGGCGTTCTGGGACAACCGCGTGACCCAGCATTACGCGGTGGATGACTACCGGCCGCAGCGGCGGGTGATGCATCGGGCGACGATCTTGGGGGATGTGCCCTTCTAAACGACACTGCAAATCAAATGTGGGAGGGGGCTTGCCCCCTCCCACATTGACCCAGTGGTGTCAGGTTACTCAGCGGTGGAGGGCTTTTCCCACAAGTTAATCCCGCCTTCCTGCGCAAACCGATCGATCTCCGCCAGCTCTTGCGCACTGAAGCTCAGGTTCTTCAACGCCCCGACGTTCTCGATGATCTGCTCCGGCCGGCTGGCACCGATCAGCGCGCTGGTCACCCGTGGGTCGCGCAGGGTCCAGGCCAGCGCCAGTTGCGCCAGGCTTTGGCCGCGTCGCTGGGCGATTTCGTTGAGCGCGCGGACGTGGGCGATGTTGGCTTCGGACAGGTGCTTGGCCTGCAACGAACCGCCGCCCGGACGGTTTACCCGCGCATCGGCGGGTACGCCATTGAGGTACTTGTCGGTGAGCAAACCCTGGGCCAGCGGCGTGAAGGCAATCACCCCGGCGCCGAGCTCGTCGGTGGTGTCCAGCAGGTCTTTTTCCACCCAGCGATTGAGCAGGTTGTAGGCCGGCTGGTGGATTAGCAACGGCACTTTCCACTCTTTGAGCAAAGCTGCGATTTCGCGGGTTTTTACCCCGGAATAAGACGAGATGCCGATGTACAACGCCTTGCCCTGTTGCACGGCGGTGGCGAGGGCGCTGGCGGTTTCTTCCAGTGGGGTGTCGGCGTCAAAACGGTGCGAGTAGAAAATGTCCACATAGTCGACACCCAGGCGTTGCAGGCTCTGGTCCAGGCTCGCCAGGATGTATTTGCGCGAGCCGCCGCCCTGGCCGTAAGGGCCGGGCCACATGTCCCAGCCGGCCTTGCTGGAGATGATCAATTCGTCACGGTAGTGCTTGAAGTCTTCGCGCAGCAAACGACCGAAGTTGATCTCGGCGCTGCCATACGGCGGGCCGTAGTTGTTGGCCAGGTCGAAGTGGTTGATGCCCAGGTCGAACGCGGTGCGCAGCAGGGCGCGCTGGGTGTCGATCGGGGTGCTGTCGCCAAAGTTGTGCCACAGCCCCAGGGACAGTGCGGGCAGCACCAATCCACTGCGGCCTACGCGGCGGTACGGGATAGATTCATAGCGGTTTTCGGCAGCAATGTAAGTCATCGAATCCTCTCTTGGACGTAGGCAAATAAGGCCTGGGAATAACCATATTCCCAGGCCTTTTAACCAGCTGAATCGCTTAAGTCTGCCTTTCCGTTTTACAGCAATTGCCTACCAGAGTGGAACGACATAGCTGACATAAAAGCGGTTTTCATCTTGCACGGTGGCACCGGTAATGTCCGGGCTGGCGTGGGCGTTTTTCCAGGTCACACCGAGGCCCTTGAGGGTACCGGTGGGCACTTGATAGGCCACGGCGACGTTTCGCTCCCATTCGCTGGTGGTGCCTTGCGCGGTGCGGATGTCGTCGCCGTGGGCATAGGCGGCCGAGAACGTCAGACCATTAAGGCCGAGCTTGCCGAAATCATATTTGTACTGCGCCAGCCAGGTACGCTCGCCGGCGTGCTGGAATTTGTTCAGTTGCATATTGGTCAATGCCGGGGTGTCGGCGCCTGAGCCGGGGCCCTGGCGGTTGTCGCCGCTGTTCAGGCCGGAGTCGAGGTAGGGGAAGTCGCTGTCGCCGCTGTTTTTCTGGATGCCCAGGCCGACGGTATGGCCGTCCAGGCTATAACTTTCAAGCAAGCTGGCGGTGGTCTGGTTGATGCGTCCTTTGTTCACGCCGTCGCAGTACAGGCCCGCCGCCGCGAAGTCTTTGTCGCCATCGGCATTGCCGCCCACGCCCAGGCTGCGGAACACCCGCACATCGGTTTCGATGGCACCGACCGACAAGGCGTCATGGCGTTTCGCACCGAGGAAGAACTGCTGGTAGTAATCCTCGAGATTGGAGTACCAGAGGCTGACGGTGGTGTTCTGAATACCGGTGTAATCCGCACCGCCGAACAGGAAGCGATCACTCTCCTGGGTGCCACCCGCGGTGATCATGCCCTGGTCGCCGGTTTCGTTACGGATCTTGGTCTTGAGGATATCGCCGCCGGTAAAGGTGAAGTCGGTCAGGTCCTTGGACACCAGTTGCACGCCGGTATTGGTCTGCTGGTACAGACGGCCGTCAGTGTTGGCCAGTATCGGGTTGTTGCCGTACAGGGTACCGACGCGCAACTCGTCCTTGGCAAAGCGCATCTTGAACGTCGGGCTGAGCACGCCGAACTGGTCGGCGGACTTGCCGTTGTCCAGCGGGAACATGCTGCCGGGGTAGCGGCTCTGGTGGGCCTTGTCGTTGAGGTCGCCACCGGAGTCGAGTTTCAAGCCGTAGAACGCCTGCAAGTCCAGGCCGAAACCCAGCGGCCCCGCGGTGTAGCCGGACTTGAAGTTGAACTCGAAACCCTGGCCCCAATCGCGAATGCTGTGGGCCTTGGCGTTGCTGTTCACCACATCCCGCCCCTGCTGGTTGAGATAGCGATTGAGCAGGGTCACGTCGGCGTGGCTGTCATCGATAAAATCAGCGTGGGCGGACAGCATAAAGCTCGCCATGGCGGCACCCACCATGGGGCTTATTAACGTCTTCATTGTTACCGGTCTCCGTCACTGTGCTGAAATGAAAGCGTCAAACGCTTCACACAATTACGCAGTGGCCAGATGACAGTTGCGCGTCAAAACGGCGCTTCGACGGATGAAATTAAATTTAAGAAAGCCCCGTAGAACGGGGCTTTGCGGGGAGTTTTCGATAACAGTGGCGGTCAACGCACCAAGTGCAGGAACTGCAGGTGACGCTCGTACTGGTCGAGGATGTCGTTGATGATCTGCTCCTTGGTGTAGCCGACCAGATCGTAGTCCTGGCTGCCCTCACTCAAGTGCACTTCGGCGCGGTAGTAGCGACGGTTGTTGAGCTGTTTGGAACCCATGCCACCGCGCGCAAAGGACGGCGTGAAATAGCCGCGCATCTGCACCTGGTAAACGAACGGATGCTCTTCGCCGTGGCCGATTTCCAGGCTGACGTTGTCATTGGCCGGGTCGGGCTGGGTGACGACGCTGAGGCCTTTTTCGACAAACACCGCCGTCACTTCTTCGATCGCCGGGCGCACCGTGGTCTCGAGGAAGCGGTACACCTCATCTCGCGACGGGAAATGCACCGCCTGGCTCAAGCGCTGACGCCAACCGCCAGTGCCCTTGCGCGAGCCCGATACCGGTGCCAGCGAATGCAGCTGGGCGATCTGCTTCTGCGACTCCAGGTGGAACGCCTTGTGCAGCCCCCACATCATCAACAGCAGGATCAGCGAGAACGGCAGCGAGGTCAGCACCACCGCGGATTTCAGCGAGTCGATGCTGCCGGCAAACAGCAGGGCACTGGTGACCAGCGCGGTCATCGCGCCCCAGAACACCCGCAGCCATTTCGGCCCGTCTTCATCGGCGTTGCCGCCTTTGGACGACAAGGTCGACAGCACCACCGTACCGGAGTCGGCCGAGGTGACGAAGAACACGAAGCTGATAAACACCGTGACCGCGATCACGGTTTTGCTCCAGGGGTAGGTTTCCAGCAACAGGTAGAGGCTCATCGACGGGTCATCGATGGCCGACTGCCCGAGTGCCGTCAGCCCGTGGTTGAGCACCTGGTCGATGGCGCTGTTGCCGAAGATCGACATCCACGCCAGGGTAAAGCCCAGCGGAATCAGCAGCACGCCAAACACGAATTCGCGGATGGTCCGGCCACGGGAAATACGTGCGATAAACAGGCCTACAAACGGCGACCATGCAATCCACCAGGCCCAGTAGAACACCGTCCAACCGCCCAGCCAGTCGCTGGGTTTGTCGTAGGCGTACACATCGAAACTCTTGGTCGGCAGCGCGCCCAGGTAATCACCAATGTTCTGGATCAGGGTATTGAGCAAGTGCTGGGTGGGCCCGGCGAACAATACGAACAGCAGCAGCGCACAGGCCAGCAGCATGTTGATGTCGGACATCACCCGCACGCCTTTGTCGACACCCGAGACAGCAACCAGGATCGCGGCGCCCATCATCAGGGTGATCAACCCGACCTGGATCCACTGGGTGTGGGCAATGCCGAACAGGTAGTCGAGGCCGGAGTTGAGGTGCAGCACGCCGAAACCCATGTCGGCACCCAGGCCGAACACCGTGGCGATGATGCCGAAGCCATCCACGGCATAGCCGATAGGGCCGTTGATGCGCTTACCGATCAGCGGGTATAGCGCCGAACGCAGCGCCAGCGGCAGGTTATGCCGGTAGGCGAAGTACGCCAGGGCCATGCCGACAAACGCGAACACGCCCCAACCGTGCAGGCCCCAGTGCAGAAACAGAATCTGCATGGCCTGGCGGGCCGCATCGGCGTTCATCGGCGCGCCCTGGGGCGGTTGCACCAGGTGTGTCAGCGGCTCGGAGACGCAGAAGAAGAACAGCGTGATGCTGATCCCGGCGGCGAACAGCATGCCGGCCCAGGACAGGTAACTGAATTCGGGCTCGTCGTGGTCGGCACCGAGTTTTATCTTGCCGTAGCCCGATAGCGCGGTGACCACCACGAAGACCAGATACAGCGTCATCGCCAGCATGTAGTACCAGCCGACCGTGTTGGCCGCCCAGTTTTGCGCCGCCAGCAACCAGGCACCGGCCTGTTGCGGGATAGCGATGACAGTGATGCCGAACAGCAGGATGAAGCTGGCGGCAAAGTAGAAGACCGGCGCGTTCATGCGCACTTGGCCGCTGGATGGGGTGGACGATGCACTCATGAACGATGCACCCCTGGGGTGTGGGATGTGGCTGTAAATAACGGACTCAGCAAAGGTAAGCCTCCTGTTGTGAGCGGGCAGCGAACCACCGGGTTTAACTTGAACGAACGTTCAAGTTAAACATAAGAAGGCGGTTTTGGACTAATCGCACGGCTGAGTGGTAGGTAATTCCTACACTAGCTCAAGGAAAGGTATGACGGGCGAGAGGAAGAAATCGTTCAGCAACTTCAAGCTATAACTCAGTTAAAAATGTGGCAGGGGGCTGGCCCCCTCCCCCAGTGGCTTTGTGCAGGTTCTTTACTTTTGCGCCCCATCGTCATGCTGCAAATTCGCCTGCGTAATGTTCGCCTCCGCCGGCACGCTGCGGGTCAGCCACACATTGCCGCCGATGGTCGAACCCTTGCCGATGGTGATGCGCCCCAGAATCGTCGCCCCGGCGTAAATCACCACATCGTCTTCCACGATGGGGTGGCGCGGGTGGCCCTTCTGCAACTGCCCATCCTCATCTGCCGGGAAGCGCTTGGCGCCCAAGGTCACGGCCTGGTAGATACGTACGCGCTCGCCGATGATCGCGGTTTCGCCGATCACCACACCCGTCCCGTGGTCGATGAAGAAACTCGGGCCAATCTGCGCGCCTGGGTGAATGTCGATGCCGGTGGCCGAGTGCGCGATTTCCGCACTGATCCGCGCCAGCAGCGGCAACCCGGCGCGGTACAGGTGGTGCGCCAGGCGATGGTGAATCACCGCCAGGATCCCCGGATAGCACAGCAGCACTTCGTCCACACTGCGCGCAGCCGGGTCGCCGTGATAGGCCGCCAACACATCGGTGTCCAACAGGCTGCGCAGGGATGGCAGCGCCAGGGCGAAATCCTGGATCAGGCGGATCGCCAGGGCATCGACCGCACTGTCATCCTGGCCGCCCTGGCGTGCGGCATAGCGCAGCTCCAGGCGGGCTTGAGCCAGCAGCGCATTCAACGCGACATCGAGGGTATGCCCGACGTAGAAATCCTCGCTTTCTTCACGCAAATCGACGGGCCCCAGGCGCATGGGAAACAACGCACCGCACAGCGCTTCGAGGATCTGCGCCACGGCTTCACGCGACGGCAATTCGCGACCGCCGTGTTCGCCACTCAAGCGCCCATTGCGCGTTCGCCACTGGTCCCGGGCGTCGCGCAGTTGGCTGACGATGGTCTGTAATTGCCAATGACTGGAACGCTCACTCACGGTATTCACTCCTGACGAAATGGCCCTCACTTTACGGTATGCACCCCGGCCGGCCTTAAGAACCAATGGTGCGATACTCAGAACCGGCGGGAATAAGTGATTGGCGGTTGCCCGATGAAAAGTGCCTGCCTATAGTCGCCCCAATACTTAATAACTGTGCGTAGCCATGATCAAACAACAGCTCGACCGTTTTAATCGCCTGGAACTGCTGGGCGGCGCCACTGCCTTGGAAAAACTCGAGCGGCTGTCGGCCTGGTTGGGCCGGGATATCTACGTCAAGCGCGACGACACCACGCCATTGGCGATGGGCGGCAACAAGCTGCGCAAGCTCGAATACCTGGCGGCCGACGCCATCGCCCAGGGTGCCGACACGCTCGTCACCGCCGGCGCCATCCAGTCCAACCACGTACGCCAGACCGCCGCCCTCGCCGCCAAGCTCGGCCTGGGCTGCGTCGCGCTGCTGGAAAACCCCACCGGCACCGAAGACCCCAACTACCTGGGCAACGGCAACCGGCTGCTGCTGGAGCTGTTCGACGCCAAGGTGGAGTTGGTGGAGAACCTCGATAACGTCGACGACCAGTTGAACGCCCTCGCCGATCGCCTGCGCAGCAACGGCAAGCAGCCGTATCAGGTGCCGATTGGCGGCTCCAACGCCCTCGGCGCCCTGGGCTATGTACGCGCCGGGCTGGAGCTGGCCGGGCAGATCGAAGCCAGCGGCATCGAATTTTCCGCCGTGGTGCTGGCGTCCGGCAGCGCAGGTACCCACAGCGGCCTGGCGCTGGCGTTGAGTGAAGTGCTGCCGAATCTGCCGGTGATCGGCATCACCGTGTCGCGCACTGAAGAAGCGCAGTTCCCGAAAGTCCAGGGTTTAGCCGAACGCACCGCCGAGTTGCTCGGCGTAGACATCCCCGAGGCCTTCAAAGTGATCCTGTGGGATGAATATTTCGGCCCGCGCTACGGCGAACCGAACGCCGGCACCCTGGCCGCGGTCAAGTTACTGGCAAGCCAGGAAGGCCTGCTGCTGGACCCGGTCTACACCGGCAAGGCCATGGCCGGCTTGCTCGATGGCATCGGGCGTCAGCGGTTTGAGGATGGGCCGATCATTTTCCTGCACACCGGCGGGGCGCCGGCGTTGTTTGCTTATGACGCTGTTCTAACGGACTGAGCACCAAACAAATGTGGGAGCGGGCTTGCTCGCGAATGCAATGGGTCAGTCGCTGCATCAGCCAGCTGAAAGCCCGCTCGCGCATTTACACACCTAAATATTCCAAAATCGAATAACAGATTTAATTTATATTATTTTCAAGTCTTAAAAAGCGGCTTTATAGTCGCGCCGTAGGCGAAGACGCGCACCGCGCTTTAAGGCAGGATACGACTAATGCGTCACCTGCTTCGCTCAACTAAAAAAACACAGGGGCTGTTCATGACTATTTCTGTTTTCCGTCGCACTTTGTTGGTAGGCACATTGGGCCTGGCTCTGGGAGCCGGTTGGTTGGGCCAGGCGGTTGCCGGCGAGCAGTTGAGCACCATCAAAAAGGCCGGCGAGATCAAGATCGGCCTCGAAGGCACCTACCCGCCGTTCAGCTTCGTCGATGAAAGCGGCAAGCTCAGCGGCTTCGAGGTCGAGCTGTCCGAAGCCCTGGCCAAGGAGCTTGGCGTGAAGGTCAAGCTGCAAGCCACGCCGTGGGACGGCATCCTCGCGGCCCTGGAATCCAAGCGCCTGGACGCCGTCGTCAACCAAGTGACCATCTCCGAAGAGCGCAAGAAGAAGTACGACTTCTCCAAGCCCTACACCGTCTCGGGTATTCAAGCGCTGGTGCTGAAGAAGAACGAAGACGCCATCAAGACCGCCAACGACCTGGCCGGAAAAAAAGTCGGTGTGGGCCTGGGCACCAACTACGAACAATGGCTCAAGGACAACCAACCCAAAGCCATTATCAAGACCTACAACGATGACCCAACCAAGTTCCAGGACCTGCGCATCGGCCGTATCGACGCGATCCTGATCGACCGCCTGGCCGCCCTGGAATACGCCAAGAAAGCCCCGGACACGGCCACCGCCGGTGATGCATTCTCGCGTCAGGAAGCCGGGATTGCCCTGCGCAAAGGCGAGCCTGAACTGCTCGACGCGGTGAACAAGGCCCTCGACAAACTGCGCGCCGACGGCACCTTGAAGAAGCTGTCCGAGAAGTACTTCAACGCTGACGTCACTCAATAATGGAAGCAGGTTTCCAACTCGCGCTGGACTCCGCGCCCTTTCTGCTCAAGGGCGCGTATTACACGGTGATTCTCAGCCTTGGCGGGATGTTTTTCGGTTTGCTGCTGGGCTTCGGCCTGGCCTTGATGCGCCTGTCGCGCTTCAAGCTGGCAAGCTGGACCGCCCGCGTCTACGTGTCGTTCTTTCGCGGCACGCCCTTGCTGGTACAGCTGTTCCTGATCTACTACGGCTTACCGCAAGTGGGCATCGAGCTGGACCCTATCCCGGCGGCCTTGATCGGCTTTTCGCTGAACATGGCCGCTTACGCCTGTGAAATCCTGCGCGCTGCGATCAGTTCCATCGAACGCGGCCAATGGGAAGCTGCAGCCAGTATCGGCATGACCCGCGCGCAGACCCTGCGCCGGGCCATCCTGCCGCAGGCCATGCGCACGGCTTTGCCGCCGTTGGGCAACAGTTTTATCTCGCTGGTCAAGGACACGGCGCTGGCCGCCACCATCCAGGTGCCCGAACTGTTCCGCCAAGCCCAACTGGTGTCGGCACGCACCTTCGAAATCTTCACCATGTACCTCTCCGCCGCCCTGATCTACTGGATCCTGGCGAGCATCCTGGCGCATTTTCAAAATCGCCTGGAAGACCGGGTCAACCGGCATGACCTGGAGTCCTGAGCATGATCGTGGTTGAAAAACTGACCAAACAATTCAACGGTCAGGTGGTGCTCAACGGCATCGACCTTGAGGTCAAGGCCGGCGAAGTGGTCGCCATCATTGGCCCCAGCGGTTCCGGCAAGACCACCTTCCTGCGCTGCCTGAACTTCCTCGAGCAACCCACCAGCGGCCGCATCAAGGTCGGTGATATCGAGATCGACAGCAGCAAGCCGCTCAACCAGCAGCAAAGCCTGGTGCGGCGCCTGCGCCAGCACGTGGGTTTTGTGTTCCAGAACTTCAACCTGTTCCCCCACCGCACGGCGCTGGAAAACGTCATCGAAGGCCCCACCGTGGTCAAGAAGATGCCGCGCGACGCCGCCGAGGCCCTTGGGCGTCGGCTGCTGGCCAGGGTTGGCCTGGCGGGCAAGGAGAACGCCTACCCGCGGCGCTTGTCCGGCGGCCAGCAACAGCGCGTGGCGATTGCCCGTGCACTGGCGATGGAGCCGGAGGTGATTCTGTTCGACGAACCCACCTCGGCCCTGGACCCGGAGCTGGTCGGTGAAGTGCTGGCGACCATTCGCAGCCTTGCCGAAGAGAACCGCACCATGGTGATCGTCACCCACGAAATGAGCTTCGCCCGGGATGTGGCCAACCGGGTGGTGTTCTTCGACAAGGGTGTGATCGTGGAGCAAGGTGAAGCCAAGGCCTTGTTCGCCAACCCCAGGGAAGAACGCACCAAACAGTTCCTGAGCAAGTTTTTGGCCCACTGACACTGCACTTTTTGTGGCGAGGGAGCTTGCTCCCAATATCGCCGGGGCCGCCTCGCAGCCCAGCGGGTGCAAGCTTCCTCGCCACATTCGGTGTTCCTACAAACAGTCTGAGCCGCCACCGATAAAACACCCCGCCACGTCCCCGCTAAAATACCCCTCCCAGTCAGACCCTTCTGAATCTGCGCCAGCCCGCCGTTTAGCCCTTTGCCGCCATTGACGCCCCTGGGCCAACCCTCTTATCTAGCACCCAGAGGATTGGATCCTATCCCGGCTATTCACTGAATCGTTCTTTCGGCTCCCAACGCACACCTGCGCCAAGGGGCCGGAGCGATTGCTGCTGGCTGCATCAAGGAGATTACTTATGACGCGCACTGCAACCCCGGCCATGCTCACCCCCCCGACGTTGCCACAGGCTCTTCGAAACGGCATCAATGCCCTCGCCGCCGCTCACCTGCAAGTCGACATCGCGCCCTATCCGGGCATGGATGAAGGCGACCTGATCGAGCTGTTCTGGAATAACTGCTTTGCCGCGTCACGCCGAGTCACGGCAGGCAAAGTCGGCACACCCACGCGCCTGCGCGTACCGGAGAGCTTTGTGCAGGATGGAACGGCGCGGGTTCACTATCAGGTTCTGCAGATCGGCCACGGCCCTGCGCGCTCGGCGGTGACGCAAGTGCGCGTCAAGACCGACTACCCGGGTGGCCAGCCTTCCAACCTGTACCGCGACGAAAACCAGAACCTCGCCCCCGTCGGCTTGCCGGAGACCATCCGCCGCTATGGCGTCAACAGCAGCCAGGTAAGGCGTGGCATTCCCCTGACCATCGAGCCGTACCTGAACATGACCACCGGCGACGCGATCACCCTGCGCTGGGGCGATGTACGCATGGACCTGCCCAAGATTACCGCCAAGGGCATAGGGCTGGCGGTGCAGGTATGGGTGCCCTCGGCGGTGATTGTCGAAGCCGGCGATGACTGCCGGCTGGAGGTCACGTACTGCATTCTGGATCGTGTGGGCAACAATTCATGCTGGGCGCCCACGCGTACTTTGCGCATTGCTCCCTGGGTTCCTGCCCGCCCACCCGCCGCCGCGCAAAGCTATCGACCTCGCCCCCTCGGGTCACCTTGCGAACCGGGATAACAGACCTTCTATGCATATTCCCAAAAGTTAGTTTATTTAAATATTTAACAAGCTTAGGGTATATGCACCGGACCACCGGACATCTCTGATTTTTCTGTTTTTATTTCATTGAATGCGAGGTCGGTATGGTCAGAATTACCCCGGTGCATAACGCCAGGGCATTACGTGCAGCCAAGGAGCGGCGCTGATGTCTAACTTGGCTCTAACACCCCCCCAGAGTGATCTGGACGTAGCCCCCCTGCTGTTGCCGGCCAGCGTGCTGTGCAACGACGCCGAGGCGCTGAGCGCCGCCCATGAGCTGGCCCAGGCTGCACGCCTGCAAGCGGCCAAGCGCGACCAGCAGCGCAAGCTGCCGTGGGCGCAGATCGAACAGTTCACCCGCAGCGGGCTGGGCAGTATTTCCATTCCCCGCGAATACGGCGGCCCACAGGTTTCGTTTGTGACCCTGGCCGACGTATTCGCGATCATCAGCGCGGCAGACCCGGCCCTCGGGCAAATTCCGCAGAACCATTTCGGCATCCTGCACCTGTTGCAGGGTGCAGCCACCGAGCGCCAGAAAAAGCAGCTGTTCCAGAGCGTCCTCGACGGCTGGCGCATCGGCAATGGCGGCCCGGAACGCGGCACCAAAAACACTCTGGAGCTCAAGGCGCGGATTACCGCCGAGGGCGACGGCTACGTGATCAGCGGCCAGAAGTTCTACTCCACCGGCGCGCTGTTCGCGCACTGGGTGGCCGTCAAGGCACTCAACGATGACGGTAAGCAAGTCATGGCGTTTGTACGGCGTGGCACCGAAGGGCTGCGCATCGTCGACGATTGGTCCGGCTTTGGCCAACGCACCACCGCCAGCGGCACGGTGCTGCTGGAGCGGGTGCCGGTAGACGCCGAGCTGGTGGTCGAAAACTGGCGCATCGGTGAAAGCCCGAATATTCAGGGCGCCGTCTCGCAATTGATCCAGGCCGCCATCGACGCAGGCATCGCCCGTGGTGCGCTGGATGACACCATCGCCTTCGTGCGCGAACGCTCGCGGCCATGGGTCGACGCCAAGGTCGAACGCGCCAGCGATGACCTGTATGTGATCGCGGACATCGGCAAGCTGAAAATCGAACTGCACGCCGCCGAGGCGCTGTTGCGCAAGGCCGGCCAAGTGCTGGACCAGGTCAGCGCGGCGCCGATCACCGCGCAGTCCGCTGCGCGCGCTTCGATTGCCGTGGCCGAGGCGAAAGTGCTGACCACTGAGGTGTCGTTGCTGGTCAGCGAAAAGCTCTTCGAACTGGCCGGCAGCCGCGCCACCCTCGCCGAATTCAACCTCGACCGCCACTGGCGCAACGCGCGGGTGCACACCCTGCACGACCCGGTGCGCTGGAAGTACCACGCGGTGGGCGCCTATCGCCTGAACGGCACCTTGCCGGCTCGCCATTCCTGGATCTGACCGACCAGACATCTGGAGAAATTCATGACGCTTTCTCATCACGTCGCGGTCATCACCAGCGACGAACAAGCCCTTATTGTCGCCAGCGACCTGGCCGAAGATTTCCGTCGCGACAGCGCCCAGCGCGACCGCGAACGCCGCCTGCCGCTGCCCGAGCTGGACGTGTTTTCGCGCTCCGGCCTGTGGGGCATCAGCGTGCCCAAGGAATACGGTGGCGCCGGTGTATCCAATGTCACCCTGGCCAAAGTCATTGCGCTGATCGCCCAGGCCGACGCCTCGCTGGGCCAGATCCCGCAGAACCATTTCTACGCCCTTGAAGTGCTCCGTGTGAACGGCAGCCCTGCGCAGCAACAACGCCTGTACGCCGACGTGCTCGCCGGCCAGCGCTTCGGCAATGCCCTGGCGGAACTCGGCACCAAGACCGCCCATGACCGCGTGAGCTCGATCACCCGCGACGGCGACGGCTTTCGCATCACCGGCCGCAAGTTCTACTCCACCGGCGCGATCTACGCGCAGCGCATCCCCACCTCGGTGGTGGACGAGCACGGCGTGCAGCAACTGGCGTTTGTGCCACGCGACAGCGAAGGCTTGAGCGTGATCGACGACTGGAGCGGCTTTGGCCAGCGCACCACCGGCAGCGGTTCGGTGGTGTTCGACAACGTATGGGTCGCCGCGCACGACGTGATCCCGTTCCAGAGCGCCTTCGAGCGCCCGACCACGGTTGGCCCGCTGGCGCAGATCCTCCACGCCGCCATCGACACCGGAATCGCCCGCGCCGCCTTTGAAGACGCACTGCACTTTGTGCGCACCAAGACCCGCCCGTGGATCGATTCCGGCAATGACAAAGCCACCGAAGACCCGCTGACCCTGAAGAGCTTCGGCCACCTGAGCATTCGCCTCAGCGCCACCGAAGCGCTGCTGGAACGCGCCGGTGAATCGCTTGACCGCGCCCAGGCCGACAGCAACGCCGACACCGTCGCCGCCGCCTCGATTGCCG
>NZ_JBAWDE010000408.1:0-50893 GCF_049590575.1 Pseudomonas sp.
CCTGTGGGAGCTGGCTTGCCTGCGATTGCATCACCTCGGCTTCACTGATGTAACGAGTCGCCTGCATCGCAGGCAAGCCAGCTCCCACCTTTGACTTCAGCGTTACTCATAACAGCGTTTATCTTGCTGAATCGCATCAGTAACAGGGGTAACACCCCACGCGTAACAATGCGGTAACACATCCAATTGACTTCCCGTGTCCTCCTCACGACTATAGGCGTCCCGCTGCCGCCAACCCGGCGCTAAAGGGCGCAATCCAGGCCTTATAAGCACTGCTCTCAAGAAAGTGCGCCTGTATAAACGAAGACTCACGCGCGTTACTCGCTGTTTCCAAGCGCCTGAACGAGGACCCTTTTCATGCCAGACATTACCCTGACCACCTTGCAGAGCCTGAAGCTCAAAGGTGAAAAAATCACCATGCTGACCTGCTATGACGCCACCTTCGCCCAGGCCTGCTGCCAGGCGGGTGTGGAAGTGTTACTGGTAGGCGACTCCCTGGGCATGGTTCTTCAAGGGAATGACAGCACCCTGCCCGTCACCACCGATGAACTCGCTTACCACACCGCCAGCGTCAAACGCGGTAACGACGGCGCATTTATCATCGCCGACCTGCCGTTCATGGGTTACGCCACGCTTGAACAGACCTTCCAGAATGCCGGCAAGTTGATGCAAGCCGGCGCGCACATGATCAAGGTGGAAGGCGCTGTATGGCTTGCCGAGTCGATCCGCCTGCTCGCCGAACGCGGCGTGCCGGTGTGTGCGCACATGGGCCTCACGCCACAATCGGTGAACATTCTCGGCGGCTATAAGGTTCAGGGTCGCAATGAAGCCCAGGCGCGCCAGATGCGCGCCGATGCCATCGCCCTGGAACAAGCCGGGGTTGCGATGATTTTGCTCGAGTGTGTACCGAGCGAACTGGCGGCCGAAATCACCCAGGCGGTCAAGGTGCCGGTGATCGGCATTGGCGCAGGCTCGGCCACCGATGGCCAGGTGCTGGTGCTGCACGACATGCTCGGCTTGTCGATCACCGGCCGCGTGCCCAAGTTCGTGAAGAACTTCATGGCCGGCCAGGACAGCATCCACGCCGCGCTGAGTGCCTATGTCACCGAAGTCAAAGGCGTGACCTTCCCAGGCGCCGAACACGGATTCTCTGCATGAACACCGTAAAAACCCTACGCGAACTGCGTTCTGCCGTCGCCCATGCCCGCAACGCCGGTAAACGCATTGGCTTTGTCCCCACCATGGGCAACCTGCACAGCGGCCACGCCACGCTGGTGACCAAGGCTGCGCAACAGTCGGACTTCGTCGTGGCCAGCATCTTCGTCAATCCGCTGCAATTTGGCGCCGGGGAAGACCTCGACAAATACCCGCGCACCCTGGCCGCCGACCAGGAAAAGCTCCTGCAAGCCGGCTGCAACCTGCTGTTTGCGCCCACCGTCGATGAGATGTACCCCGGCGGTACCACCGGCCTGACCCGCGTCAGCGTCCCGCAGCTGTCCGAAGGCCTGTGCGGTGCGAGCCGCCCCGGGCACTTTGAAGGGGTGGCCACGGTGGTCAGCAAGTTGTTCAACATGGTCCAGCCGGACATGGCGGTGTTTGGCCAGAAGGACTACCAGCAACTGGCGGTGATTCGCGCCATGGTCCATGACCTGAACATGCCGATCCAGATCATCGGCGAACCGACCGTGCGCGCCGCCGACGGCCTGGCGCTGTCGTCGCGCAACGGTTACCTCACCGACGAGCAACGCGCCATCGCCCGGGTGCTGTACCGCAGCCTGAGCGAGATTGCCGCCGCCATCAAAGGCGGTGACCGCGACTTCGCCAGGCTGTGCGCCGAACAGGTCAAGCAGATCGAAGCCGCCGGCCTGCGCCTGGACTATCTGGAGGTGCGCCAAGGGGTGAACCTGCAGCCCGCCACCGCCGAGGACCGCGACGTGGTGATTCTGGTAGCCGCCTATCTGGGGGCCACGCGCCTGATCGACAACCTGCATTTGAACCTCGCCTGACCCCCTCTTTACACCCCGCCTGTTGCCCTGCCTGATGCGCCGGTATAAAAAAGTACCGGCCACAGCGCAGACAAAGCCAAGACATATCGGCACGCTAGGTTTAATGTAATCGCCCTGCGCTATGGTTAGCGCTGTCCGGAACCCACTGCTTGATGAAAGACTGGACGTTCCGGGCTTTGAAGTGTCCTAAAGGCAGTCCCCGTAATAAAAGGAAACCCGCAGCGATGGCGTACTACCGCACTCCTCATGACGTTACCGCTCTGCCCGCCTGGCAAGCGCTCAATCAACATCGCCAAGCCATGCAGGATTTCAGCATGCGCGAAGCGTTCAATGCCGATCCTCAGCGTTTTTCCCAGTTCACCTTGAGCAGCTGCGGACTTTTCCTCGATTACTCGAAAAACCTGATCACCCGCGAAACCCGCGACCTGCTGGTGGCGCTGGCCAAGGAAGTCGACCTCAAAGGCGCGATTGACTCGCTGTACGCCGGCGAACCGGTCAACTCCTCCGAAGGCCGCCCGGCCCTGCACACCGCCCTGCGCCGCCCGGTGGGCGACAAGCTGTCGGTCAACGGCGTGAACATCATGCCGGACGTGCACAAAGTGCTGAACCAGATCACCGACCTTGTGGGCCGCATCCACGATGGCCTGTGGCGCGGTTACACCGAGAAGCCGATCACTGACGTGGTCAACATCGGCATCGGTGGCTCGTTCCTCGGCCCGGAGCTGGTATCCGAAGCACTGTTGTCCTACGCCCATAAAGGCGTGCGCTGCCATTACCTGGCGAACATCGACGGCAGCGAGTTCCACGAGCTGACCATGAAGCTGCGCGCCGAGACCACGCTGTTTATCGTCTCGTCGAAATCCTTCAACACCCTTGAAACCCTGAAGAACGCCCAGGCCGCCCGCGCCTGGTACCTGGCCCAGGGTGGCTCGGAAGCCGAGCTGTATCGCCACTTTATCGCCGTGTCGAGCAACAACGCCGCGGCCGTGGCCTTTGGTATCCGCGAAGAAAACATCTTCCCGATGTGGGACTGGGTCGGCGGCCGCTACTCGCTGTGGTCCGCCATTGGCTTGCCAATCGCCCTGGCCATCGGCATGTCCAATTTCAAGGAGCTGCTGTCCGGCGCCTACACCATGGACCAGCATTTCCAGAACGCGCCGTTCGAAGCCAACATGCCGGTGCTGCTGGGCCTGCTGGGCGTGTGGTACGGCAACTTCTGGGGCGCGCAGAGCCATGCGATCCTGCCATACGACCACTACCTGCGTAACATCACCAAACACTTGCAACAGCTGGACATGGAATCCAACGGCAAAAGCGTGCGCCAGGACGGCTCACCAGTGTCCACCGATACCGGCCCGGTGATCTGGGGCGGCGTCGGCTGCAACGGTCAGCATGCCTACCACCAGTTGCTGCACCAAGGGACCCAACTGATTCCGGCCGACTTTATCGTACCGATTGTCAGCTTCAACCCGGTGTCCGACCACCACCAGTGGCTGTACGCCAACTGCTTGTCGCAGAGCCAGGCGTTGATGCTCGGCAAGACCCGCAGCGAAGCCGAAGCCGAGCTGCGTGACAAAGGCCTGGCGGAAGACGAAGTACAGAAGCTGGCTGCGCACAAGGTGATCCCAGGCAACCGCCCGAGCAACACCATCGTGGTCGAGCGCATCAGCCCACGTCGCCTGGGCGCACTGGTGGCCATGTATGAACACAAAGTGTTCGTGCAGAGCGTGATCTGGGGCATCAACGCCTTCGACCAATGGGGTGTGGAACTGGGCAAGGAGCTTGGCAAGGGCGTTTACAACCGCCTGACCGGCGCCGAAGAAACCCTGGCCGACGATGCATCCACCCAAGGCCTGATCAACTACTTCCGCGGTCGTCATCGCGGCTGAAGCCGATCTCGGGGCCAACGTCCGTTTGGACGTTGGCCTTGAACCCTCCCCCCACAGCGTGCATCTTTATGACTTGTCCCGAAAACAAGAATAAGGACCGCTCATGTTCGATATCAGCCAATTCCCCACTGCCGATGCCGTGCGTCGTGCCGCGCAGCTCAGCCAAGCCGACTATCAGCGCCTCTATCGTCAATCCATCGAACAGCCCGATACCTTCTGGGCTGAACAAGCCAACGGCTTTCTCGACTGGATAACGCCGTGGCACACCGTGCAACAGTCAGACATCAAGACCGGCGCCGCCCAGTGGTTTGCCGCCGGCCAATTGAACGTCAGCTACAACTGCATCGACCGTCACCTGGCGCAACGCGCTGATCAGCCGGCCTTCATCTGGGAAGGCGATGATCCAACGAAATCTTCCACAATCACCTACCGCCAACTGCACCAAAACGTCAGCCGCCTGGCCAACGTGCTGAAAAGCCGTGGCGTGAAAAAAGGCGACCGGGTGTGCATCTACATGCCGATGATCCCTGAAGCGGCCTACGCCATGCTGGCCTGCACGCGGATCGGTGCGGTGCACTCGGTGGTGTTTGGTGGTTTCTCGCCGGACGCCCTGCGCGACCGTATTCTCGATGCCGACTGCCGCACCGTGATCACCGCCGATGAAGGCGTGCGCGGTGGCAAGCCCGTGGCGCTGAAACAGAATGTCGACAAGGCCTTGGCCAGTTGCCCGGACGTCAGCACAGTGCTGGTAGTGGAGCGCACCGGGGCAGACCTTATCTGGGTAAAAGACCGCGACCTCAAGTATCAACAGGCCCTGGACGCTGCCAGCGCTGATTGCCCGCCCGAGCCGATGGACGCCGAAGACCCGCTGTTTATCCTCTACACCTCAGGCAGCACCGGCAAACCCAAGGGCGTGCTGCACACCACCGGCGGCTACCTGCTGCAGGCGGCGATGACTTTCAAATACGTGCTCGACTACCGCGACGGCGAAGTGTTCTGGTGCACCGCCGACGTGGGCTGGGTCACCGGCCACAGCTATATCGTGTATGGCCCGCTGGCCAATGGCGCCACCTCGCTGATGTTCGAGGGCGTACCGAGTTACCCGGACAGCTCGCGCTTCTGGCAAGTGATCGACAAACATCAGGTGAATATTTTCTACACCGCGCCCACCGCCCTGCGCGCGCTGATGCGCGAGGGCCACGGCCCATTGGAGAACACCTCGCGCGCCAGCCTGCGCCTGCTGGGCAGCGTCGGTGAGCCAATCAACCCGGAAGCCTGGGACTGGTACTTCAACGCCGTCGGCGAACAGCGTTGCCCCATCGTCGACACCTGGTGGCAGACCGAAACCGGCGGCATCATGCTCAGCCCGCTGGTCAGCGCCCAGCGCATCAAGCCTGGCTGCGCGACCCAGCCGATGTTCGGCGTACAGCCGGTGCTGCTGGATGAGCAAGGCAAGGAAATCAGCGGCGCCGGCAGTGGCGTGCTGGCGATCAGAGCCAGTTGGCCTGGGCAAATCCGTAGCGTCTATGGCGACCCGCAGCGCATGATCGATACCTACTTCAAACCCTACCCCGGCTACTACTTCACCGGTGACGGCGCACGTCGCGATGAAGACGGCGATTACTGGATCACCGGGCGCATCGATGATGTGATCAACGTGTCCGGCCACCGCATCGGCACCGCCGAGGTGGAAAGCGCCCTGGTGCTGCACGACCAGGTGGCCGAAGCTGCCGTGGTCGGCTACCCGCATGACGTGAAGGGCCAGGGCATCTATGCCTTCGTCACCCCCATGAATGGCGTGGAGCCCAGTGATGCGTTGAAAAAACACCTGCTGGAACTGGTCAGCAAGGAAATCGGCAGCTTTGCCAAGCCCGAACTGATCCAATGGGCGCCTGCCCTACCGAAGACCCGCTCCGGCAAGATCATGCGGCGAATCCTGCGCAAGATCGCCTGCAACGAACTGGACAGCCTCGGTGATACCTCGACCCTGGCCGACCCGAGCGTGGTGGATGGCCTGATCGACAAACGCCTGAACCGATAGGAACCCATGGAATTCATCCGCAGCCGTATCGAGAACCAGTTGATGAGCCTGACCGGCTTGTCACTGGGCCAGTTGGACCTGGAAAACCCCAAGGGCGACCCTGGCCTGTTCGGTCCCGACTCGGTCAACTGGCAGGTGCACGGCGACTTCAGCAGCATGCTCATCGGCGGCATCAGCGCCTTGATGCTGCAAGCCTTGCACCCGCTGGCGCTGGCAGGCGTGTGGGACCACTCGAACTTTCGCCAGGACATGCTCGGGCGCCTGCGGCGGACCTCGCAATTTATTTCCGGCACCACCTTCGGCTCGCGCAAGGATGCGGAGTGGCTGATCGAGAAAGTCCGCACCATTCACCTGCAGGTGGTGGGGCATGCGCCGGACGGGCGACCTTACGCGGCCAGCGATCCGCAACTGCTGACCTGGGTGCATGTGGCGGAGGTCAGTAACTTTCTCGCCGCCCACCTGCGCTATCGCAACCCGCAGCTGCCGGGTCGGGACCAGGACCGTTACTACAGCGAAATCGCCCTGGTGGCCGAACGGCTGGGCGCGCGGAATGTGCCACGCTCACGGCAGGAAGTGTCGGATTATCTGGAGCGTATTCGCCCGCAATTGCTGTGCGACGAGCGCAGCCGTGAAGTGCTGCGCCTGTTGCTCAACGCGCCCGCTCCCAGCCAGCTTGCCAAACCCTTTGGCGCCTTGATGATGCAGGCCGGGATCGACCTGCTGCCGGACTGGGCCAGCGGCATGCTCGGACACCATCAAAGCCCACTGCAACGCCAGATGATCCGCGCCGGGGTCAAGCGCAGTGCACCTTTGCTGCGCTGGGCGATGCGCAATGGGTCGGTGCAACGCGCCCATCGGCGGATGGGGTTGATGTAGGCGACCGCCCATAACTGTTAAACTCCGCGCCCGCATTTTATCCAGCAAGGCGCGCACTATGACCCCTCTGAATCAGGCGCTGCGCGCCGCCCTCGATCAACGCCAAGACCTGATCAACGAGCTGCATGCCCAGGGCACCGATTGCTATCGGCTGTTCCACGGCAGCCAGGAAGGCGCCGGCGGCCTGACAGTCGACCGCTACGGCCCGCAACTGCTGGTGCAGAGCTTCCATCAATCGCTGGAAACCGCAGACCTGCTGGCGCTGCATCATCAGGTCAATCAGCACCTGGGGCTGGAACTGCTGCTGGTATACAACGACCGCTCCCGTGGCAACTCGCGCATTGATCGCGAAGACACGGTGTACCGCGCCGAACCCGCTGCGCTCGAGGACCTCGTAGGCCACGAGTGGGGGCTCAATTACCGCGTGCGTGGGCGGCATGCCGGGCAAGATCCGTTGCTGTTCCTCGACCTGCGCAACACCCGTGGCTGGGTCAAGGCGCACAGCGCCGGCAAAAGCGTGTTGAACCTGTTCGCCTACACCTGCGGCGTGGGCTTGAGCGCGGCGGCCGGTGGTGCGCGTGAGGTGTGTAACCTGGACTTCGCCGAGGGCAACCTGGCGGTTGGCCGCGAGAATGGCCTGCTCAATCCGCAATTGCCCACCATGGAATTTGTACAGTCCGATTACTTCCCGGCGATTCGCCAATTGGCCGGCTTGCCGATCACCCAGCGTCGCGGCCAGAAACTGCCGAGCTATCCGCGCCTGGAGCAACGTCAATATGACCTGGTACTGCTCGACCCGCCGGCCTGGGCCAAGAGCGCGTTTGGCACCGTCGACCTGCTGCGCGACTACCAGAGCCTGCTCAAGCCGGCGCTGCTCGCCACCGCCGACAATGGCGTGCTGATCTGCTGCAACAACCTGGCGAAAGTCAGCATGGACGACTGGCGCGAGCAGGTGTTGCGCTGCGCCGAGAAGGCCGGGCGCCCGGTGCGCGACTGGCAAATCATGGCGCCGGGCGCGGACTTTCCCTCACAGGATCAACAGCCGCCGTTGAAAACCCTGATCCTGCAACTGTAGGGCTTTTCCCAAGAAGGCCCGTGCTTCGGAACCGAAAACCCGTGCCATACTCCAAGGCACTCTCGTTCTACATAGATGGCGTCACCCATGCCCAAAGGATTGATTCGCGCCGCTGGCGCCCTGTTGACCGCTCTTGCTCTATACAGCTTGCTGGGCTTCTTGATTCTGCCGGGCATCGCCCTTCGCATTGCCAACCAACAACTGGCCACTTACGCCACACTGCCGGCGCGGGTCGAGCGCATCGAGCTCAACCCGTTCAGCCTGGAGTTGACCGTGTGGGGCCTGAAGGTCGGCGAACCGGGCAAGGAACAGCTGGGATTCGAGCGCCTCTACGCCAACTTGCAGATCGACAGCCTCTGGACCCGCGCCCTGCACCTGGCCGACGTGCAACTGGAGCAGCCCAAGACCGAACTGCTGTTCGACAAGTCCGGCCAACTGAACCTGGCGCAGCTGTTCAAGCTGCCGCCAAGCGAGCCAACTCCGAGCGACCCGAATGCCAAACCCTTCCCGCTGCGCATCGACAGCATCAAGCTGGCCGGCGGCTATGTGCACTTTCGGGATTTGCGCCCCAGCGAACCTATCGAATTCCTCTACGACAAACTCGACTTCGAGCTGAAAAACCTCAGCACGCTGCCGGAAGACAATGCCGACATGACCTTGGTGGCCGCAGGCCCGGAGGGAGGCCGGATCGATTGGAAAGGCAACGTGAGCCTGGTGCCGATCACCTCCCAAGGCACGCTGAAAGTCACCGACGGCAAGATGAAAGCATGGTGGCCATACGTGCGTGACGCCGTGCCGCTGGTGCTTGAGAACGGGGTACTCAACTTCAGTACCGAGTACACCTTCAGCCTGGCCAAAGAAACCGAACTGAAGCTGACCAACACTGCTGCGAGCATCGCGCCGTTCGCCATCAAGGCACCGGATGGGCGCCCACTGGTACGCCTGGAGCGCCTGGACGTCAGTGAGACCACCATCGACCTGGCCAAGCAGCAAGTGGTGGTCGGCAAGATCCGCAGCAACAAGCTGGAAACCTGGGCCGCGCGCGAAGCCGATGGCCAACTCGACTGGCAGAAGCTGTTCGCCAGCCAACCGAGTAAACCGGCCAAGGCGCCCGAGCCGGCCACTGCGCCAGCCACCGCCGACTCGCCAAAACCGCCCCCTGCGGCGCCCAGCAAACCCTGGCAAGTGCTGCTCAAGGACGTGCAACTGCGCAATTATCAGGTGCACCTGGCCGACCGTGCGGCCAAACCAGCCGTCGCCCTGGAACTGGGCCCGCTGAACGTCGACATGCAGAATTTCGACAGCCTCAATGGGAGCCCCTTCACCCTGAAGGTCGACTCCGGGCTGGGCAAACAAGGCAAGATCAAGGCGACCGGCGAGGTCAATCTCAACCCGGTCAGCGCCAGGCTGAAGGTGAACACCCAGGACATCGACCTGCGGGTTGCGCAGGCTTATATCAGCCCGTTTATCCGCCTGGAATTGCGCAGCGGTATGCTCGGCAGCGACCTCGACGTGAACCTCAAAAGCATCGATCCGCTCGCGCTGCAAGTGACCGGCCGGGCGCAGGTCGACCAGTTGCACACCCTCGACACCCTCAAGACTCGCGACTTCCTCAAATGGCAGCGCCTGGTCCTGGAAGGCGTGAACTATCAGCACGGCGACAGCCTGTCGATTGCCAAGGTCAATCTGCTGCAGCCGTATGCGCGCTTCATGATCAACGATGACCGCACCACCAACATCGATGACTTGCTGATCCCACAACCGGCCGACAACGGCGCCAAGTCGGCGGCCAAACCCGCGGCCAGTAAAGACAAGCCCCTGGGCATTCACATCGGGCAAATCGCGATCAATGACGGCTCGGCCAACTTCGCCGACTTCAGCCTCACGCCCAACTTCGCCACGGCGATTCAACAACTCAACGGGCAGATCGGCACCATCGACAGCCGCCAGGCCAAACCGGCCAGCGTCGATATCAAGGGTAAGGTGGACCGCTATGCGCCAGTGACCATCAAGGGCGCCGTGAATCCGTTTGATCCGATGGCATCGTTGGATATCGCCACCAGCTTCAAACGGGTTGAGCTGACCACATTGACGCCCTACTCCGGCAAGTTCGCAGGCTTCCGTATTCGCAAGGGCCGGCTCAACCTCGACCTGCATTACGTGATCACCAAAGGCCAGTTGAAGGCTGAAAACAAAGTAGTGATTGAACAACTGCAACTGGGTGAGAAGGTCGACAGTGCCGATGCGGTGGACTTGCCGCTTCGTCTGGCGATTGCCCTGCTCAAAGACTCCGACGGCAAGATTTCGATTGAACTGCCGGTCACCGGTGACCTGAATAACCCTCAGTTCAGCGTGATGCCGATCGTGTGGCAGACCCTGCGTAATCTGGTGGTGCGCGCGGCGACGGCGCCCTTCAAGTTCATCGGCGGGCTGGTGACCGGCGGGGGTTCGGAAGATTTGGGCAATGTGTCGTTTGCCGCTGGCTCAAGCGACCTCAACAAGGATGCAGAAGGCGCGCTGAACACCCTGGCCAAGGCGCTGAAAGCGCGCCCTACCCTGCGTCTGGAGATCGAAGGCACGGCGGCCGCCAGCAGCGACGGGCCGTTCCTGGCCGCAGAGCGCCTGGAACGTGAATACCAATACAACTACTACAAGATCCTGCAGCGCCGTGGCGACAAGGTTCCGGCCCAGGCTTCGCTGCTAGTAGTACCCGAAAAGGAAAAGGCGCCCTTGCTTGAAGGCATCTACCGCACGCGCCTTAAACAACAGCCACCAGCCGAATGGAAAAACCTCAGCGACGATGACCGTGCCGCGAAGTTGCGTGACGGTGTGATCAAGTATTGGAGTGCCAGTGATGTGCTACTGCGTCAACTGGGCCAGGACCGCGCGAGTACCATCAAGGACTACCTGGTAGACAAAGGACAGTTGGAAGATGACCGGGTGTACTTCATCGACGCCAACCTGGGGCAAGCGGAGAAAGATGGCCGAGTGGTAACGCCGATGCACCTGGATGCGGAGTAACCGGCAAGCAACAGACCTCTGAATATGGGAGATGGCTTGCCTGCTCCCACATTTGTTTATGATCGGCCTGGGGTGGAGGTTGTTTATAGCCGAAATAGAACAGGCCCCGACACAAGTGCCGGGGCCTGTAATGACCACATCCGTGTGGTCGGTCGCATGAACTCGTGAGGTGCCTTGAGTGGATATCTAACTCACTCTCCGCCGCCGACGTACAGTTCAGTCGATAGGTTGAGCGTTACTCTGCTTTCAGGCCGTCGGCCGATACAGCTTTAACGCCTTTGATTTTCTTGGTGATCGCAACGGCAGTGGCTTTCTGCGATTCAGTCACAGCAGCAGTCGACGACAGGGAAACTACACCCTTGTTGGTTTCGACTTTGATGTCGGTACCCGGAATACCTTTCTCGGTCACCAGGTCAGCTTTCACTTTGGTGGTGATCCAAGTGTCGGAGGTGGACTCTTTGGCACCAGCAGCTGCGCTTTTGGTTTTGTCGACGTTGTCGGCTTTAGTGGCGCCGCCAGCCATCAGGCCGTCAGCAGAAACAGCGGTCACACCTTTGATTTTCTTGGTGATCGCTACAGCAGTCGCTTTCTGCGAATCCGAGATAGCTACGGTCGACGACAGGGAAACCACGCCTTTGTTGGTTTCTACCTTGATGTCCGAACCAGGAATGCCTTTTTCGGTCAGCAGATCGGATTTAACTTTGGTAGTGATCCAAGTATCCGAAACGCTTTCTTTAGCCTTGGTGGCTTCACCAGCTGCCAGGGTCATTGGCGCTTGGGAAGTCTGGGCAAAGGCCACGTTAGCACCCATGGCCAGGGTCAGAGCGGTAGCAGTAGCGAGAGCGAACTTCTTCATACGAGTAACTCCTGTTTTATTAAAAGTCTGCAGTGTGTGAACCTTGATGCTGCAGCGTTAACAGGGATATTGCAGGCAGTGTGCCAAGTCCAGATTCTGAAATAAACCATTTAAAAACAATAACTTATAGAATTTGCATTTTTTCGGAATCGTGCAACTTGCATGAACCCGGCCGAACCTGCATGCAAGTTGCGGCTTTTGAATTCTATTAACCGCCTGATTTTTAGGCAGTTTCCTATATCCATAAAAAAAGGACCCCGAAGGGTCCTTTTTTCAGCGTAAAGCCTGCGGGTGATTAAACGCCCGAAGCCTTGGCTGCTGCTACGTCTTTGATGGACAGCTTGATACGGCCGCGGTTGTCCACGTCCAGTACCAGTACTTCGACTTCCTGGCCTTCTTTCAGAATGTCGGTCACTTTCTCAACGCGAGCGTCGCTCAGCATGGAGATGTGAACCAGACCGTCTTTGCCCGGCAGGATGTTGACGAATGCGCCGAAGTCGACGATGCGCTCAACCTTACCGACGTAGATCTTGCCGATCTCGGCTTCAGCGGTGATGCCCAGGACGCGCTGACGTGCAGCCTCAGCAGCTTCCTTGGTTTCGCCGAAGATCTTGATCGAACCGTCGTCTTCGATATCGATCGAAGCCTTGGTCTCTTCGCAGATCGCACGGATGGTCGCGCCGCCTTTACCGATGACGTCACGGATTTTGTCGGTGTCGATTTTCATCGCGATCATGGTCGGAGCATTTTCCGACAGCTCGGTACGCGACTGACCAATGATCTGGTTCATCTGGCCGAGGATGTTCAGGCGCGCTTCCAGGGCTTGGCCCAGAGCGATTTCCATGATCTCTTCGGTGATGCCCTTGATCTTGATGTCCATCTGCAGCGCGGTAACACCTTTGGCGGTACCGGCTACTTTGAAGTCCATGTCGCCCAGGTGGTCTTCGTCACCCAGGATGTCGGTCAGGATGGCGAACTTCTCGCCTTCTTTAACCAGGCCCATGGCGATACCGGCAACCGGCGCCTTCATCGGCACACCAGCGTCCATCAGTGCCAGGGAAGCACCGCAAACCGAAGCCATCGAGCTGGAACCGTTGGACTCGGTGATTTCCGACACAACACGAATGGTGTACGGGAACACGTCGGCAGCCGGCAGCATGGCCGAGATCGAACGACGAGCCAGACGGCCGTGACCGATTTCGCGACGACCAGCGCCACCCATGCGACCACACTCACCCACCGAGAACGGCGGGAAGTTGTAGTGCAGCATGAACGGGTCTTTTTTCTCGCCTTCGAGGGTGTCCAGCAGCTGTGCGTCACGGGCAGTACCCAGGGTCGCGACGACCAGCGCCTGAGTTTCACCCCGGGTGAACAGGGCCGAACCGTGGGTCTTCGGCAGAACGCCGACTTCTATGTTCAGCGGACGTACGGTGCGGGTGTCGCGACCGTCGATACGTGGCTTGCCGTTAACGATATTTTCGCGAACGGTGCGGTATTCGATTTCGCCGAATGCAGCTTTGACTTCGCTGGAAGAAGGCTGGCCTTCTTCACCGGACAGCTTGGCTACGACCTGATCCTTCAGCTCGCCCAGGCGCGCGTAACGATCGGCCTTGACGGTGATGGTGTAGGCGTCGGAGATGGCAGCGCCAAACTCGGAGCGGATAGCGCCCAGCAGTTCAGTTGCTTCAGCTTGTGGAGCCCAGGCCCAAGTCGGCTTGGCGGCTTCAGCAGCGAGTTCTTTAACAGCGTTGATCACAACCTGGAACTCGTCATGAGCAAACAGGACTGCGCCCAGCATCTGGTCTTCGGTCAGCTCTTTGGCTTCCGATTCAACCATCAACACGGCTTCCGAAGTACCGGCAACGACCATGTCCAGGCTCGAGGCTTTCTGCTGTTCGTAAGTCGGGTTCAGCAGGTAGCCGGTGCTTTCGTGGAAAGCAACGCGGGCAGCGCCGATCGGGCCATCAAAAGGAATACCGGAGATGGCCAGGGCAGCCGAAGTACCGATCATCGCAGCGACGTCCGGATCGGTTTTCTTGCTGGTGGAAACGACGGTGCAGACAACCTGCACTTCGTTCATGAAGCCTTCTGGGAACAGCGGACGGATCGGACGGTCGATCAGTCGGGAAGTCAGGGTTTCTTTTTCGGAAGGACGGCCTTCACGCTTGAAGAAACCGCCAGGGATCTTACCGGCAGCGTAAGTCTTTTCCTGGTAGTGAACGGAAAGAGGGAAGAAGCCTTTGCTTGGGTCAGCGGTCTTGGCGCCAACCACGGTCACCAATACGGTGACGTCATCGTCAACGGTGACCAGCACTGCGCCGGAGGCTTGACGGGCGATACGGCCTGTCTCGAGGGTAACGGTCGACTGACCGAACTGGAATTTTTTGATAACCGGGTTCACGGTGTCCTACCTTCTTTGTGGCTCTTGGGGAACTTGTCTTCTTGCGAAATTCTTGGGCAATGTCGGGAATCGGCCCGAGCCTGGTCCAGGGTAAAACGTGTATCCAGATAAAACTTGAGGCTGGGAGCCTGCCACGGGCCAGCGGAAATTCCACTGACACATGGCAGACAACCAACCTCTAGCGCAATCGCTTATTAGCGACGCAGACCCAGGCGACCGATCAGAGCCTGATAACGACCCAGATCCTTGCCTTTCAGGTAGTCCAGCAGCTTACGGCGCTGGTTTACCATGCGGATCAGACCACGACGGGAGTGGTGATCTTTACCGTTGGCCTTGAAGTGACCTTGCAGCTTGTTGATGTTGTGGGTCAGCAGTGCAACTTGCACTTCTGGCGAACCAGTGTCACCAACAGCTTGCTGATAGTCAGCAACGATTTGTGCTTTTTCTTGAACGTCGAGAGCCATGAGGCAATCCTTTTTTCAGGAAACCACCCAAAGGGTGATCTCAACAGGCCAGGGACAAATCCCTGTATCTAAAAATGAGTGTTGACCGTGCCTGTTAACAGCCACACTCGTTCGGTCATTCTGACCGAATCAGTCGACGCGGCGCGATGCGCCCGTCTTCGCTCACTTCACCGATACCGATAAAGCGACCGTTATGATCCTGTACTCGCACCATGCCGAACTTCGGGGCATCCGGGGCACGTACCGGCTGGCCGTTGAGCCAGTAGAACGCGCTGTGCTCCGAGAAGTGCAGCAATGGCCAATCGAGCAAACCGCTGTCCGAGGGCATCAGGAAGCGATCAACTGCTTCATTGCCGCCTTCGGCGTGTACGGCTTCCAACTCTTCCAGCGTGACCGTCTGGGCCAGGCTGAAAGGGCCTGCCTGGGTGCGTCGCAGTTCTGCAACGTACGCGCCGCAACCGAGCTGTTCACCGATATCTTCCACCAGGGTACGGATATAGGTGCCTTTGCTGCAATCCACGGCCAAGCGGGCAGTGTCGCCTTCATGGGCGAGCAATTCCAAGCGCGCAATAGTAACAGAACGCGGTTCGCGCTCCACTACTTCGCCCGCACGTGCCAGCTTGTAAAGGGGCTGGCCATCACGCTTGAGCGCCGAGTACATCGGCGGTATCTGACTGATTTGCCCACGAAAACCGGGTAAAGCAGCTTCAATATCAGCACGACCAACGGTCACGTCGCGAACCTGCAGAACATCACCTTCGGCATCGGCCGTGGTGGTGGTCTTGCCCAGTTGCATCAGGGTTTCGTAACCCTTGTCGGAATCAAGCAGGTATTGCGAGAACTTGGTCGCCTCGCCAAAGCACAACGGCAGCACGCCGGTGGCCAGGGGATCGAGGCTGCCGGTGTGGCCGGCCTTCTCGGCGTTGAGCAGCCAGCGGACCTTCTGCAACGCGGCATTGGAGGTAAAGCCAATGGGCTTGTCGAGCAGAATGATGCCGCTGACGTTGCGACGGATACGTTTGACCTGAGCCACCGCTTACTCCTTGGCGTCTTCAGGTGTGGACGGGTGCTGGCTGTCTTCAGCCACGGCGCGCTCGATCAGTGCCGACAGGTGCGCACCACGCACGACGCTTTCGTCGTAGTGGAAGTGCAACTGGGGAACGCTGCGCAGCTTCATTTCGCGGGCCAACTGCATGCGCAGGAAACCTGCTGCCGAATTGAGCACCTTGATGCTTTGCGCGATTTCTTCGCTGCTGTCCTGCCCCATCACGGTGATGAAGATCTTGGCGTGACCCACGTCACGGCTGACTTCGACGGCGGTGATGGTGACCAGGCCAACGCGGGGGTCTTTGACTTCGCGACGGATCAGTTGGGCCAGCTCGCGCTGCATCTGATCGCCGATACGCTGGGTACGGCTGTATTCTTTTGCCATGTCTTGTTACCTGTTACTGCCTCACGGTGAAACCCGTGGGGTCTGAAAGCGGCAAACGCCCGGCCTGACAAAAGCCAGACCGGGCGTTGCGTTTAGAGTCCGTACGCTGCGCGAGGCATTTGCATGCCCACACGCCGCGTGGCTCCGGAAGTACGCGAGTTAGAGGCTGCGAGCAACCTGGACCTTCTCGTAGACTTCGATCTTGTCGCCAGCCTTGACGTCGTTGTAGCTCTTGACGCCGATACCGCATTCCATGCCGGCACGCACTTCGGAAGCGTCATCCTTGAAGCGGCGCAGGGATTCCAGCTCGCCTTCGAAGATAACGATGTCTTCACGCAGTACACGGATTGGACGGTTACGGTGCACAACACCTTCAATAACCATGCAACCGGCGATCGCGCCGAATTTCGGCGAGCGGAACACGTCACGCACCTCGGCAACACCCAGGATGTTCTCCCGAACGTCGCTGCCAAGCATACCGGTAAGGGCTTTCTTGACGTCTTCGATGATGTCGTAGATGACGTTGTAGTAACGCATGTCCAGGCCTTCCTGCTCGACAATCTTGCGAGCGCCAGCATCGGCACGCACGTTGAAGCCGAACAGTACAGCGTTGGAAGCCAGTGCCAGGTTGGCGTCGGATTCGGTGATACCACCGACACCGCCACCGACAACGCGCACTTGCACTTCGTCGTTACCCAGGCCGTTCAAGGCGCCGTTCAACGCTTCGAGCGAACCACGGACGTCAGATTTGAGGACGATGTTAAGCGTCTTCTTCTCTGCCTGGCCCATGTTTTCGAAGATGTTTTCCAGCTTGCCGGCGTGAGCACGGGCCAGTTTGACTTCGCGGAACTTGCCTTGACGGAACAGAGCCACTTCACGGGCTTTCTTCTCGTCGGCAACAACACTCATCTCGTCGCCAGCATCCGGGGTACCGTCCAGGCCGAGGATCTCGACAGGGATGGAAGGACCGGCTTCCTTGATAGGCTTGCCGTTCTCGTCGAGCATGGCACGTACACGGCCGTAGTTCGAACCGACCAGCACCATGTCGCCTTGGCGAAGGGTACCGTCTTGAACCAGAACGGTTGCAACCGGGCCACGACCTTTGTCGAGACGCGATTCAACCACAACACCACGACCTGGGGCCGATGGAGTCGCTTTCAGTTCGAGGACTTCGGCTTGCAGCAGGACCGCTTCGAGCAGTTCGTCAACGCCAGTACCGACTTTCGCCGAGACCGAAACGAACGGCGTATCACCGCCCCACTCTTCGGAAGTCACGCCATGAACCGACAGTTCACTACGGATGCGATCGAGATCAGCGCCCGGCTTGTCGATTTTGTTCACTGCAACAACCAGTGGAACACCAGCGGCCTTGGCGTGCTGGACAGCTTCAATGGTCTGCGGCATTACGCCGTCGTCCGCTGCAACGACCAGGATCACGATGTCAGTCGCCTTGGCACCACGGGCACGCATTGCGGTAAACGCGGCGTGACCAGGGGTGTCGAGGAAGGTGACCATGCCGCGTTCGGTTTCAACGTGGTATGCACCGATGTGCTGGGTGATACCGCCGGCTTCGCCAGCAGCTACCTTGGCACGACGGATGTAGTCGAGCAGCGAGGTCTTACCGTGGTCAACGTGGCCCATTACGGTCACAACTGGCGCACGGGAGAACGACTCACCTTCAAACTTCAGGGACTCGGCCAGGGAATCTTCCAGGGCAGTGTCGCTGACCAGGGTCACTTTGTGGCCCAGTTCTTCGGCTACCAGCTGAGCAGTTTCCTGATCAAGCACCTGGTTGATGGTCGCTGGAGTACCCAGTTTGAACATGAACTTGATGATTTCAGCAGCCTTGACCGACATCTGATTGGCGAGATCGCCAACAGTGATGGTCTCGCCGATCTGCACATCACGCACGACAGGGCCGGTTGGGCTCTGGAAACCGTGGGCGTTGCGCTTTTTCAGCTTGGCCTTGCCGCGACCACCGCGACGGAAGCCATCGCTTTCTTCGTCGGTAGTACGTGGGGCAACGCGTGGAGCAGGCGCTTTCTCTTTGACCGAGGCACGATGCGGAGCGTTTTTGCGCTCGCCATCAGCACCACCACCGCGACGATTGTTATCGTCGGCACGTGGCTTGTCCGGGCGACGAGGCTCGTCGCGCTTGCGAGCGTCAGCTGCAGGTGCTGGCGCAGCGGCAACCGGAGCGGCCTCACGCACAGCTTCAACAGGCGCGCTAGGCGCGGCGACCGCTTCGGTGGAAGCAGGTTGCGCAGCAGCAGGCTGGCGACGCGCTTCTTCTTCGGCGCGACGCTTGGCTTCTTCTTCAGCCTTCTGACGAGCAGCATTTTCTACTGCGCGACGTTCTTCCAGATCGCGTTTGCGCTCGGCTTCGATTTCTTCCGGGCTGCGCTGTACGAAGACTTTCTTCTTGCGTACTTCAACGCTGATGCTCTTGCTACCAGCAACACGCAGGGTGCTGGTGGTTTTGCGCTGCAATGTAATCTTGCGCGGTTCTTCCACTTTCGCCTTGTGGCTGCTCTTCAAGTGAGTCAGCAAAGACTGCTTCTCACTATCGCTCACACCTTCATCGGCGGCGGTGTGCGGCAGACCTGCCTCACGCATCTGCTGCAACAGGCGCTCTACCGGTGTTTTGACCTCATCGGCCAGTTGTTTCACCGTGACTTGCGTCATGCACTTCTCTCCTCAGGCCGCGCCTAATTACTCGAACCAATGGGCTCGGGCGGCCATGATCAACTTGCCGGCACGATCATCGTCAATGCCGTCGATGTCGAGCAGATCGTCAATAGACTGCTCGGCCAGGTCTTCGCGGGTAATTACGCCGCGCACCGCCAGTTCCATCGCCAAATCCTTGTCCATACCCTCAAGCGAGAGCAGGTCTTCGGCCGGATGGGCGTCTGCCAGCTTTTCCTCAGTAGCGATGGCTTTAGTCAACAAACGATCCTTGGCCCGAGCGCGAAGCTCGTTGACGGTGTCTTCGTCAAAGCCGTCGATGTTGAGCATTTCTTCCAACGGTACGTAGGCAATCTCTTCCAGGCTGGTGAAGCCTTCATCTACCAGCACCTGGGCCAGGTCTTCGTCGACTTCCAGCTCGTCGATGAAGTTGCGCAGGATGTCACCGGTTTCAGCTTGCTGCTTAGCCTGGATGTCCGATTCGGTCATCACGTTCAGGGTCCAACCGGTCAGTTGGCTGGCCAGACGCACGTTCTGACCACCACGACCAATGGCCTGAGCCAGATTGTCTGCGCCAACGGCGATGTCCATTGCATGGGCATCTTCGTCAACGATAATTGCCGCCACTTCAGCCGGCGACATGGCGTTGATCACAAACTGCGCCGGGTTATCGTCCCACAGCACGATATCGACACGCTCACCGCCCAACTCACCCGACACTGCCTGGACGCGCGAACCGCGCATACCAATGCAAGCGCCCTGCGGGTCGATGCGTTTGTCCTTGGAGCGGACCGCGATCTTGGCGCGCGAACCCGGGTCGCGGGATGCAGCCATGACTTCGATCAGGCCTTCGGCAATTTCCGGCACTTCAATGCGGAACAGCTCGATCAGCATTTCCGGCGCGGTACGCGACAGGATCAGCTGAGGGCCGCGATTCTCGGTGCGGATTTCCTTGAGCAGCGCACGCAGACGCACGCCGACACGGAAGGTTTCGCGAGAAATGATGTCTTCACGGGCCAGCAACGCTTCGGCGTTGTTGCCCAGGTCGACGATCACGTTGTCGCGGGTAACTTTTTTAACGGTGCCGGAGATGATTTCACCCAGGCGCTCGCGATAGGCGTCAACGACTTGAGCGCGCTCGGCTTCGCGAACCTTCTGCACGATGACCTGTTTAGCAGTCTGTGCAGCGATACGGCCGAACTCGATCGATTCGATCTTTTCTTCGACGACATCACCGACATTGGCGCCAGGGTGCGTCTCGGCAACCTTGCTCGGCCAGGTTTCGATGGCCGGATCATCAAGATCGGCTTCTTCGACGACCGTCCAACGACGGAAAGTCTCATAGGCACCGGTGTGGCGGTTGATTTCCACACGCAGATCAACTTCGTCTTCAAAACGCTTTTTGGTAGCAGTGGCCAGAGCCAGCTCCAGCGCTTCAAAAATCACGTTTGCCGGTACGCCCTTTTCATTGGATACCGACTCAACAACCAGCAGTACTTCTTTGCTCATCGTACGCCTCGCCTTTCGCAAGCCATTGGATCCGCGGGATCCGCGTCTCAGTCAAAACTGGGAATAATGTTGGCCTTGTCGATCATATCGATCGGCAACAGGAATTCATGGTCTTCTACCTGCACCACGACATCCTGTTCTTCTACACCGCGCAGAAGGCCCTGAAAGTTGCGTCGCCCTTCGAATGGGGATCGCAGCTTGATCTTCACTTGTTCACCGGCAAATTTTGCAAACTGCTCAATAGTGAACAGCGGGCGTTCCATGCCTGGCGAGGAAACTTCGAGGGTGTATTCAACGGAGATAGGATCTTCAACATCCAGTACACCGCTGATCTGACGGCTGACAATGGCACAATCGTCCACCAGCACGCCGCCCTCTTTATCGATATAAACGCGCAACATTGAGTGGCGACCTTGAGCCGAAAACTCAATACCCCAGCATTCATAGCCTAGGGCCACGACCACCGGGGCCAACAAGGCCTGCAACTCTTCTAGCTTGCTCGACACCTGAACCCCCTCGTGCATGTATGTGCATGCTGTGCAAAATAAAAAAATGGGCGAAACGCCCATCCTTGAAACGCCGTCGAACAGCGGCGTTGAAAGTGTCCAGCTAACAAAAAGCCCCTTAAAAGGGGCTCCGCTAAAACTGGTTGCGGGGGCCGGATTTGAACCGACGACCTTCGGGTTATGAGCCCGACGAGCTACCAGACTGCTCCACCCCGCGACAAAGCTGGGGCGGAAGTATACGACCGATCCCTTACAGGGTCAATGTAACCTTCCACCTACAAGAAAGCCCGCAACAGCGGGCTCTCCTGATAATTGGTACCGAGAAGGGGACTCGAACCCCTACACCCTATGGGCACAACCACCTCAAGGTTGCGTGTCTACCAATTCCACCACCTCGGCAATACAGCGTTTACAACCTTCTTACTTCTGCTCTTGAGCTGGAGGTACGTCAGTCGCTGGAGTAGCCGACTTTTGCTCTTGAAGCACCGGGACATCATCAGAAGCCGGTTTTGCTTTGGGTACTTCCAACACTGCTGGGTTTGGGAGACCTACTTGAGTCAGCACATGAGCTTTCTCTTTAGCAAAGTAACCTAACCCCAAGCTGGTTATGAAGAAACCGGCGGCAAGTATAGCAGTAAACTTACTAAGAAAGGTAGAGGAACCTTGGCTTCCGAACACAGTATTTGAAGCACCTGCACCGAAAGACGCACCAGCATCCGCACCTTTACCCTGTTGCAACAAAACCAGGGCAACTACGCCCAGGGCAGCCAACAGATGAAAAACGACTACGACTGTTTCCAGCATTTTTTCAGTTTCCCGCGGCGCGACAGATCGCACCGAACTCATCTGCATTCAGGGAAGCTCCACCAATGAGCCCCCCATCGATATCCGGCATGCCGAACAGTTCGACCGCATTGGCCGCCTTCACGCTGCCGCCGTATAGAAGACGCACACCTTGTGCGACTTCAGAATTCTCTGCCGCCAACTGCGCGCGGATGGCTGCCTGCACATCCTGCGCCTGTTGCGGTGTAGCAGTCAGCCCGGTGCCAATGGCCCAGACCGGCTCGTAAGCAATGACTGCCTTTGCAAATGCACCAACACCCAGCTCCTCGATGATGCTGCCCAGCTGACGTGAGACAACTTCAAGAGTCTTGCCCGATTCACGCTGCTCTAGGGTCTCCCCTATGCACAACACTGGAATCAGGCCACAAGCCTGTGCCGCTGCGAACTTGCGATTGAGTGTCCCATCACGCTCGCCCATCATCTGACGGCGCTCGGAGTGCCCGACAAGCACATAGGAACAACCCGCATCAACCAGCTGACTCGGCGAAATCTCACCGGTCAACGCACCTTGCATGGGCTCCACCGCAGAGTTCTGCGCGCCGACCTGAATCGACTTGCCTTTCAAGCCATCAACCACTTGGTTGATATGCAAGCAAGGCGGGAAAACCGCAACATCAACACCGCTAGGCAAGGCCAAGTGACGAAGGCCATTGATCAGCTCAGCGACACTGGCGCGGGTACCGTGCATCTTCCAGTTACCAGCTACCATAGTGCGACGCATGCTGTACCTCGTCGGTCAAAGTGGGCGCAGATGTTACCCAACCACACCATCACTGGCAAGCCGAATTCAGGCGCAAATTTCAGTTACCAGTTTTGCCAGGTCTTCGGCATGGCCGCGAACCTGTGTTTCATCCTCACCTTCGACCATGACACGCACCAGAGGCTCTGTGCCGGACTTGCGCAGCAATACCCGCCCACGCCCCGCCATTGCCTGGGTCACGCGCTCGCAAGCCTCTTTGACAGCAGGGTGCTCGATCGGGTTATCGCCGCCAGCAAAACGCACATTGAGCAGCACTTGCGGGCACTTGCGCAGGGCTTGACGCGCCTGGGCCAGGCTCTCTTCGCGGCGGCGCAAGGCCAACAGCACTTGCAGCGCAGCAATGATCGCATCGCCAGTGGTGGTGTGCTGGAAGCAAACGACATGCCCCGAGTTCTCACCACCCACCTGCCAGTTACGCTCCAGTAGCTCGGCGATCACATAGCGGTCGCCGACATTGGCGCGCACAAACGGAATATTCAGCTCCGCAAGTGCCAACTCCAGCCCCAGGTTGCTCATCAAAGTACCCACGACGCCACCCTGCAGCTTGTTACGCTCATGCAGGTCGCGGGCGATGATGAACAACAGGTCATCACCATCGACCACCGCTCCGGTGTGATCCACCATCAACACACGGTCACCGTCGCCATCGAACGCGATACCCAGGTCAGCGTGCTCAGCCAGGACTGCCGCCTGCAATTGCCCCATATGGGTGGAGCCGCAGTTATCGTTGATGTTCAAGCCGTTAGGCTGGGCCGACAACACCGTGACGTCTGCACCCAATTCCTTGAATACGCTGGGTGCCACTTTGTAGGTCGCGCCATGGGCGCAGTCGACAACAATTTTCAGCCCGGCAAAATTCGTGCTGCTGGGCACGCTGCTTTTGCAGAATTCGATGTAACGGCCAGACGCGTCATTGATGCGCGACACTTTGCCCAACTTGCTGGACTCAACCACCGTCATCGGTGCATCCAGCAACTCTTCGATCATCAGCTCGATCTCGTCCGGCAGCTTGGTGCCCTGACCCGAGAAAAACTTGATGCCGTTGTCATCATGGGGATTGTGCGAGGCGCTGATCACGATACCGGCTTCAGCGTGAAAGGTACGCGTCAGGTAAGCGATAGCCGGGGTCGGCATTGGGCCCAGCAGCATTACATCAGCGCCGGCGGCCGACAAACCGGCCTCCAGTGCGGACTCAAACATGTAGCCTGAAATTCGCGTGTCCTTGCCTACCAGGATGCGGCAAGCCCCCATGCTGCGAAACGCCATGCCTGCCGCCCAACCCAGCTTGAGCATGAAGTCAGGGGTAATCGGAAACTCACCGACCCGGCCACGTATACCGTCGGTGCCAAAGTATTTTTTAGTCATAAGTGCTCCATCATTCTTATTCGGCTGATTCTACTGCGGCAATCATGCGCACCACGTCCACGGTCTCGGCGACGTCATGTACGCGCAGGATTCGCGCGCCCTTGGTCACCGCGAGCGCCGCCAGTGCAAGACCACCGTACAGTCGCTCACCCACAGGACGATTCAGCGCCAGCCCTATCATGCTCTTGCGCGAAACACCGACCAACAGGGGCCGACCAAGGGCGTGCAGGGATTCCAGGTGCTTGAACAGACTCAAATTGTGTTGCAGGGTCTTGGCGAAGCCAAACCCGGGATCAAGGATAATCTTTTCCGGCGCGATCCCTACCGTGGCGCACTCAGCGATCCGCTCGGCAAGAAAACCGCTGACCTCACCGACCAGGTCGTCATAGTGCGGGCTGTCCTGCATGTTGCCGGGCTCACCGAGCATATGCATCAGGCAAACGGGCAGGCCCGTCGCCGCCGCCGCGTCCAGGGCGCCATCGCGCCGCAGTGAACGCACATCGTTGATCAAGCCGGCCCCCAGGCGCGCAGTCTCACGCATTACCGCAGGGGTAGACGTGTCCACCGAGATGATGACGTCCAGCTCACGCGCGATGCGCTCGACAATCGGCGCGACCCGCTCCAGTTCCTCCAAGGGAGAAACCACGCGAGCGCCAGGCCGGGTCGACTCACCGCCGACATCAATCAAGGTCGCCCCAGCCGCCACCATCGCCTCTGCGTGACGCAATGCGGCATCCAGCTGGCTGTAGCGACCACCGTCGGAAAAGGAATCAGGGGTTACATTGAGAATGCCCATAACGTGCGTATGGGCCAAATCAAGAACCCGATTGCCGCAAGGCAACCGGGTTGAGGACAACGCAGAAGTCATTTCAAACCTTAGTGGTCAGCTGCCGGGCCGCCGATCGGGGTTTCAGGGCGTTCGTTCTGTACCACTGGCGGAGTGCCTGAAGTGCCCGAACCGCCTTCCCAGTCGCGAGGTTCACGCGGCGTGCGGCCAGCCATGATGTCGTCGATCTGGTCGGCATCGATGGTCTCGTACTTCATCAGCGCATCGGCCATCGCGTCCAACTTGTCGCGGTTGTCGGTCAGGATCTGCTTGGCCGTGCCGTAGCACTGGTCAATGATGCTGCGCACTTCGGAGTCGATCAGCTTGGCTGTCTCACCCGAGAAACTGGCAGCCTGACCACCACCACCGCGACCCAGGAATACTTCACCTTCTTCCTCGGCATACATCAAAGGCCCGAGCTTTTCCGACAAGCCCCACTTGGTCACCATGTTTCGTGCAATCTGGCTGGCACGCATGATGTCGTTGGAGGCACCGGTGGTGACACCGTCAAAGCCCAGGGTCATTTCTTCAGCAATCCGGCCGCCGTACAGCGAACAGATCTGGCTGATCAGCGCGCGCTTGGAGAGGCTGTAGCGATCCTCTTCCGGCAGAAACATGGTCACACCCAGCGCTCGGCCACGTGGAATGATCGACACCTTGTAGACCGGGTCATGCTCAGGCACAACACGACCAACAATGGCGTGACCCGCTTCGTGATAAGCGGTGTTCTGTTTCTCTTTTTCGGACATGACCATGGATTTGCGCTCGGCGCCCATCATGATCTTGTCTTTCGCCAGTTCGAACTCTTTCATTTCCACGATGCGCTTACCGGTGCGGGCTGCGAACAACGAAGCCTCGTTCACCAGGTTGGCCAAATCGGCACCGGAGAAGCCTGGAGTACCCCGGGCAATCACGGCCGGAGCCACGTCGTCGCCCATTGGCACTTTGCGCATGTGCACTTTGAGGATCTGTTCACGACCACGAATGTCCGGCAAGCCGACCACTACCTGGCGGTCGAAACGGCCTGGCCGCAGCAGCGCAGGGTCCAGCACGTCCGGACGGTTGGTAGCAGCAATGACGATGATGCCGTCATTCATCTCGAAACCATCCATCTCGACCAGCAACTGGTTGAGGGTCTGTTCACGCTCGTCATGACCGCCGCCCATACCGGCACCACGATGGCGACCAACGGCGTCGATCTCATCGATGAAGATAATGCATGGCGCGTGCTTCTTGGCCTGTTCGAACATATCGCGAACACGGCTGGCACCCACGCCGACGAACATTTCGACGAAATCAGAACCGGAAATGGTGAAGAACGGCACCTTGGCTTCGCCGGCAATCGCCTTGGCGAGCAAGGTTTTACCGGTACCCGGAGGGCCAACCATCAGCACGCCGCGAGGAATGCGGCCACCCAGGCGCTGGAACTTGCCCGGATCACGCAGGAACTCGACCAACTCACCGACTTCTTCCTTGGCCTCATCGCAACCCGCGACGTCAGCCAGGGTGGTCTTCACCTGATCCTCGGAAAGCAGGCGTGCCTTGCTCTTGCCGAAGCTCATCGGCCCGCCCTTGCCTCCCGCACCACCCTGCATCTGGCGCATGAAGAACATGAACACGGCGATAATCACCAGGATTGGAAAGCTGGCTACCAGTAGCTGAGTCCAGATGCTTTGCTGCTCAGGCTGCTTGCCTTCGACAACGACTTTGTTGTCTACAAGATCGCCGATCAGGCCATTGTCCGGGATGTTTGGACGGATGGTCTTGAAGCCATCGCCATCGTTGCGCTTGCCAGTGATCACTGCGCCATCAACTGTCACGCGCTCGACCTTGCCATCCTTAACTTGCTGAATGAAGTCGGAATAGTTGAGGGTCTGTGGCTCGTTAGGGCTGGAGAAGTTGTTCATCACCGTCACAAGGACAGCCGCGATGATCAACCACAGGATCAGATTCTTTGCCATATCGTTCAATTAACTACCCTCTGAAGCAAGCTCCGCTACTGGCGCGCGCTTCGCATGATATTCACCGGCCTAACTTACTACATTACCTACAACACTGGCAGGCGCCGTCTGTAACCCTTTGTGAAACTTTGACTACACAATATTCGTAAAGCTTCATGACGAAAGCGATATAAAAAAACCTATCGCCCTCCTCCAAATCTTAAAAACGCTCTTCGCTTGCAGCGCCTTCAACACCGCGGAAGCCGCGGCACAACAGATACTGCTCCCGGGACCTGTCCCGAGATGAGTCAGGCTTGCGCGTCTGCACCTTGTCGAACAACTTGCGAATGTTCTTGTGGTACTCGTCAAAACCCTCGCCCTGGAAGACCTTCACCAGGAAGTCACCGCCAGGACGCAACACCCGACCCGCCAAATCCAGCGCCAATTCACAAAGGAACATGGCTCGCGGCATATCGACGGCCGGTAATCCACTCATATTGGGGGCCATGTCGGAAATCACAAGGTCTACCTGTGAATTTCCCACCGCCTCGAGGATCTCGGCGAGCACCGAGTCCTGGGTGAAGTCACCGTGGACAAAGGTCACATCGGGGATGCTGTCCATTTCCAGGATGTCGGAAGCGATCAGGCGACCTTGACCACCAATCAGACGACTGGTCACCTGCGACCACCCACCCGGCGCGGCGCCAAGGTCAATAACACTCATGCCAGGACGGATCAATTTGTCCTTGTCCTGGATCTCCAGCAGCTTGTAACTGGCCCGTGAACGGTAGCCGTCCTTTTGCGCCTTTTTGACGTAAGGGTCGTTGAAATGCTCTTGCAGCCACTTAAGGCTAGTTTTGGAACGGGCCACGGGCCACCTCGAAAAATAAAACGGGTCGTGATTAACTGGGCGGTCCCGGACTCGCTCGGGTAAACTGGCCGCCGCTTTTTACAAGATCAGACGCAGGGGTCAGATTATGCCGCTCACTCAAGAGCAGAAGAAACAGTACAAATCCATTGGCCACCATCTGAAACCAGTTCTGATTGTGGCAGACAACGGTTTGACTGAAGGTGTGTTAGCCGAACTTGAACGCGCATTGGGCGATCATGAACTGATCAAGATCAAGGTCAACATCCTTGACCGCGAAGCGCGCCTGGCCGCCATTGCAGAACTGTGCAAGGTTGGCAAGGCAGACCTGGTTCAGGTCATCGGCAAGATGGCGCTGCTGTATCGCAAGAATTTCAGCGTCAACAAGCAGTTGTCGAACGTTCATCGCTTCAAATGATGACTTTCAAATAACAGCAAGGGTCACGGGCGTGCTTCGCGCGCCCCGCCACTCCATCCCGGTGCAGGCTGTACAACCAGCACCAGACCGGAGAACCCTAGCACAAGATAGCTGAATAGCTGCCAGCGCAACGCTTCCGGCAGCCACACATGCACCACGCAAAACATTGCGCACGCATACAGCGCCATCAACAGCAGTTGGCCGCGAATATCCCGCCACAAACTTCCCCAGCCCTCAGCCTCAACCAGCACCAAAACCTGGAGCAACACGCACGCCGCCGCAAAACCCACCAGCAGCGCACTCAATAATCCATCGATCTCATCGATCAGCAACGGTGCCAGGCCAATCAAGCCCAGCGCCGGCAACACGCCAATGTGCAACAGCCACAGGCCGCCCACCCAGAGCATCTGGGAGAGCTGCCAAAGCATGGCGCCCGCACGAAGCGGGCGCCGCCTTTCAGACGTGACGAACTTCAACAATCTCGTACTCGATCAAGCCGCCTGGCGTCTTCACAGCCACCACATCACCCTCTTCCTTGGCAATCAAGGCGCGAGCGAGAGGGGAACCGACAGAGATTTTGCCAAGTTTAAAGTCAGCTTCGTCTTCGCCCACGATGTGGTAGACCACGCTTTCGTCAGTCTCGACGTTGGCGATTTCCACCGTGGTGCCGAAAATCACTTTGCCGGTCTTCGGAATGGTCGTCACATCGATGACCACCGAGTTCTGCAGGCGACCTTCGATGTCACGGATTCGCGCCTCAACCATGCCCTGTTGCTCACGAGCAGCGTGGTATTCGGCGTTTTCCTTCAAGTCACCCAGCTCGCGGGCCGTACCGATGTCCTGGCTCAGCTTCGGACGTACGACCTTGGTCAGATGGGCGTGCTCCTCTTCCAGGGCCTTGAAGCCCTGGACGGTCATTGGGTACTTAGTCATGCCTTCAATCCTGCGTGTAGATCCTGCAAGCGACGCACGGTCTTTTCAGGACCGAACTTGAGCGCTTCACAGATGGCTTCGCCAGCAGCAATGGTGGTGGTGCAGTAGATCTTGTGCTGCAAGGCGTTACGACGGATGGAGTAAGAGTCCGCGATCGACTGGCGACCTTCGGTGGTGTTGATGATCAAGGTGACTTCGTCATTCTTGATCATGTCGACCACGTGCGGACGGCCTTCCGTCACCTTGTTCACGCGACGCACTTTCAGCCCCGCAGCTTCGATCAGCTTGGCGGTCCCGGCGGTGGCCACGATTTCAAAGCCCAAGTTGATCAGATCACGGGCCACACCTGCAACCAGTGGCTTGTCGTCATCACGCACACTGATAAACGCAGTACCGCCGGTCGGCAGGACTTCGCTGGCGCCCATCTGGGCTTTGGCGAACGCTTCACCGAAGGTATCGCCCACGCCCATCACTTCACCGGTGGACTTCATCTCCGGGCCCAGGATCGGGTCCACGCCAGGGAACTTGGCGAATGGGAACACCGCCTCCTTCACACTGTAGAAGTTCGGAATGATTTCCTTGGTGAAGCCGATTTCCTTCAAGGTCTTACCGGCCATCACGCGAGCAGCGATCATGGCCAGGGACACACCGATGCACTTGGAAACAAATGGCACGGTACGCGAAGCACGCGGGTTGACTTCGATGACGTAGATGTCTTCGCCTTGCAGCGCCAACTGTACGTTCATCAGGCCGACCACGCCGAGCTCCAGGGCCATTTTCTTGACCTGTTCGCGCATCTCGTCCTGGATGTGTGCCGGCAGCGAGTACGGCGGCAGCGAGCAAGCGGAGTCACCGGAGTGAACGCCCGCCTGTTCGATGTGCTGCATGATCGCGCCAATCACAACGTCGGTGCCGTCGCAGACCGCATCCACGTCCATCTCGATGGCGCAGTTGAGGAAGTGGTCGAGCAGCACCGGGCTGTCGTTGGACACTTTCACCGCATCACGCAGGTAGCGCTTGAGCTCTTCTTCTTCGTAGACGATTTCCATCGCCCGGCCGCCCAGTACGTAGGACGGACGCACCACCAGCGGGTAGCCGATCTTGCTGGCTGCGCGGATGGCTTCGTCTTCGCTGCGCACGGTGGCGTTTGGCGGCTGACGCAGGTTCAAGCGCTCAACCATTTGCTGGAAGCGTTCACGGTCTTCGGCACGGTCGATGGCGTCAGGGCTGGTGCCGATGATCGGCACGCCGGCAGCTTCCAGGGCACGTGCCAGTTTCAGCGGGGTTTGACCGCCGTACTGGACGATCACACCTTTTGGCTTCTCGACGCGGCAGATTTCCAGCACGTCTTCCAGGGTTACCGGCTCGAAGTACAGACGGTCGGAAGTGTCGTAGTCGGTGGAAACGGTTTCCGGGTTGCAGTTGACCATGATGGTCTCGTACCCGTCTTCGCGCAGGGCGAGGGCGGCGTGTACGCAGCAGTAGTCGAACTCGATGCCCTGGCCTATACGGTTTGGACCGCCGCCCAGGATGATGATCTTGTCGCGGCCCGACGGCGCGGCTTCGCACTCTTCCTCGTAGGTGGAGTACATATAGGCGGTGTCGGTGGCAAACTCGGCCGCGCAGGTGTCAACGCGCTTGTAGACCGGGAAGATATCCAGCTTGTGGCGATGGGTGCGCAGGTTTTTCTCGGTCACACCCAGCAGCTTGGCCAGACGCTGGTCGGAGAAGCCCTTGCGCTTGAGGCGGAACATCAGGTCGCGGTCGATGGACGACAGGCCGAGGGTCTTGACCTTCTCTTCTTCCTTGATCAGATCTTCGATCTGCACCAGGAACCACGGATCGATCATGTTCATGCCGAAGATTTCTTCGACGGTCATGCCGGCGCGGAATGCATCGGCCACGTACCAGATACGCTCGGCTCCCGGCACGGTCAGCTCGCGTTTGAGGATGCTCATGCTTTCCGGGTTGCTCAGGTCGAGCTTCTCGTCCAGACCGCAAACACCTACCTCGAGGCCGCGCAGGGCTTTCTGCAGGGATTCCTGGAAGGTCCGGCCGATGGCCATCACTTCACCCACGGATTTCATCTGGGTGGTCAGGCGCGCGTCAGCCTTGGCGAATTTCTCGAAGGCAAAACGTGGCAGCTTGGTCACGACGTAGTCGATCGACGGCTCGAAGGACGCCGGCGTAGCGCCGCCGGTGATTTCGTTTTGCAGCTCGTCCAGGGTGTAGCCGATCGCCAGCTTGGCGGCGATACGCGCAATCGGGAAGCCGGTCGCTTTAGATGCCAGCGCCGAAGAACGCGATACACGCGGGTTCATTTCGATCACAACCATGCGGCCGGTGTCTGGGCAGATACCGAACTGAACGTTGGAGCCGCCGGTTTCAACGCCAATCTCACGCAGCACCGCCAACGAGGCGTTACGCATGATCTGGTATTCCTTGTCCGTCAGGGTCTGCGCCGGAGCAACGGTGATCGAGTCACCGGTGTGCACACCCATCGGGTCGAAGTTTTCGATCGAGCAAACGATGATGCAGTTGTCCTTTTTGTCGCGGACAACCTCCATCTCGTACTCTTTCCAGCCGATCAGGGATTCGTCGATCAGCAGCTCTTTGGTCGGCGACAGGTCCAGACCACGGGCGCAGATTTCTTCGAACTCTTCACGGTTGTAAGCGATACCGCCACCGGTGCCGCCCATGGTGAAGGACGGACGGATGATGCACGGGAAGCCGAGCTTTTCGAGAACCGCATTGGCCTCTTCCATGCTGTGGGCGATGCCGGAACGCGGGCAGTCAAGGCCGATGGACTTCATGGCCTTGTCGAAACGCGAGCGGTCTTCAGCTTTGTCGATGGTGTCGGCGTTGGCGCCGATCATCTCTACGCCGAACTTCTCCAGAACGCCTTCGCGCTCCAGGTCCAGGGCGCAGTTCAGGGCGGTCTGGCCACCCATGGTCGGCAGCAGCGCGTCCGGACGCTCTTTCTCGATGATCTTGGCAACGGTCTGCCACTTGATCGGCTCGATGTAGGTGGCGTCGGCCATGTCCGGGTCGGTCATGATGGTGGCTGGGTTGGAGTTCACCAGGATGACGCGGTAGCCCTCTTCGCGCAGGGCTTTACAGGCCTGGGCGCCGGAGTAGTCGAATTCGCAGGCCTGGCCGATCACGATCGGGCCAGCGCCGAGAATCAGGATGCTTTTTATGTCTGTACGTTTTGGCATGGGTTTGTCACTCAAATCCGCAGGTCAGTCGGCAAGCCGTCTTGAACAATCTTTGAAGAGCCTGCGGGGGCCACCGATGTTCGGGGCCGCCCGCAAGCCACTCAGTCAGCGTCGCTTGGCCATCTCATTGATGAAACGGTCGAACAGCGGCGCGACGTCGTTCGGGCCCGGGCTGGCTTCAGGGTGGCCCTGGAAGCTGAACGCGCTCTTGTCGGTGCGCTCGATGCCTTGCAGGGAGCCGTCGAACAGCGACTTGTGAATTGCACGGACGTTAGCCGGCAAGGTCGCTTCATCCACCGCAAAACCGTGGTTCTGGCTGGTGATCATCACAACGCCAGTGTCCAGGTCTTGCACTGGGTGGTTGGCACCGTGGTGGCCATGGCCCATTTTCAGGGTCTTGGCGCCGGAGGCCAGGGCCAGCAGCTGGTGGCCGAGGCAGATACCGAACACCGGAATCTCGGTTTCCAACACTTCCTTGATCGCCTTGATCGCGTAGTCGCAAGGCTCAGGGTCGCCCGGGCCGTTGGACAGGAACACGCCGTCCGGCTGCAGAGCCAGAACGTCGCTGGCCGGGGTTTGCGCCGGCACAACCGTCACGCGGCAACCGCGTTCGACCAGCATGCGCAGGATGTTGTACTTCACACCGTAGTCGTAGGCGACCACGTGGTAAGGCAGATCAGCCGCGTCGATGGTCGCGTGGCTGTCAGTCTTCAAATCCCAGACCGTGGAGCGCCACTCGTACTGCTCTTTGACGCTGACGACTTTCGCCAGGTCCATGCCCTTCAGGCCAGGGAAGCCCTGTGCTGCGGCAATCGCCGCCTCTTCGGAAATATTGTCACCGACCATGATGCAGCCGTTCTGCGAGCCTTTTTCACGCAGGATGCGCGTGAGGCGGCGCGTATCGATACCGGCGATCGCCACAACATTGTTGGCTTTCAGGTAATCGGACAGCGACATCGTGTTACGCCAGTTGCTCGCAACCAGTGGCAAGTCACGAATGACCAGGCCGGCCGACCACACACGATCAGACTCGACGTCTTCCGGTGTAGTACCGGTGTTGCCGATGTGCGGATAGGTCAGGGTTACGATCTGTTGGGCGTAGGAAGGATCGGTAAGGATTTCCTGATAGCCGGTCATGGCAGTGTTAAACACTACCTCTCCAACGGTTTGACCGTCGGCTCCAATGGCTTCGCCGCGAAAAATGCTGCCATCAGCAAGGGCGAGTATGGCTGGCTTAGTCAAGAAGACCTCCCGTAAATAAAGCCTGAAAGGGCGATCGCAGGTTGTAAAAAAGCGGAGTGACGTATGGACACGTCACCCCGCTTCTTCACTGAATTATTCTGCGCGCTTTTAGTGGACACACTAAAGCTGTAGCTTACAGAAAAAGGCTTTTTTGGTCCACCGCTAATGAGCCTTGAAGGCAGGAGAATGCGACAGGACGTCGCCTAGCGGGTAAAAACGGGGCCTCAGGATAATCCTGAGGCCCCGTTTTAGCTACTGATTAGTGCAGATCCAGCACGTCGCGCATGTCGTAAAGGCCCGCCTCACGACCATCCAGCCAGAGCGCAGCACGTACCGCACCTTTGGCAAATGTCATGCGACTGGAAGCCTTGTGCGTGATTTCCAGCCGCTCGCCTTCGGTGGCGAACAGCACAGTGTGATCACCGACCACATCGCCACCGCGCACGGTGGCGAAGCCAATGGTGTCACGCGCACGTGCGCCGGTATGGCCTTCCCGACCATAGACCGCCACTTTCGACAGATCACGACCCAGCGCATCGGCAATAGCCTCGCCCATGCGCAGCGCGGTGCCCGACGGCGCGTCGATCTTGTGGCGGTGATGGGTCTCGATGATCTCGATATCCGCTTCATCACCCAGCACGCGCGCCGCCAGGTCCAGCAACTTGAGCGACAGGTTCACGCCCACGCTGAAGTTAGCCGCGAAGACGATTGAAATATCCTTGCCCGCCTCCACCAGCAACTGCTTCTGCTCGGCACTCAAGCCCGTAGTGCCGATCACCATGGCCTTGCCGGCTTTGCGGCAGAACGCCAGGTTTTTCAGCATCACGTCCGGCAACGTGAAGTCGATCAGCACGTCGAACTCGTCAGCTACCTTTTCAAGGCTGCTCGACAACGACACGCCGATACGCCCCAGCGAAGCCAGCTCGCCCGCATCAGCACCAATCAACGTGCTGCCAGGGCGCACGATTGCCGCCGTCAACCCGGAGGCCGGCGAACGCTGCTGCACGGCCTCCACCAGGGTTTTACCCATGCGCCCGGCAGCGCCCATTACGGCTATACGTCGCATACTCATTCCTTACAGGTCGCCGAAGAAGCGCTTCACACCGTCGAAAAAGCCCGTGGTTTTCGGCGAGTGGGAATTGTCGCCTTCCAGCGAGCTGCGGAACTCTTCAAGCAGTTCACGCTGACGACGCCCCAGGTTAACCGGCGTTTCCACCGCCACACGGCACATCAGGTCGCCAGCACCGCCACCGCGCACCGGCGCAACGCCTTTGCCACGGATACGGAACTGCTTGCCGGTCTGCGTCCCCTCAGGGATCTTCAGCTTGACCCGACCGTCGAGCGTCGGGATCTCCAACTCGCCACCCAAGGCTGCATCGACAAAGCTGATCGGCACTTCGCAGAACAGGTGCTTGCCGTCGCGCTGGAAGATCGAGTGCTCACGCACATTGATCACCACGTACAGGTCGCCCGTAGGACCACCCTGGGCGCCCGCCTCGCCTTCGCCCGACAGGCGAATACGATCACCGGTATCCACGCCCGCCGGCACTTTCACCGACAAGGTTTTGTACTCTTCCACGCGGCCTTCGCCGTGGCAGGAGTCACAAGGGTCGGAAATGATCTTGCCCTGGCCATGGCAACGCGGGCAGGTTTGCTGCACCGAGAAAAAGCCCTGCTGCATACGCACCTGGCCAATACCGCCGCACGTCGGGCAAGTAATTGGCGAAGAGCCTTTCTTGGCACCCGAACCGTCGCAAGGCTTGCAGTTAACCAGCGTCGGTACACGAATGTTGACACTGGTGCCGCGCACGGCTTCTTCCAGGTTCAGCTCCAGGGTGTAGCGCAAGTCGCTGCCACGCTGGGCGCCGCCACGCTGACCGCCACGGCCACCGCCGAAGAAGTCACTGAACACGTCGCCGAAAATATCGGAGAAGTTCTGACCGCCAAACCCTGCACCGCCACCGCCCATGCTTGGGTCGACACCGGCATGGCCATACTGGTCGTAGGCTGCACGCTTGTTGGGATCAGACAGGCATTCGTAGGCCTCGTTGGCCTCTTTGAACAGCTCTTCGGATTCTTTGCTATCCGGATTACGGTCCGGGTGGTGCTTCATCGCCAGGCGACGGTAGGCCTTCTTGAGGTCCGCCTCGCTGGAGCCGCGCTCCACACCCAACACTTCGTAATAGTCACGCTTTGCCATAAGTCTTTGCACTCTTAAGGACGTTCAGCCAGACCCTCCTGAGCCTTGCCAAACTCGTTGAGCCCCAATACAGGCCCGGACCCAACTCACGTCAATTCAACGATCCTGGTCATAACTGCTTTTAGCCGAGACCCAGCCAAAAATGCGGTACTTATCGCTCGGAAAGCAGGAGCATTCCCGATCGCACCGCCAGCATCCGAAGCTTGTCGCATGCTGTAAAAATTCGCATACCCCAGACACGCCAACGCGGGAGCAAGCTCCCGCGCGGCGACATCCTACCAGTCACCGCTTGAAAGCGGTCAACCGGGCGACCAACTTACTTCTGGTCTTTTACTTCTTCGAACTCGGCGTCGACAACGTCGTCGTGCTTGGCTTCAGGCTCTGCGTGCTGCGCAGCACCATCAGCCGGCTGGCCTTGTTCGGCATACATTTTCTGTGCAACCGGCGCGGAGACTTTCGACAGCTCCTCAACCTTGGCTTCGATAGCAGCCTTGTCGTCGCCTTTAATGGCGGCTTCCAGGGCAACCACGGCCGCTTCGATTGCGGTCTTCTCTTCAGCGGTCACTTTGTCGCCCGCTTCGGAGATCATTTTGCGTGTCGAGTGAACCAGGGCATCACCCTGGTTACGAGCGCCCGCCAGTTCAGCAAACTTCGCATCCGCGTCAGCGTTGGCTTCAGCATCACGAATCATCTGTTGAATTTCTTCATCAGACAGACCGGAGTTGGCCTTGATGGTGATCTTCTGCTCTTTGCCGGTAGCCTTGTCTTTCGCGCCGACGTGCAGGATGCCGTTGGCGTCGATGTCGAAGGTCACTTCAATTTGTGGCACGCCACGGGGTGCTGGTGGAATCTCGGCCAGGTCGAACTTGCCCAGGGACTTGTTCTGAGCAGCCTGCTTACGCTCACCTTGCAGCACGTGAATAGTCACAGCGCCCTGGTTGTCGTCGGCCGTCGAGAACACTTGCGATTTCTTGGTAGGAATCGTGGTGTTTTTCTCGATCAGCGCGGTCATCACGCCACCCATGGTTTCGATACCCAGGGTCAGCGGGCTGACGTCCAGCAGCAACACGTCTTTCACGTCGCCGGCCAATACCGCGCCCTGGATGGCAGCACCCATGGCAACCGCTTCGTCCGGGTTCACATCTTTACGTGCTTCTTTACCGAAAAACTCTGTCACCAGCTTCTGAACCAGTGGCATACGGGTCTGACCGCCGACCAGAATCACGTCGTTGATCGAGCCCACGTCGATACCGGAGTCTTTCAGCGCAATGCGGCAAGGCTCGATGGTGCGTTGAACCAGGTCTTCAACCAGCGCTTCCAGCTTGGAGCGCGAGATTTTCACGTTCAAGTGCTTAGGACCGGAGGCGTCTGCAGTGATGTACGGCAGGTTCACGTCGGTCGACTGAGCGGAAGACAGCTCGATCTTGGCTTTCTCAGCGGCTTCTTTCAGGCGCTGCATCGCCAGCGGGTCACCTTTGAGGTTCATGCCGCTTTCTTTCTTGAATTCGTCAACGAGGTAGTCGATCAAACGAATGTCAAAGTCTTCACCACCCAGGAAGGTGTCGCCGTTGGTGGCCAACACTTCGAACTGGTGCTCGCCGTCAACTTCAGCGATCTCGATCACGGAGACGTCGAAAGTACCGCCACCCAGGTCATAAACGATCACAGTGTGGTCGCCCTTGGCCTTGTCCATACCGTAAGCCAGAGCGGCTGCGGTAGGTTCGTTGATGATACGTTTTACATCCAGGCCCGCAATGCGGCCGGCGTCTTTGGTCGCCTGGCGCTGGCTGTCGTTGAAGTAGGCAGGCACGGTGATTACCGCTTCCGTGACTGTTTCACCGAGGTAGTCTTCGGCGGTTTTCTTCATCTTTTTCAAGATTTCAGCCGAGATCTGCGGCGGCGACATTTTCTGGCCGTTGACTTCAACCCAGGCGTCACCGTTGTCAGCCTTGGCGATTTTGTACGGGACCATCTTGATGTCTTTCTGTACGACTTCTTCGTCGAACTTACGACCGATCAGACGCTTCACCGCATACAGAGTGTTGTGCGGGTTGGTCACAGCCTGACGCTTGGCCGACTGACCGACGAGGATTTCGCCGTCGTTGGCGTAAGCAATGATCGACGGCGTGGTACGCGCGCCCTCGGCGTTTTCGATAACTTTTGCAACGCCGTTTTCCAGCACGGAGACGCAGGAGTTGGTGGTCCCCAGGTCAATACCGATAATTTTGCCCATGATTTACTCTCCCGAAACTTGAATTTGGTTGCCGCAGCAGTGGTGGCTAACTGCGGTAGCACTTAAACGCTTGACTTATAAATGGGGTCGTTACGACTGATTTCAAGCCTGCTCATCAATAGAAGGTGCAACAGGTGCAGGAGCCTTGCTCACCACCACCATTGCCGGACGCAGCAGGCGCCCGTTGAGCTGGTAACCCTTCTGGAACACTTTCAATACGCTGTTAGGCTCCAGGTCATGGCTTTCCTGCATGGCCATGGCTTGGTGATGCTCAGCGTTGAACGGTTCGCCGCCTTGTGGATCGATGGCTTCCAGCTGATAACGCTTCAGGGTGTCCTGAAACATTTTCAGGGTCAGTTCGATCCCTTCGCGCATCGGGCGGATGTTTTCGTCATCCGGGTTGGACAACTCCAGGCCACGCTCCAGGCTGTCGATAATCGGCAGCAGATCATTAGCGAATTTTTCCAGCGCGAACTTGTGAGCCTTCTCTACGTCCTGCTCGGCACGGCGGCGGACGTTCTGCAGATCGGCGGCAACACGCAAAGACTGATCCTGCGCGGCAGCCAATTGCTCTTCGAGCACCAGCACACGAGCGCCCAGGTCTTCCGAGCCAGCCTGGGTGGCGTCTGGAGTTTGCGTATCCTGCGTCTGTTCGTCAGCCATAGATTTCTCCTTTCAAAATCATGCGCGAACTCAACTCGCGCTTCTGTTCCGGTATATGGGGCCACAATTTCAGGGTTCAAGGGCGCAGGCGTTACCAAAAGTCTTTCCACTGCGCCGGATCAATTCCTGCACGCTCATTCCCTATCGCACTAAAAAAACGCTTGAATCAAGCAAATCGAGCTAAGCGCCAGGATTGTCAGCCCAGAACAAAACACTGTATAAATAACCAGACCTAAAGCCTGGGAGCGGCCGTCATGCTCGTGCACCTGTCCGTACATAACTACGCCATCGTTGAACATCTGGACCTCGAACTGGATCGCGGGATGAGCGTAATCACAGGCGAAACCGGCGCCGGTAAGTCGATCATGCTCGACGCCCTGGGCCTGACCCTCGGCGACCGCGCCGACAGCGGCGTGGTACGTCCCGGCGCAGACAAGGCCGATATCCTGGCGACTTTTGACCTTGCGGATATCCCAGAGGCCGAAGCCTGGCTGGCCGAGCGCGACCTTAATAATGACGGGCCGTGCATCCTGCGCCGAGTGATCACCGCCGAAGGGCGCTCCCGCGGCTATATCAATGGCACGCCCTGCCCCCTTGGCGACCTGAAGGCCCTGGGCGAACTGCTGATCGACATCCATAGCCAGCATGAACACCAATCCCTGCTGAAAACCGACACCCATCGCCGCCTGCTCGATGAATACGCCGGCGCCACCGACCTTGCCCGCCAGGTTCAGCTTGCCGCGCAACGCTGGCGCCAGACCCGCCAGGAACTGGAACGGCTCTCCAATTCCGGCGACGAGCAACGCGCTCGCCACCAACTGCTCAGCTATCAGCTTGAAGAGCTGGAAAGCCTGGCCCTTGGCGAGACCGAGCTCGAGCAGCTCGAACAGGAACACAAGAACCTCACCAATGCCGAAACCCTGCTGGCTATTTGTCGCCAAGTGGTAGAGCAATGCAGCGAGAGCGATTCCGGCAATGTGCTTAACGCACTCACCGCCAGCCTCCATCGGCTATCCAGCGTGAATAACGCCTCAGGTTCGCTGAGCGAAGCCACCACCCTGCTGACCAGTGCGCAGATACAGGTAGAGGAAGCCGTGGGTGAGTTGAACCGCTTTCTGGACCATTTCGACGCCGACCCGTCGCGCCTGCAGGAAATAGAAGAACGCCTGGACACCATCTATACCCTGGCGCGCAAGCACCGGATCCAGCCGACTGAAGTGGCCACGATGCAACAAAAGCTGCTGGATGAAATTGAAACCCTGAATGCCAATGACGAATCCATCGAGCGGCTGGGCGATGAACTCGCCTCGTTCGCCCGTCATTATCAGGAGAAGGCTCGCGAGCTGAGCGACCTGCGCCAGCAAGCGGCTACCAGCCTGGCCAACGCCGTAGAGCTGGAGATTCAGCGCCTGGGCATGCCTGGCGGGCGCTTCACCATCGAGTTGCGCGCCAATGCCAGCAACGAACTGCAGCCGCACGGCCTGGAACAGGTTGAACTGCTGGTCAGCGCCAACCCTGGGCAACCGCTCAAAGCGCTGGCAAAAGTGGCGTCCGGCGGCGAACTGTCACGCATCAGCCTGGCCATTCAGGTCATCACCGCCCAAACCTCGCGCGTACCGACGCTGGTGTTCGACGAAGTGGACGTGGGCATCGGTGGGCCGACTGCAGAAATTGTTGGCCAATTATTACGCCGCTTGGGAGATAGAGGCCAAGTGCTGACCGTCACTCACTTGCCACAAGTGGCAGCACAAGGGCATCAGCACCTGTTTGTGCACAAGGTGCGAGGCAGTGATGCGACGCACACGGCCGTGTCCAAACTGAATAAGTCGGAACGCGTGGAAGAAGTGGCGCGCATGCTCGGCGGTATCGATTTAACCAAGGAGTCCTTGGCCCATGCGAAGAAAATGGTCGTGGCGACGAAAGCCTGATCCGACAATTTTCACCTTATAGAAAGCACGAAGGCGACCCTAGGGTCGCCTTCGATCGTTTCGCAGAGTGAATCTGCGTCGTTTTTACTTTTTCTTACGGATGTAAAGAACCAGATTATGGTCAACCAGATCGAAGCCATGCTCCTCAGCAATCTTATGCTGCAGCGCTTCAATCTCAGGGCTGGTGAACTCGATAACCTCATTGGTATCCAGGTCAACCATGTGGTCGTGATGACCACCGTCGGCCAATTCGAACACTGCATGACCGCCGTCGAAATTATGACGAACCACCAGCCCTGCGGCTTCAAACTGGGTCAGCACACGGTAAACCGTGGCCAGGCCAACGTCCTCGTTAGACTCCATCAGCGCCTTGTAAACATCCTCGGCACTCATGTGGCGCTGCTCAGCAGAATCGAGCATTTGTAGAATCTTGACTCGTGGCAGAGTCACTTTAAGACCGGCTTTGCGTAGTTCGCTATTTTCAACCATGGTTAGCTTTCTCGCGGATGCTGCTTCGCAGCTTCTCTTAATACGGGTATGATCGGCGTTTACGTTGTCCCAGCCAAGATAGTGGAAGTCGCCCACCGATGCAAAACACCAAGCTCTTGCTAACCAGTTTCACCTTTGTGGGACTGCTCGCACTCGCCGGTTGTTCATTCCCCGGGGTTTACAAAATCGACATCCAGCAGGGCAATGTCGTCACGCAGGACATGATAGACCAGTTACGCCCGGGAATGACCCGACGGCAAGTACGGTTTATCATGGGCAACCCTCTGCTGACCGACACTTTTCATGCCGATCGCTGGGATTATCTCTACAGCCTCCAGCCGGGTGGCGGTGAACGCCAGCAGGAGCGCGTCAGTGTCATCTTCAATGGCAATGACCAGCTCGTCAGCCTGTCAGGTGACTTCATGCCCGGCGTGAGCCGTGATGAAGCCTTGCTCGGCAAGGACACTGGCACTAACGTGACTGCGCCTGCGCAGGAAGGCGAACAACAGAAGTCCGAGGTACCGGCCAAGCCAGGCTCCTTGCTCGACAAGATCCAGAAGGACGTCGACGGCGTGCAGACCGTGCCAGTCCCGACGCCACAGCCTCTGGACACCAGCCCGCAGTAATTATGCGCCGCTCAATAAAAAACCCGGCATGCCGGGTTTTTTATCGCCTGCCGTTTGGCACGCCTATGACTTCTGCTGCTTCGCCAGGGCCGCCTTGGCTGCGCGCAACCTGCGCACCTCTTTGGGATCTGCGAGCAAGGGCCGGTAAATTTCAATACGGTCCCCCGCCTGCACTGCACGTGCCTCAGCGTCCGCGACCACCTTGCCGAATATTCCCAAAGGGCAATCAAACAGGTCCAGCATCGGAAATTGCGCCGCTATCCCGCAACACTGCACCGCCGCCCGCAAGCTGGTGCCCACCGGCACCGCTACTGCCAGCAAGACCTGCCGGTCCTCGGCGGCGTAAACCACTTCAATATCAACCATGCAACTGCTTGGCTCGCTGACAGAACGCATCCACCAGGGTATTCGCCGCCTGATTGAACAGAGGTCCCAGCGTCGCCCGAACAATAGGCCCCGCGTAATCAAATGATAGATCCAGGCTGATTTTGCACGCCTTGTCGGTCAGCGCCTTGAATACCCACACGCCATGCAGTTGGGTAAACGGACCTTCCTGCAGATTCATTTCGATGGATTGCCCGGGCACCAGCACATTGCGTGTTACAAAGTGCTGGCTAAGACCACCCTTCGCGACCCCGACACTGGCAACCATATGCTCGCCACTGCTTTCCAGCACCTCGGCCGTTGAGCACCACGGCAAGAATTCCGGGTAACGCGCCACGTCGTTGACCAGGTCATAGAGCGCCTGCGCCGGATAGGGCAGCAGTGCCGAACGTTGTATATGCGTCGTCATGTGTGCGTAATTTCCACAGCTAAGCGGCAAACATCGCGAAAGAACAGCCCGATCCGCGAAAGAAAAAAACCAGAGAACTGCCCGCATTGTCCGGGATTCGTCCAACACGCTCAAGCACGCAGGTTGACCGTAGCCGACACGCTCGCAACTCCCTATAATGCCGCCCCTATGGCTAAACAAAAGAAACACCCCACAGGGACCATCGCGCAAAATAAAAAGGCGCGACACGATTACTTCATCGAACATCGTTTCGAGGCTGGTCTGGTCCTGGCCGGCTGGGAAGTAAAAAGTCTGCGCGCCAGCAAGCTGCAACTGGTCGACAGCTATGTGCTGCTCAAGGATGGCGAGGCGTGGCTGCTCGGCAGTCATATCACCCCGCTGACCACTGCGAGCACCCACGTGATTGCCGACCCGGTACGCACGCGCAAGCTGTTGCTCAATGCCCGCGAACTGGAAAAGCTCGCTTCCGCCGTACAGCAGAAGGGTTATGCCTGCATCTGTCTGTCCTGGTATTGGAGCAAGCACCTGGTCAAGTGCGAGATCGCCCTGGGCAAGGGCAAGAAGGAATACGACAAGCGCGATACCGAGCGCGAGCGTGATTCCAACCGCGAACTGCACCGCGCCGTACGCAACAAGGGCAAGGAAGACTAATCCTTGTAACCGTGTAGCCCTGGGAACTTCCCTCGGCTACATCCCTTTACGCCGCTCCGCACGCGCCACGCGCTGAACCTCCTGACGCACTTCCTCCAGCACTTCCTGCACATACAGCAGGTGACGTGTTGAAACCTCTCGCGCCTGCTCGGCCCGCCCTTCGATAATCGCCAGGTACAAATCCCGGTGCTGACTGATCAGCATGTCGCGGGTTTCCGTGCGCTGCTGATACATGCCGCCGATGTTGGTCACCACGTTACGCTTGAGCAGGTCGAACAAACCGCGGATGGTGTGCAGCAACACCGCATTGTGACTGGCCTCGGCAATCGCCAGATGAAAACGCGCATCCGCCGCCCCCTCCTCCGCCCGACTCACATCATCTGCGCGGGTATAACAATCCTGGAGCGCCTCAAACGCGGCGGTCAACCGCTCACGGTCGACCTCGGTGGCGCGCAAGGCTGCGTAGTAAGCACAAGATGCTTCTAGGGTCTGGCGAAACTCCAGCAGATCACGCTGTGCTTCGGGGTTGTTTTCCAGCAGGTGCAGCAGCGGATCGCTGAAGGTCGAACCCAGGGATTCCGCGACGTAGTTGCCGCCGCCCTGACGACTCACCAGCAACCCTTTAGCCGCCAGCTTCTGGATCGCTTCGCGCAGCGATGGGCGCGACACGCCAAACTGCTCAGCCAAAGCGCGCTCGGCCGGCAAGCGCTCACCCGACTTCAGCGTGCCCTCGAGGATCATGCCCTCAAGCTGCTCGACAATATCGTCAGACAAACGGCGCTGACGCACCTGATCAAACCCCATAACTCATTCTCCACCATCCCGACCACTCGCCGGGCCCTCTATTCTGGCCTATCGCTGCGCTCGCAGCACCTATCAGAACAGTCTCTGTTTATCCGTTCAGATTTCATTCCGGACCGGCCTTCGACCAAAGTTTCGCAAGCGGCAAATTGACACACCGCCTCGAAGCCTTTTAACCTAGCCGACAGCGATTGTAAATTGGTATTACCAATTATCCAATCTAACCAAACAACAACAATCAGGGGCCACCCCACATGCAAACCTGGCAACAGCTCTACAGCCCACTCGGCAGCCTCGGCCTGTCCGCACTGGCCGCCGTCATTCCGATCGTATTCTTCTTCCTGGCCTTGGCCGTGTTCCGCCTCAAAGGCCATGTCGCCGGGAGCATTACCCTAGGGCTGTCGATCCTGGTCGCGATCTTTGCCTTCCAGATGCCGGTGGACATGGCGTTGGCCGCCGCCGGTTATGGTTTTGCCTACGGCTTGTGGCCCATCGCCTGGATCATCGTGGCGGCCGTGTTCCTCTACAAATTGACGGTCAAGAGCGGCCAGTTTGAAATCATCCGTAGCTCAGTTCTGTCGATCACCGACGACCAACGCCTGCAGGTATTGCTGATCGGCTTCTGCTTCGGCGCATTCCTGGAAGGGGCTGCCGGTTTCGGCGCGCCCGTGGCGATCACTGCTGCGCTGTTGGTAGGCCTGGGCTTCAACCCGCTGTACGCCGCCGGCCTGTGCTTGATCGCCAACACCGCGCCCGTGGCCTTCGGCGCCTTGGGCATCCCGATCATCGTCGCAGGCCAGGTAACCGGCATCGATGCGTTCAAGATCGGCGCCATGACCGGCCGCCAGTTGCCCCTGCTGTCGCTGTTCGTGCCGTTCTGGCTGGTGTTCATGATGGACGGCCTGCGTGGCGTGCGCGAAACCTGGCCGGCCGCATTGGTCGCGGGCTTGAGCTTTGCCGTGACTCAGTACTTCACCTCCAATTTCATCGGCCCGGAACTGCCGGACATCACTTCGGCTCTAGCCAGCCTGGTCGCACTGACCCTGTTCCTGAAAGTCTGGCAGCCCAAGCGCACCGCCGGCGCACAGATCGCCGGCGCCACCTCCAGCGCAGCGGTCACCGCCAGCGCCGGGGGCTTCGGTCAACCACGCCAATCGGTCGCATCACCCTACAGCCTCGGGCAAATTTTCAAAGCCTGGTCGCCGTTCCTGATCCTGACAGTCCTCGTCACCCTCTGGACCCTTAAGCCGTTCAAGGCGATGTTCGCGGCAGGCGGTTCGATGTACAGCTGGGTATTCAATTTCGCAATCCCGCACCTGGATCAACTGGTGATCAAGGTGGCCCCCATCGTCACCAACCCCACTGCGATTCCTGCCGTGTTCAAGCTGGACCCGATTTCAGCCACCGGCACTGCGATTTTCTTCTCCGCACTGGTGTCGATGATGGTGCTGAAGATCGACATTAAAACTGGTCTTACCACTTTAAAAGAAACCTTCTACGAACTGCGCTGGCCGATCCTGTCCATCGGTATGGTGTTGGCGTTCGCTTTTGTCACTAACTACTCCGGCATGTCCTCGACCATGGCGTTGGTATTGGCCGGCACCGGCGCGGCCTTCCCGTTCTTCTCGCCTTTCCTCGGCTGGCTGGGGGTTTTCCTGACCGGCTCCGATACCTCATCCAACGCCCTGTTCAGCTCGCTGCAAGCCACCACCGCGCACCAGATCGGCGTCAACGACACCCTGCTCGTCGCAGCGAACACCAGCGGTGGCGTGACCGGCAAGATGATCTCCCCACAATCGATCGCCGTGGCCTGCGCCGCCACCGGCCTGGTGGGCAAGGAATCCGACCTGTTCCGCTTTACCCTCAAGCACAGCCTGTTCTTTGCCACCATCGTCGGGCTGATCACCTTGGCCCAGGCCTACTGGTTCACCGGTATGCTGGTGCACTGAAACCTGCACGCAATAGGGTAAGAACCGACGCCGGACAACGATTCCGGCGTCAGCTATTTCTGGAGGACCGATGAGCCTGCCTGCTGCTTTCCTGCGCGACGTCGCACAACTGATCCCGAAAGATCGGCGTTTTGACGACCCTCTTTCCACACTCGCTTTCGGCACCGACGCCAGCTTTTACCGACTGATCCCACAACTGGTGATCCGCGTCGAGTCAGAAGACGAAGTGGTAGCGCTGCTGCAATCAGCCCAGCGTGACCGCGTGCCGGTCACCTTTCGCGCGGCCGGCACCAGCCTGTCCGGGCAAGCCATCAGCGATTCGGTGTTGGTCGTGTTGGGCGAAAACTGGAACGGCCGTGAGATTCGCGGGCAGGGCACGCAGATCCGCCTGCAACCGGGCGTTATCGGCGCGCAGGCGAACGCCTGGCTGGCGCCGTTCGGGCGCAAGATCGGGCCGGACCCTGCGTCGATCAATGCGTGCAAAATCGGCGGTATCGTCGCCAACAATGCCAGCGGCATGTGCTGCGGCACGGCGCAAAATACCTATCACACCCTGGCGGGCATTCGCCTGGTGCTGGCCGATGGCAGCCGCCTGGACACCGAAGATGCGGCCAGCGTTACCGCGTTTCGTGAACAGCACGGAGAATTGCTTGAACGCCTGGCGACACTCGGTCGCGAGACGCGGGCCAATGCCGATCTGGCCGCCAAAATACGCCACAAATACCGTCTGAAAAATACCACCGGCCTGTCACTTAATGCGCTGGTGGATTTCGATGAACCGCTGGATATCCTCAGCCATTTGCTGGTGGGCTCCGAAGGCACCCTGGGCTTCATCAGTGCTGTCACCTACGACACCGTGATCGATCACCCGAACAAAGCGTCGGCGCTGATTGTGTTCCCGGATGTGGAAACCTGCTGCAACGCCGTGACCGTACTCAAAACCCAGCCGGTTTCCGCCGTTGAGCTGCTGGACCGACGCAGCATGCGTTCGGTGCAGGACAAACCGGGCATGCCGGCTTTCGTACAGCACTTGTCGGAAAATGCCTGCGCACTGCTGATTGAATCCCGCGCAGCTTCATCGTCGTTACTGCATGAGCAACTGGCGCTGATCATGGCGTCCCTCGCCAGCTTCCCCGTAGAGAAACAAGTCGACTTCACCGAAGACCCTGTGGAGAACGCCCGCCTGTGGGCGATTCGCAAAGACACCTTCCCCGCCGTCGGCGCCATCCGCAAAACCGGCACCACGGTAATCATCGAAGACGTGACTTTTCCCGTCGAACAACTGGCTATCGGCGTGAACCGCCTGATCGAATTGTTCGACAAACATCACTACGACGAAGCCATCCTTTTCGGACACGCCCTGGAAGGCAATCTGCACTTCGTCTTCACCCAAGGCTTCAACAGCGCGGAAGAAGTCGCACGCTATCAAGCGTTCATGGACGACGTTGCGCAACTGGTGGCAGTGGAGTTTGGCGGCTCGCTGAAAGCCGAACACGGTACTGGCCGTAACATGGCGCCCTTCGTCGAACTGGAATGGGGCAGCGACGCCTATCAGTTGATGTGGCAACTCAAGCGCCTGCTGGATCCGAATGGCATTCTCAACCCCGACGTGGTGCTCAGCGAAGACCCGCAAATCCACCTCAAGCACCTCAAGCCTTTGCCCGCCGCCGACGAGATTGTGGATAAGTGCATCGAGTGCGGTTTTTGCGAACCGGTGTGCCCGTCCAAAGGACTGACCCTGAGCCCGCGCCAGCGCATTGTGATCTGGCGCGATATCCAGGCAAAGAAACGCGCCGGGGCAGACATCACCGAACTGGAAGCCGCCTACCACTACCAAGGCATCGAGACGTGCGCCGCCACCGGCCTGTGCGCGCAACGCTGCCCTGTGGGAATCAATACCGGCGACCTGGTGAAAAAACTGCGTGCCCGCAATGCAGACCGTACGAAAACCGCCGAATGGCTCGCCAGCCATTTCGCCACCGCCCTGCAAGGTGCGCGTTTCACCCTGCATGTGGCCAATGGCGCCCGCATGCTCTTGGGCGCACCGCGCCTGGCAAAACTGTCAGCCACGATGACCAGGCTGTCCAAGGGGCAAATCCCACAGTGGACCAACGCTATGCCGCAGCCGGAAAAAGCCATTCGCTTCAGCCCGGTCTTGACTGATGAGCGCCCGCGCGTGGTCTACCTGGCAGCCTGCGTCTCGCGGGCCATGGGCCCGGCGGCGGGTGATAAAGAGCAGATGTCGCTGTACGACAAAACCCGCGGCCTGCTGGAAAAAGCCGGTTACCAGGTGGTATTCCCCGACAATCAGGACAGCCTGTGCTGCGGCCAGCCGTTCGCCTCCAAGGGTTATGCCGAGCAAGCCGAACACAAACGTCAGGAACTGATCGGCGCCCTGCTCCACGCCAGCCGCGGCGGGCTCGACCCGATCTATTGCGACACCAGCCCCTGCACCCTGCGCCTGGTGCAAGACCTCGGCGAAACACGTCTGGACCTCTACGACCCTGTACGTTTTATCCGCACACACCTGATGGACCGTCTCGACTTCACGCCGCAGGAAGCGCCAATCGCCGTGCACGTCACCTGCAGCACCCAGCACCTGGGCGAAAGCCAGGCTCTGATCGACCTGGCCCGACGCTGCTCCAACAACGTAGTAATCCCAGAGGGCATCCACTGCTGCGGCTTCGCCGGCGACAAAGGTTTCACCACGCCGCAGCTCAACGCCCACGCACTGCGCACGCTCAAGGACGCAGTGCAATATTGCAGCGAAGGAATTTCCACCAGCCGTACCTGCGAGATCGGTCTGAGCCAGCACGGCGGCATCGATTATCACGGGTTGGTATACCTCGTGGACCGGGTCACACAGGCCCGAGCGCATTAATCCATCAATAAAACCGAACGCCTGCGCGTCGGCGTAGTCATTTGAATAGGCCTCGGCGAACGAGGCTCATCAGTGATGTCGCTGGCAGCCGTCAACGCCAGCAGCGTCGAGCCCTTTTGCGCAAGGAGATACCCTATGAAGCGTTCCGCTCTTGCTGGCTTGTTCATTACCGCTGCGATGCTGGCCTCCCCTGTGTTCGCAGCGGGCGAGCCCGATCTGTGCAAGATCAACCTGGACAAAATCAACAACGGCCAAGCCCTGCTCGCCACTGATACCAGCGGCAAAAAGGGAGAAATCGACACTGCAGTCTCCCAGGCGAGAAATGCTCAGAACGCCGGCGATGACAAGAAGTGCATCGAGATCACCTCCAAGGCCCTGCAAAGCCTGCAAAACACTGATAAAGGCGGCAATCAGTAACACGCCGCATAGGAGAGCCAACCTTCGGGTTGGCCTTCCGTGACCGTTTGGCGTACACTGCACAGGCTTGTCACTCACTAAGAAACAACGAGTTACAAGCACGGGGCCGTTTAGGATTCGACGCCGGTCGCGAAACTTTAGGTGCATGCCGAGTTGGTAACAGAACTCGTAAATCCACTGTTGCAACTTCTTATAGTTGCCAATGACGAAAACTACGGCCAGGAATTCGCTCTCGCTGCGTAAGCAGCCTTAGCCCTGAGCTTCTGGTACCTTCGGGTCCAGCAATCACCAGGGGATGTCTGTAAACCCAAAGTGATTGTCATATAGAACAGAATCGCCGTGCAGTACGTTGTGGACGAAGCGGCTAAAACTTACACAACTCGCCCAAAGCACCCTGCCCTTCGGGTCGCTGAGGGTTAACTTAATAGAAACGGCTACGCATGTAGTACCGACAGCGGAGTACTGGCGGACGGGGGTTCAAATCCCCCCGGCTCCACCACTTCATCATCTAAAGACGTCCACGGACGTCTTTTTTTGTGCCTGTGATCCAGTAAAACCGCGGCCTCCAGCGCTTTTTCGGTCTTTTGAGAGTTTTTGAGTTCCAGCCATTCGGGTATTCCAGACAGTATTCCAGCTCATCCGGTGCTAATCTTTGGAATACCGAATCAGTGCCTGAGGACAATCTCATGCCGGCTCAAAATCTCCGCCTCTCCGATCGACAGCTCAAGGGAGTCAAACCCGCGTCCAAGGATTACGTCCTCACCGACGGTGACGGTTTGCAGCTCCGCGTACGCAGCAACGGCTCGTTGCTGTGGAATTTCAACTACCGCGAACCGGTGACCAAAAAACGCATCAACATCGGCTTCGGGACCTACCCCGAACTGTCACTGGCGAATGCACGAAAGATGGCAATCGATGCGCGCGAGCTGCTCGCACAGGGCATTGATCCGAAGGTGCAGCGCGATACGCTGAATGAGGCCAAGCGCGCAGAAACGGAACATACCTTCGAGAACGTGGCCACCGCCTGGTTCGAGCTTAAGAAAGACTCGGTCACCCCGGCCTACGCCGAGGACATCTGGCGGTCGCTCACGCTGCATGTGCTCCCCGACTTGAAAACGACACCACTGGTGAAAATCACCGCGCCGATGGTGATCGGATTACTGCGCCCTATCGAAGCGAAAGGCAGCCTGGAGACGGTCAAGCGTCTTAGCCAGCGGCTAAACGAGATCATGACCTACGGCGTAAATTCCGGCTTGATCTTCGCCAACCCGCTCAGCGGTATCAGGGCAGTATTCAAGCAGCCCAAGAAAGAGAACATGGCCGCGCTTCCACCCGAAGAGCTCCCCGAGCTCATGCTGGAGATCGCGAATGCCAGCATCAAACGCACCACCCGCTGCCTGATCGAATGGCAGTTGCACACGATGACTCGCCCCGCCGAGGCGGCGACTACCCGCTGGGCGGACATCGACTTTGAACGGCGTGTCTGGACTATCCCACCGGAGCGGATGAAGAAGCGCCGTCCACACAGCATCCCGTTGAGTGATCACGCTGTCGCACTGCTGGAGTCACTGAGAACTCACAGCGGCCATCGCGAATACGTCTTCCCGGCAGACAGAAATCCACGTACCCACGCCAATAGCCAAACGGCCAACATGGCGTTGAAACGCATGGGCTTCCAGGATCGCTTGGTCAGCCACGGCATGCGCTCGATAGCCAGTACGATCTTGAATGAACATGGCTGGGACCCGGAACTCATTGAGGTCGCACTGGCGCACGTCGATAAGGATGAGGTGCGTAGCGCCTACAACCGAGCCGACTACATCGAGCGCCGGCGCCCGATGATGGCCTGGTGGAGTGAGTACATCCAGAAAGCCGCCACCGGCAGCCTGCTCGCCTCAGCGTACGGCCAAGTCAGAGACAAGAACGTGGTGCCGATTCGCTAGCGCTGTACAGGCGCAAGAACTGCAGCAACAACTGAACGTTCAAGGTTCGGGGCAAGCAGCCTCGCTTATCCGCTTCTAAGCGCGGGTCCATCCAAACAGGGCTGCAAAGCCGCCCTGTTTGGATGGACCTTACTTTGTAGAGCTA
>NZ_JBAWDE010000409.1:0-7954 GCF_049590575.1 Pseudomonas sp.
CCATAAACGTGGCCTGCGGCGTGAGCAGCTGCGGGCCGATGGTTTGCGGCTGCTCTTGCCTATAGCGCAAGGGGCGCAGGTGGCCGTCGCCCGCCAGCATCACATACAGCCGCGCCAGCTCCTCGGGCGTCATCTCGCCGCCACCGAGGGCCAGGGCCAGGCCGTAATGGCTTTCACCGCGCAGGCCCTTGATGCCGGCGCGTTGCAGCAAGCCATATAGCGACGGCGATTTGACCTGGCTGGCCAGCCACACCGCCGGGATGTTGCGACTACGGATCAGCGCATCCCGCGCGGTCAGCGGCCCGATAAAACTGCCGTCGAAATTTTCCGGCTGAAAGTAGCCGAAGTTACTCGGCATGTCCTTGAGGATGCTCATGGGGTGGATCACCCCTTGGTCCAGTGCCAACCCATACAGGAATGGCTTGAGTGTCGACCCCGGCGAGCGCCGCGCCAGCACGCCGTTGACCTGGCCATGAATGCTTGTGGATAAGTAATCCGCCGACCCCACCAGCGCCTTGACGCTCTGGTCGCGGCTGTCGATCAGGATGGCGGTGGCGTTTTCCACACCGGTGCTGCGCCGTTCGGCAATAAAGCCGCTGATCAGGCGCTCGAGTAATTGTTGCAGCGGCAGGTTAAGGGTGCTGTTCAACTCATTGCCGGTCTGCGACGCCAGCAATTGCTCGCTCAGGTGCGGCGCCAGGAAGGGGATTTGCTGGCGGTTGCGCGCCTCCAGGGGCAAGTCGAGCAAACTGTCATTGCGCGGGTCCTGTGGATAAGTCTCGCGCCAGTCGGCCATCAAGCGCAGCCGCGCGTTTTGCAGCGACGCTCCGAAGCGCGCGCGGCGCCCCGGCTGCTGGGGAATCACCGCCAATGCCAGGGCTTCGGACAACGACAACTGCGCCGCCGACTTGCCGAAGTAAATCCGGCTGGCCGCCTCGGCGCCTTCGATGTTGCCGCCCATTGGCGCCAGGTTCAGGTAGGCCTCAAGAATATCGCGTTTGCTGTAGCGCGCCTCCAGCCACAGCGCCAGGGCGATCTGCTGCAACTTGCCGGGCACTTGGCGGGTGTTCAGGTCCCACAGGCGTCGCGCCAGTTGCATGCTCAAGGTCGAACCGCCCTGGCGCTGGCCACCGCTGTAGGTGGCCATGGCCGCGCGCAGCAAGGCCGGCGGGTTGACCCCCGGGTGCCAGTAGAAATTGCGGTCTTCCTTGAGCAACAAGGCCTCGACCAATGACGGCGAGATGCGCTCCAGCGGCAGCCATAAACGGTATTGACCGTCATCCGCCAGGGTCATGCGCAACAGCGAACCGTCGTCGGCCAATACCACCCGCGATGAGCTCACGGCCTGTTCCAGCGGGGCGTGGGGCCACAGCCGCACGCCCGCCAGCACCACCGCTGCTACCAGCAGCGGCGCCAGGCGTTTAAGGCTTGGTAATTTCAAGCTGGCCTACTTTGCCGCGCCCTTGCAGGGTAGTTTCGTACATGCCTTCGGCATAGGCCGGTGGCGTATTGAAGGTCCCTGCGTTGGTGGCGCGCACACGGTAGACGAAGGTGCCTGCATCGCGCAGCGCGGTGCCGTACAACACCACTCGATCATCGCGCACATCCACGTAGTCCGGCTGCCAGTTGCTCAGCTCGGTTTCGCCGATGGGTGCCTGCCAGGCATCAGCCTCATCGCCGTCGGCGGTTTCCACATACTCCGAATCGTCGCCCTCACTCTCTTCGGTGCTGGCGGCTTCCGGCTCCGGCGGCAAGTTATACACAGGCTCGACCCCACCGGGCAGCAAGTCGACCACGGCGACTTGCTGCACCTGGTCACGGTCGGTGGCGCGCAGGCGCAAGCGCACCAGGAACTCATCGCCCACGGCGACCTTGCTCAGCGGCTCGCCCTTGAGGTCGAGGTATTCGTGGATGATTTCCAGGCCATTGTTGATCGGCTTGGGCTTGGCGCCCTTGTCGAAACCGGCTTCGCTGAGCAGGTAGAACGCGGCCGGGCCGTCGGTTTTTTCCAGCACCAGCTTTTGCGTGGCACCCGGCACGGCAGCGCGCGGCGGCTGGCCGGCCATTTCCAGCAGTTGCTGCTGCTTGTCGCCCAGCCACGCGGTGGCCTTGAGGGTCATGTCGCTTTGCGCCCGCTGGCCATAGTTATCCAGGGCGCGCAGCAGCAGGGCCGCCGACAGCGAGTTGTAGCGTTGCTCGTTGAGACGCTTGCCGAGTTTATCCAGCAGGGCTGCAGGAACATCGTCCAGCAACTCGGGGAAATGGCGAGCGAGCAGGTGCAGGTGTTCGGCGTCGTGCACCAGCGGGTCGTAATACACACCGTCGCTGTCCCACTTATCCACAAGCGAACGCCACGGAACCTTGCGCAACAGCGTATCGGCCTGACGATCCTGCTTGAGCAGCTTGTAGCTGGCTGCCAGGTAGGCGGCGCCCAGGTCGTTCTGCCAGGTGTCCTTGAAGTAGCTTTCGTAACGTTCGCGGATATCGCTCAAGGCGCCGCTGACGAGAATCCCCTGACGGCTCAACAGGTAACTGGCGTAGGCACGGTTGCGCAATTCCGACAGACCTTCGCTCGGGCCGTTGGCCAGGTCTGTCAGATAGGCATTCGAGCGCACCAGCAAATCTTCCGGCACCGGTAGCCCGCGCTCCTTGGCTTCGATCAGGAAGTCCGTGGCGTACAGGCTGGCGTACGGCGCCACGTCCGGGTTGGCTGCCCATAAACCGAAGCCGCCGGCCTGGTTCTGACGCTGGCGCAGCATGCGCACCGCACTGCCGAAGGCCTGCTCGGCTTCTGGCGCATTGCCGCCCCAGATCAACGCCGGCATGGCCTTGGACACCAGTTGCTCGGTGCAGGCGTAGCCGTAGTCATCCAGGTAATGCTTGAGGCCGTTGGCCCATACCAGCGGCGAGGCCGCCACGCCCAGTTGCACATCACGCAGTTGGCTGAACAGCTCGCGCGTCGGCTTGAGCTCTTTGCTGGCGCTGTCGAAGCGGCCCAGGCTCAGGGCCACGCGGTGCTCGCTCAATGGGCGGATCGAGGTGGTTTCCGCGACCTGGATACGTTTGCCGTCCGGCAGCACCGCGACAAACCGCAGGTCCGCCGAACCGAGGGTTTCGCCGACCTTGATGTTGAACTCGGCAGTGCCTTCCTTGCGCGGTTGCAGGGACAAGGTGCTGCCTGTGTCGCCTTGCACCACCAGGCCAGCGCTGGTCTGCAGCTCAAACTTCACATCCGCCGCCGCGTCGAGGTTGCTGAACACCCCGGCGCTTACATTGAACACATCCCCCGGTGCCACGAAAGCCGGCACGTTCGGCGTGATCACAATCGGCCCGCGCACGTCGGTGTTGGCCTCGCTGACACCCACGCTGTCGGCATCCACCGCCACCGCGAACAGGTGCAGCTTGCCGTTGAAGCTGTCGGGCACTTGGTAATGCAGCACGCTTTCGCCGGCCGGCAAGTCCACCAGCCCCGACCACCAGGCCACGGGCGGCTGGTGTTTACGCTTGAACGGGTTGAGGTGGTTGGCGAGGGCGCCTTCGGTATCGCCACCGGGCGCTGCCCCACTGAGCAGGCGGCTGAATTCCGGCAGGATCAGGTCAAGAATCTGACTGGTGCCGACCTCCAGCGCGCGCTTCTGGAAGAAGAAGCCCAGCGGGTCCGGCGTCTGGTAGCGCGCCACTTGCAGGATGCCTTCGTCCACCGCATACACCACCGCGCGGCCTGGGCGGTCGGCGGTGACTTGGATGTCCAGCGTCTGCCCTGGCTCGATCTTCGCCGGGCCTTCGACCTTGAGCGCCATGCGCCGCGCATCCAGGTTGATGCTGAACGGCACCACGCCGTAGGACAGCGGGCTCATATAAACCTCGGCCGAGCCCATGTCCCGCACAAACTGCACGTTGACGTAGGCATTGCCCTCAAGCCCTGCAGGCACGCGGATATGTTGCACGCTGTTAGTGCTGTCGGCCTTGAACCACTGCTGGGTGTACACCTTGTCGCGCTCGATGGTGATCAAACCGGCGCCGGTGTACGGCGCGCGGATGCTGATCGCAATCTCGTCACCGGTGGCGTAGCTGCGTTTGTCCAGGCGCAATTGCAACTCGGCATTGCGCTCCAGGGAGCGCGAGGTGTTGCCACGCCCGGCCACGCTGTAGTCGATCTGGTTCAGCAGGTTGCCGTTGGCGTCCTTTAATTGCAGGGTGAAATCGCCCGGCGTGCCGGTGTTCAGACCCTGCTTGGCGCCTTCCTTGGTCATCACCAGCGGCGTGGCCGGCTGGCTGATGTTCTTGATGCGCGACTCGTACTTGTAGGTGCCGTTGGACTGTTTCACCAGCACCGACACATAACGGTGCTCCACCACTTCCGTGGTCAGGCCGTCCACCGCCAGCGGCGTAAGGTCTGGCGCCACGGCCAGCCATTGCACCTGGCGCGGGGCGTCCTTGGCGACGTACGACAGCGAATCCTGACTTTTCACACCCACAAGGTAGGGCGCGGACGACACCAGCAACGCACCTTGCGCCGCCACGTTACGCCCACCTTCAGCCTCGAACACCTGGGTCATCACTTGCAGGCGATAGGTGCTGTTGGCGAAGCGTTGCAGGTTGAGGTCGAGCACCGCCTGGCCGTTGTCGTCGACGGTGGTTTCGGCCAAGTCTTCGGTGTTGGCCTCTTCCAGGGCATCGTTGAGGCGGAAGCGGTAATCGGGGTAACGGTCGAAGGCTGCGAGCGTGGGGCTCAGGGACATTTTCGCGGTCACGCGCCGGCCTGCCGCCGGGGCGCCGAACAGGTGCATCGCGGTGACCTTGGCAACCACCTGGTCCGGTGGAATCCAACCTTGCACCGGTGTGTCGTGCAGGCTCAGGCTGACCTTCATGCGGTCGGGTTCGAAGTCGCGAACCTTGAAGCTCACGCTGCCCAGGTCGGTGCGGGTCTGTTTCTCGCCAATCAACTGCAAGGTCGCGGTGTAATCGCCGGCCGGGGCGACTTCGCTGCTCGGGAAATCAAAGCTCTCAAAGCCGCTGGCAGACAGCTTCAGCGGCTGGCGAATCACCTCCAGGCCACGCGGGTCGGTGATTTGCAGCTCTACCGGCAAGCCCTGCAAAGCGCCTTTCCAATTGCCGCTGCGCACGATCATGCCCAAGTGCGCAGTTTCGCCGGGTCGGTACAGCCCGCGATCAGTGAACAGGTAGGCTCTGAGGCGATCAACCGCACCGTCTTCTTCCAGACCGCCTACGTCAAAACGCGACAAATCCAGCTGCTGGGATTGGCGGGCAATCGGCAGGAACGACTGGTCGTTGCCGCGGGTGACCACATACATCAGCGGCGTTTTCTCACGGCGCAGTTCATCCAGCTTGGCGAAATGCGCATGGCCTTCGGCGTCGGTGCGGCCACTGCTGACTGGCAGGCCATTGCGCCCGATGATGTCGACCTGAGCGTCGGACACCGGCGAACCGTTACCGATCGACTGCACATACACATCATGGCTGCCATCACTGGAGCGCTTGGCAATGATGCCGAGGTCGGTGACCACGATAAACCGCAGGTCGCTGGTACTGCTGCGGTCGTACTCGAACGTACGCTGGGCCGGGTCATCCTGCGGGCTGAGCTTGAGCACGAAAATGCCGCGACGACCGCCGTTGGCGGTGAGGTAGTGACTCAGATCGACGTTGTCGTAGACGGTTTTCGCCGGGTCGTTGGACGACAGCGGAATATCCAGCGACTGACGCTCGACCATCCGGTCAAAGTATTCATTGGCAAAATTCGGGCGGGCGAAGCTGCCGCTGCTCTGGTCCACCAGGTGTTGCAGCTGGTTGGGCAGCAGGCGGGCGATTTCCACATGGGCGCCGGGCACGCCACGGGCCATGAAGCCCAGGCGTTTTTCGCCATTGAGGCTGAGCAACGCGCCGTCGGACAGGAACTGCAAGGTGCGCGGAAAGGCCGGCATGCTGATCAGCGAGGCGGTCGGGTTTTTCGCCAGGTAACCGCCGATGGCTTCCAGGTTGGCGGGCACACGCACGTACAGTGCGCGGCCGGCAGGCGCCTTGAATTTAAACGCGTGCAGGGTATTCAGCGGCTCGACGCTGGGCACGTGGGTCAGGTTGACCTTGGTGCTGCGGGCGAGCAGCGCGTCGTCGATATCGTTGCTGTTGTAAGGGCGCGTGTCGTCCTGGGCTTTTTCCGGCAGCAACCAGGCCTGGACCTTACCGGCGATGGTGTCATCGGCTACTGCGCTGGAACTGCTGAACATCAGCACCGGCTCGGGCTCACCGCGCTCGTTGTCCACAAAGCTCACTTCGGCGCCGTTAAACGTCAGGCGATAGCGGCCGGGCACGGTGACTTCTGCCAGCAGTGGAGCGTTGGTCGCGTTGCCGCCGTCACGTGCCTTGATGCCTTCATCAAGCTTGGCGCTGACCGGCGTGCTTTCCAGCGGCGTGGCCAGGGCGGCGGAGCGTACGTAGGCGTTGAGCTTGGTGTCGTCGAAGCTGATTTCCGGGCGGTTGGGCAACTGCGCGTCGCGGTAGGCCAGGCCTTTGCCGAGAGTGATCGACACGCGCTTGCGCAGGCTGTCTTCATCAACCGGGTGGGAAAAATGGAAGGTCGCCACCAGCTGTTTCAGCGTCGGGTTGGACGGGTCCTGATACAGCTCGTTTTGCGCCAGGGTGGCGCGCAATGCCTGGGTAGAAAACTGGGTGCTGTACTGGTCCAGCAGCACGCCGTCGGCCAGGAAGTTTTTCTTCGCCAGGTCGAGGGTGTAATGGGCGTCTACGGGCCAGTCTTTTTCCGGTACGAACAACAACGTGCGGTCATCGGACCAACGCCAGGCGCCGGCCACTTCCGGGTTGAGGGTAACCCCCTCGCTGACCGGCTTGCCAATGGCCGCCAGCGGGGCCACCGATTCGGCGAAACGCACCTGCAAGTTATCCACAACCGGCGGTTTCTGCGTGTAGTCGGTCAAGTTCGGTTTGTGCAGCGAATAACTCACGGTGTGCGGCTGCGGCAGGTTGGAGTACCAGTGCCAACCATAAAAGCCGGCGGCGGCCAGCAGCACCAGGCCGACTACGCCCGCACCGGTCTGGCGCGGGTAAGCGCGGGCCTTGCCGCCCAGTCTGGCCACACCACGCCCGGTGGCGCGCAGCCAGGACGGCGGCTGCCATTGGCCGAAAAGGGCACTCACCACAGTCAGTAAAGCGCCGAGAACTCGGCGGCTGATCGCTTTGAACGAGTCGAACATGGTGAGCATCCCTGGCTAAGTGCGGCGTATCTTACAGCGTCTTTGATACAAAAGATGACGCCGATACGCCGCACAGCCGGATGTTTACGGGGTTAGTGGGCGCTCATGCATTCCAGCGAACGGTCCACCATCACTCTGGCCATTTCCATCAGATGTCCTGCGACTTTGGGTGAGTCGCGTAACTCCTCGGCGCAGTGGAGAAGTTCTGAGGCATAGACCAGTGCGTCTTCGAAGCTGATTTCGGGGTGGGGAATGAAAAAGGGATGCGGCGGGCCGGGTTTTACTTTGCTCATTGCGGTAACTCCAATGTAGATAATTGGAGCTGACATCCATCGCTGCTAAACAATGGGTGGCAGCTGTACGCAGGTTAGCAGGCCGGAACATTGGGAACCCGGCGCACCCGAAGGTGCCCTGCGCACAGCCACCATGAAGCGTTGGCAGAAAAAAATGCCATGCTTGAGATGGCGCTTGTGCGCCCAATGTTGAACATTCGAGCTGCTAAACCCGGTCACTGAATTGGCAGTGACGAACGCAGACTAGCCACCGAAAAGTCAGGGCACAAGCGGCTGGGATTCTCTCGGAAATGTCCTGCGAAAGAAAGGGACGTAGAAGGTAGGAGCTACGGTTTCAGACTTTGCCGCACCCTCAACAACACCTTCAATCAGTGTGGGAGCTGGCTTGCCTGCGATGGCGGAGTATCAGCCAGCATGGATGTTTGCTGTGCC
>NZ_JBAWDE010000410.1:0-4590 GCF_049590575.1 Pseudomonas sp.
GTGGGAGGGGGCTTGCCCCCGATGGCTTCTCTGAATCCAGCGCAGATTTCAGCGCTTAAGCCACTCCAACACCCCACGCCCAGCCGCCCGCCCGCTGGCAAAACACCCCGTCAGCAAATACCCGCCCGTCGGTGCTTCCCAGTCCAGCATTTCCCCCGCGCAGAACACCCCCGGCAATTGCTTGAGCATCAAGCGCTCATCCAGCGCTTCAAACGGCACCCCGCCTGCGGTGCTGATCGCCTCATCCATCGGCCGGGTTTTCACCAGCGTGAGGGGCAATGCCTTGATATCCACAGCCAGTTGCGCCGGGTCATTGAAGTGTTCGGCAGGCGTCAGTTCACGCAACAGCGCTGATTTCACCCCGTCCAACCCCAACTGGCTGTGCAAATGCTTGCTCATCGAACGCGAGCCACGTGGCTTGGCCAGCGCCGCCTGGACCTTGTCCAGCGGCTTGCTCGGCAACAGGTCGATGTGCACGGTGGCCGAGCCGTTGTGGTTGATGGCCTCACGGATTTGCGCCGACAGGGCGTAGATCAAACTGCCCTCAATCCCTGTGGCGGTAATCACACATTCGCCCAGGCGCGGTTTGTCATCCGCCACGCCGATGGCGACGTTTTTCAACGGCGCGCCGGCGAATTTGCTGACCATCAGTTCGCTCCAGGCCGACACCTCGAAACCACAATTGCTTGGCTGCAGCGGGGCAAAGGGCACGCCTCTGTCTTCGAGTAACTTGAGCCAGGCGCCATCGGAGCCCAGGCGCGACCAGCTGCCACCGCCCAGCGCCAGCAGTACCGCATCGCTGTGGACAGTTTTCTCGCCATCCGGGCTGTGGATAACTAAGCCGCCGTCGGCCGTCCAGCCCAGCCAACGATGGCGCGTGTGGATAACCACGCCCTGGTCGCGCAGGCGCTTGAGCCAGGCACGCAGCAGCGGCGCGGCTTTCATGTCGGTCGGAAACACGCGGCCGGAGGTGCCGACAAAGGTCTGGATACCCAGGCCATGAATCCACTCGCACAACGCCTCGGCGCCAAACCCGCGCAGCAAAGGCGCCAGCTGCGGCGCGCGCTCGGCGTAGCGTGACAGAAACGCCGGGTAGGCCTCGGAGTGGGTGATGTTCATACCGCCCACACCGGCGAGCAGGAATTTACGCCCCACCGAGGGCATGCCGTCATACAGGTCGACCCGCACGCCCGCCAGGCTCAAGACTTCAGCGGCCATCAGCCCGGCTGGGCCGCCGCCGATAATAGTGACGTGTGGAGGAGGGGTCTGGGGCATGGGTGGGCTACGGTCGTTTGATAGGCCGAGCATTCTACCCGACGACGGCGTAGCTGCCTGATCAAAAAACGTACACTTTCATGCAGGCTATACGGATATTGGCCTACAGAGGCTTACGCTCAAGTTATCCACAGGTGGTTCCACAGGCATTGTGGGTAACGCCCACATTTCAATGACAGCCTGATGACGTCCACACCCGTTGAGCGCTGTGGTGCAGGATGCCGTGGCGGCGGGCCAGGGCAGGGCGGTCTTTGCTGTAGCCGCCGCCGATCACGCCCATCACCGGGATGTCCCGGCCCAGGCAGTGGCGCATCACGCTTTCATCACGTGCGGCGACGCCTTGGTCTGTCAGCTTGAGGTAACCGAGTGCGTCGTCCTTATGCACATCGACGCCGGCGTCGTACAACACCAGGTCGGGCTGGTACAACGGCAGCAGGTAGTTGAGGGCGTCGTCCACCACCTTGAGGTAGTCCGCATCGCCCATGCCCATGGGCAACGGGATGTCCCAGTCGCTTTGGGCTTTACGCGCGGGGAAATTCTTTTCGCAGTGCAGCGACACGGTGATCGCATCCGGCGTGTCGTGCAGGAGGCGCGCGGTGCCGTCGCCCTGATGCACGTCGCAATCGAAGATCAGCACGCGGTTGACCCGGCCGCTGGCCAGCAGGTAATGGCTGATCACCGCCAGGTCATTGAAGATGCAGAAGCCTGCGGGGTAGTCGTAATGGGCGTGGTGGGTGCCGCCCGCCAAGTGGCAGGCCAGGCCGTGCTCCAACGCCTGTTCAGCGGCAAGGATCGAGCCGCCGACCGCACGCACCGTGCGCCGGGCCAGGGCGTCGCTCCAAGGCAGGCCGAGGCGCCGTTGGTCTTCGCGGGACAACTCGCCGCTCATGTAGCGTTCGATATACCCAGGTTCATGCGCCAGGGCCAGAATCTCTGCGGGGCACAGTTCGGGGCGCAGCAATTGGCTGTCCTCGGTCAGGCCGCTGTCTACCAGGTGGTCACGCAACAGGCGGAATTTGTCCATCGGGAAGCGGTGGTCCGCCGGGAACTCGGGGCTGTAGTCATCGTGGTAGATCAATGGCAAAGGCATGGGATTTTCTGACGGGAACCTGCGACGGATCTTACCAGCGCTGTACACTTGCTCACAGGCCGCACTCACAGGGCAAGGGAGGGGACCCATGGAGCCGATACTCAAATTGGAAAGCGCACGCCTGCTGATGCGCCAATGGCGCGACAGCGACCTGACCGAATTTGCGCGCATGTGCGCCGACCCGCAGGTGATGCGCTACTTTCCGGCCACGTTGAGTCACTTGGAAAGCGCCGCGTTGATCGGTCGGATTCGCGGGCACTTTGCCGAGTACGGCTTTGGCCTGTGGGCGTTGGAGCGCAAGGACACCGGTGAATTCATCGGCCTGACCGGGCTGCTGAATGTCAGCTTTGAAGCCGACTTTGCCCCCGCGGTGGAAATCGGCTGGCGCCTGGCCCGCGAGCATTGGGGCCTGGGTTACGCCAGTGAAGCGGCCTGGACCGCGCTGCGCTGCGGCTTCGACCGCTTGCAGTTGGATGAAATCGTCGCCTTCACCACCGAAGCCAATCTGCCATCACAAAAAGTCATGCAGGCCATCGGTATGCATTACGATCCCCAGGCAGATTTTGAACACCCCAAGGTCGCAGTCGATGACCCGCTGCGCCCTCATGTTTTGTACCGCATCACCCGCGCCCAATGGTTGGACACGCTGCACGGATAAGCAGCCCGGAATGCCCCATCGTTTGTAGTAGGAGTGCTCTATGAGCCAAGTATTGGAAGATCTGGTGGACTTGCTGACCCTTGAGCCGATCGAGGAAAACCTCTTTCGCGGCCGCAGCCAGGACCTGGGTTTTCGCCAATTGTTCGGCGGCCAGGTGCTCGGCCAGTCGTTGTCGGCTGCCAGCCAGACCGTCGAAGAAGCGCGTCACGTGCATTCGCTGCACGGTTATTTCCTGCGCCCCGGCGACGCGGCATTGCCGGTGGTGTACTCGGTGGACCGCGTGCGTGACGGCGGCAGTTTCAGTACACGCCGCGTGACGGCGATCCAGAAGGGCAACCCGATCTTCACCTGCACCACCTCGTTCCAGTACGACGAACAGGGCTTCGAGCACCAGACCACCATGCCCGTGGTGGTCGGCCCGGAAAACCTGCCGTCGGAGCTGGAGCTGACCAAGCAGCGTGCGCACCTGATCCCCGAGCACATGCGCGACAAGCTCCTGTGCCCCAAGCCCATCGAAGTGCGCCCGGTGACCGAGAAAGACCCGTTCAACCCGCAGCCGTCCGACCCGGTCAAGTACGTGTGGTTTCGTGCCGACGGCGCCCTGGCCGACGCGCCGGCACTGCATAAATACCTGCTGGCCTACGCGTCGGACTTCGGCCTGCTGACCACCTCGCTGCTGCCCCATGGCAAGACCGTGTGGCAGAAAGACATGCAAGTCGCCAGCCTCGACCACGCGCTGTGGTTCCACGCCGACCTGCGCGCCGATGACTGGCTGCTCTACGCCATGGACAGCCCATGGGCCGGCAATTCCCGTGGGTTCTCGCGGGGCAGCGTGTACAACCGCGCCGGGCAACTGGTGGCCTCGGTGACCCAGGAAGGGCTGATTCGCCATCGCAAGGATTGGGCATGAGCCTGGCTGACGTTAAGCACTGGGTATTTGACATGGACGGCACCCTCACGGTGGCCGTGCATGACTTTGCGGCGATTCGCGTGGCTTTGGACATTCCGCCCGAGGACGACATCCTCACCCACCTCGCGGCCTTGCCGGCGGAGGTGGCAGCGGCCAAGCATGCCTGGCTGCTCGAGCACGAGCGCGAACTGGCGCTGGGTTCAGTGGCGGCTGACGGTGCGGTCGCGCTGGTTCGCGAGCTGGCTGCGCGCGGTTATCGGCTCGGCATCCTGACCCGCAATGCGCGGGAATTGGCGCATATCACCCTGGAGGCGATCGGCCTGGCGGACTGCTTTGCGGTCGAGGACGTGCTGGGCCGTGATGACGCGCCGCCTAAACCTGATCCGGGCGGCCTGCTGAAGCTGGCGCAGGCCTGGGATGTGTCGCCGCGCGCAATGGTGATGGTAGGAGATTACCGTTTCGACCTGGATTGCGGGCGGGCGGCAGGAACCAAGACGGTGTTGGTGAACCTGCCGGAGAACCCGTGGCCGGAGTTGGCGGATTGGCATGCTGAAGACTGTGCGGCCCTAAGCCGGATGATCCAGCCCGAACGATAAAGCTCAATTGTGGGAGCGGGCTTGCTCGCGAATGCGGAGTGTCAGTCGACTCATTTTTGAC
>NZ_JBAWDE010000411.1:0-24206 GCF_049590575.1 Pseudomonas sp.
GCATTCGCGAGCAAGCCCGCTCCCACTTTGGATCGGCGTCGTTGCTCAGAACAGCTTACTGAACCGTTGGCGAGCCTTCCTGTTGCATGCGCTGCAGTTCTTGCGCGTACAGAGCATCGAAGTTCACCGGCGCCAGCATCAGTGCCGGGAACGAACCACGGGTGACCAGGCTGTCCAGGGTCTCACGGGCATACGGGAACAGGATGTTCGGGCAGAAAGCACCCAGGGTGTGGCTCATGGACGCGTCGTCCAGGCCCTGGATCAGGAAGATACCGGCCTGTTGCACTTCAGCGATGAACGCCACTTCTTCACCGTTCTTGACGGTCACCGACAGGGTCAGCACAACCTCGTGGAAGTCGCCTTCCAGGGGTTTTTGACGGGTGTTCAGGTCCAGCGCAACGCTTGGGGTCCATTCCTGGCGGAAGATCGCCGGGCTTTTCGGCGCTTCGAACGACAGGTCACGCACGTAGATCCGCTGCAACGAGAATTGTGGCTGGGCTTCTGCTGCTTCGGTGTTCTGTTGGTCAGTCATCGCAGATCCTTCTTGATCTTGGGGTCTTTTAGGGTTTAGGAGTCAGACGAGCAGCAGCGCATCGAGTTTACCGGCGCGCTCCAGGGCGAACAGGTCGTCGCAACCACCGATGTGCTTGGCGCCGATCCAGATCTGCGGCACAGACGTGCGCCCCGCTTTCTGGGCCATGTCGGCGCGCACCTGGGGTTTGCCGTCGACCTTGATCTCTTCGAAGGCAACGCCCTTTTTCTCAAGCAGGGCCTTGGCCCGCATGCAGTAAGGGCACCAATCGCTGGAATACACGACAACCTGGCTCATATCACTTCACCAGCGGCAGGTTATCGGCCTTCCAGCTGCCGATACCGCCGGACAGTTTGGCGGCGGTGAAACCGGTCTTGAGCATTTCGCGGGCATGAGTGCCGGCGTGCTGGCCCTGGGCGTCGACCAGGATGATGGTCTTGGCCTTGTATTTTTCCAGCTCGGCCAGGCGTGCGATCAGCTTGTCCTGCGGAATATTCAAAGCACCGACGATATGGCCGGCGGCAAAATCCTTGGCCGGGCGGATGTCCACCACAACGGCCTCATCCTTGTTGACCAGCGCGGTCAGCTCCGACGTGCTCAGGCTGCGGCCACCGCGGCTCATCTCGTGAGCGATCAGCAGCGCCAGCAGGATGACGAAGGCACCCACGAGCAGGTAGTGGGCAGTGGCAAATGCAATCAGGTGATCAACCATCAAGGAGGTTCCAGGGCGTTAAAATGGCGGTAAGTATACACAGCCGTCAGGGGGGGCCAACCCCCGTAAAGCGGTGACGTCGCTGGAACTTCGCTTTAAACTGCCACTCCCTTTTCAATTGTCTTCCTTTATTACCGCCGCGAGAGGATCTATGACTACTACGCCTAAACCTTTGGTCCTGATAATTCTCGATGGCTTCGGACACAGTGAAAGCCACCACGACAACGCGGTGTACGCGGCCAAGAAGCCGGTGCTCGACCGCCTGGCCGCCACCGTACCCAACGGTCTGATCTCCGGTTCGGGCATGGACGTAGGCCTGCCGGACGGCCAAATGGGCAACTCGGAAGTCGGCCATATGAATCTCGGCGCCGGACGAGTGGTCTATCAAGACTTCACCCGCGTGACCAAATCGATCCGCGATGGCGACTTTTTCGAGAACCCGGCCATCTGCGCCGCGGTGGATAAAGCCGTGGCCGCCGGTAAGGCCGTGCACTTCATGGGCCTGCTGTCGGACGGCGGCGTACACAGCCACCAGGACCACCTGGTCGCCATGGCCGAGCTGGCCTTCAAGCGCGGCGCCGACAAAATCTACCTGCACGCCTTCCTCGACGGTCGCGACACGCCGCCCAAAAGCGCGCAATCGTCCATCGAACTGCTGGACGCCACTTTCGCCGCGCTGGGCAAAGGCCGCATCGCCAGCCTGGTCGGCCGTTACTTCGCCATGGACCGCGACAACCGCTGGGACCGAGTATCCCAAGCGTACAACCTGATCGTCGACGGCCAGGCGCAATTCAACGCTGCCACCGCCCAGGAAGGCCTGGAGGCTGCCTACGCGCGCGGCGAGAGCGATGAATTCGTCAAAGCCACCACCATCGGAGAGCCGGTGAAGGTCGAAGACGGCGACGCCGTGGTGTTCATGAACTTCCGCGCCGACCGTGCCCGCGAGCTGAGCCATGTGTTTGTCGACGAGGGGTTCAAAGACTTCGAACGCGCGCGCCGGCCGAAGACTGAATTCGTGATGCTCACCCACTATGCCGCCAACATCCCGGCCCCGTCGGCCTTTGCCCCGGGCAGCCTGGAAAACGTGCTGGGCGACTACCTGGCCAAGAATGGCAAAACCCAGCTGCGCATCGCCGAAACCGAAAAATACGCCCACGTGACCTTCTTCTTCTCCGGCGGGCGCGAAGAACCGTTCCCAGGCGAAGAGCGCATCCTGATCCCATCGCCCAAAGTCGCCACCTACGACCTGCAGCCGGAAATGAGCGCGCCGGAAGTCACCGACAAGATCGTCGACGCCATCGACCACCAGCGTTATGACGTGATCGTGGTCAACTACGCCAACGGCGACATGGTCGGCCACAGCGGCAACCTGGAAGCGGCCACCAAGGCCGTGGAATGCCTGGACCTGTGCGTGGGCCGCATCGTCGACGCCCTGGAAAAAGTCGGCGGCGAAGCGCTGATCACCGCCGACCACGGCAACTGCGAGCAGATGTCCGACGAATCCACCGGCCAGGCCCATACCGCCCACACCACTGAGCCGGTGCCGTTCATCTACGTCGGCAAGCGCGACTTCAAGGTGCGTGAAGGCGGCGTACTGGCAGATGTCGCGCCAACCATGCTGATGCTGATGGGGCTAGAGAAGCCGAAGGAGATGACCGGGACTTCGATTCTGGTTTGACCGAAGCGTGTGTGGGAGGGGGCTTGCCCCCGATTACGGTGGGCCAGCCGACACATAGGTGGCTGACACACCGCTATCGGGGGCAAGCCCCCTCCCACATTTGACCTTCGCCGTTTGGTAGATATCTTTTTGCCATACCACCGCCACTCGGCACCTATCTTGCCTTCCAGCCCGAATTGGGCGTTTTTTTTGCGACGCTTGGCGGGCATACTAGGCCGTCCATTTCCCTGGTGTCGCCCGCCTCTATGCTTCGCGCCTTGATTACCCTTGCTCTTGTCTGCTTGCTCCAACCGGCGTTTGCCGACGAGCGCGCACAAACCCAACAACAGTTGGACGCTACGCGTCAGGACATTACCGAGCTGAAAAAGCTGCTCGGCAAGCTCCAGGAAGAAAAATCCGGGGTGCAGAAAGACCTGCGCGGCACGGAAACCGAAATGGGCAAGCTCGAGAAGCAGGTCCAGGAGCTACAAAAAGAATTAAAGAAGAGCGAGTCGGAACTGGAGCGACTCGACGCTGAGAAAAAAAAACTCCAGAGCGCACGCGTTGAACAGCAACGCCTGATCGCGATCCAGGCCCGCGCCGCTTACCAGAGCGGCCGCCAGGAGTACCTCAAGCTGCTGCTGAACCAGCAGAACCCGGAAAAATTCGCGCGCACCCTGACCTACTACGACTACCTGAGCAAGGCCCGCCTGGAGCAGCTGAAAAGCTTCAACGAGACCCTGCGCCAGCTGGTCAACGTCGAACAGGAAATCGCTAACCAGCAATCGCAACTGCAAGACCAGAAAAGCGCCCTCGACACCCAGCGCAACGAGCTGGACAAGGTTCGCAAGGAGCGCCAGCTGGCCCTGGCCAAGCTCAATGACGACGTGAAGGCCCGCGACGCCAAGCTGCAGGCTCGCGAGCAAGACCAGGCCGACCTGGCCAAAGTGCTCAAAACCATCGAAGAAACCCTGGCCCGCCAGGCACGCGAGGCTGAAGAAGCGCGGCAGAAAGCGCTGATCGCCCAGCAGGAAGCCGAAAAAAAGCGCCAGCGTGAGGCCGAACTGGCAGCCACTACCGATGCCCCGGCGCCGCGTAAACCGGCGCATGCAGCGCCTGGGCCGCTGGTTTCCAGCGCCGGCGAGTCGTTCGGTGGGCCTTTTGCTTCAGCCCGCGGCAAACTTCCATGGCCAGTTGATGGTCGATTACTGGCACGCTTCGGTGAAACCCGTGGCGATGACACTCGCGCCAAGTGGGACGGGGTGATGATCAGCGCCTCCGCCGGCAGCCAGGTTCACGCCGTACATGGCGGGCGTGTGGTGTTTGCCGATTGGCTGCGCGGCGCCGGCTTGTTGGTGATTCTTGACCACGGTAATGGCTATTTGAGCCTTTATGGCCACAATCAGACATTACTCAAGTCGGCAGGTGATGTTGTAAAAGCCGGTGAATCCATCTCCACTGTCGGTAACAGTGGTGGCCAGGACACCCCGGCGCTGTACTTCGCTATTCGTCAGCAGGGTCGCCCGAGCGATCCTGCACAATGGTGCAGAACCCAAGGATAAGGGTCGCATCTACATTAGGAGTTCGTTCGACATGCTGCATTTGTCCCGCCTCACTTCGCTGGCCCTGACGATCGCCCTGGTGATCGGTGCGCCGCTGGCTTTCGCCGACCAGGCCGCCCCGGCTGCGCCTGCCGCTTCGGCCGCGACCACCAAGGCGCCGTTGCCGCTGGACGAGTTGCGCACCTTTGCCGAGGTCATGGACCGGATCAAGGCCGCGTATGTCGAACCCGTAGACGACAAGACCCTGCTGGAAAATGCCATCAAGGGCATGCTCAGCAACCTCGACCCCCACTCCGCCTACCTGGGCCCGGAAGATTTCGCCGAGCTGCAGGAAAGCACCAGCGGTGAGTTCGGCGGCCTGGGCATCGAAGTGGGCGCCGAAGACGGCAACATCAAGGTCGTTTCGCCGATCGACGACACCCCGGCATCCAAGGCCGGCATCCAGGCCGGCGACTTTATCGTCAAGATCAACGGCCAGCCGACCCGCGGCCAGACCATGACCGAAGCCGTCGACAAGATGCGCGGCAAGATCGGCCAGAAAATCACCCTGACCCTGGTGCGCGACGGCGGCAACCCGTTTGACGTGACCCTGACCCGGGCCACCATCGTCGTCAAGAGCGTCAAGAGCCAGCTGTTGGAATCGGGCTACGGGTACATCCGCATCACCCAATTCCAGGTCAAGACCGGCGACGAAGTGGCCAAGGCCCTGGCCAAGCTGCGCAAAGACAACGGCAAGAAGCTCAGCGGTATTGTGCTCGATCTGCGCAACAACCCGGGCGGCGTGCTGCAATCGGCGGTGGAAGTGGTCGACCACTTCATCACCAAGGGCCTGATCGTGTACACCAAGGGCCGTATTGCCAACTCCGAATTGCGCTTCTCGGCCACTGGTAACGACCTCAGCGAAAACGTGCCGCTGGCCGTGCTGATCAACGGCGGCAGTGCCTCGGCCTCGGAAATCGTCGCCGGTGCCCTGCAGGACCAGAAGCGCGGCGTATTGATGGGTACTACCAGCTTCGGCAAAGGCTCGGTGCAAACCGTGCTGCCGCTGAACAACGACCGCGCATTGAAGATCACCACCGCGCTGTATTACACGCCGAACGGCCGCTCGATCCAGGCCCAGGGCATCGTGCCTGACATCGAAGTGCGCAAAGCCAAGATCACCAACGAGATCGACAGCGAGTATTACAAAGAGGCCGACCTGCAAGGTCACCTGGGCAATGGCAACGGCGGTGCCGACCAGCCGACCGGCAGCGGCGCCAAAGCCAAGCCGATGCCGCAGGACGACGATTACCAACTGGCCCAGGCGCTGAGCCTGCTTAAAGGCCTGAGCATCACGCGCAGCCGTTGAGATGCGTTTTGCCCTGATTATCGCAGTGCTCTGCAGCCTGGCAGGGGTCGTCCACGCGGTCCCTGCCAGCGAACCGCATAAAGCCTACCTGACCCTGATCATCGACGATCTCGGGCAAAACCTGCCTCGGGATCGGCGGGTGCTGGCCCTGCCTGGGCCAGTGACCACGGCGATTATGCCCGACACCCCCCACGCCGCCGAATTTGCCCGCGAAGCCCACAAGGCCGGCAAGGTCGTGATCCTGCATATGCCCATGGACCCGGCCACCGGCCCGTTCGCCTGGCACCCCGAGTTGCCCATCGACGAGCTCGGCAAGCGCCTGGATGCAGCCTTCCAGGCCGTGCCCTACACCGCCGGCATCAACAACCACATGGGCAGCCGCATGACCGCGCAGCCGCAAGCGATGGCCTGGTTGATGGCCGAGCTGCAAAGGCGCAATAAATTCTTCGTCGACAGCCGTACCAGCGCGAAAACCGTCGCCGCCGCCGAGGCGCAGAAGATTGGCCTGGCCCACGTCTCGCGGGATGTATTCCTCGACGACGAGCGCACCGAGGCGGCAATCACCACCCAGCTGCAAACCGCCATCAAGCTGGCGCACAAACAGGGCTCGGTGGTGATGATCGGCCACCCTTATCCACAGACCCTCGCGGTGCTGGAACGCGAGCTGCCCAAGCTCAAGGCCCAGGGCATTGACTGGATTGATATCAAGCTGATGATCAGCGTGCGCAGCAACCAGGCCATGCCCGGGCATGGAAAAAACGGCACCTACCTTCCGGCTAAATAACTACCGCATTGCCCTGCACCAATCATCCGATAGTTGACGTCTGCCCCATGGCAGCCGCCCAGAACCCTCTGCGCGGACACGCATCAACCCAAGGATGACCATGAAAACGCCATGCCCAGCGCTTTTCATAGCACTACTCGCCACGCTGCCCCTCGCGCTCTGGGGCAGCCCAAGGGATTTTGGCGAGGGACTGGAAAATGCCGCGCCTCCACGGATGCTCACCAACGCCAATCGGCAACACAGCCACTGGAACGGCATCGGCCGTATCCGCAATGACACCCAGACCCTCTGCACCGCCAGCCTGCTCGATACTCGCGACGATCAGGGCAATGCCGGCCCGGCCTATGTGATCACCAGCAGCCATTGCATCCATCGGGTCAACGGCGCGGTACAGAAAGACCTGCCGATCAAAGGCAGCATCAGCTTCAACTACTTTGATGACACGCTGGAACAGCTCAAGACCTTCCCCCTGAAAACCCTCAAGTGGGGCAGCAGCCAGGGCGTAGACCTTGCGATTATAGAACTGGAGGCACCGTTATCTGCGCTGATTGCCGCCGGTATCCAACCACTGAAGTTGGCGCAGGAAGTGCCCGCCGACGGTGACCACATCCTGGCCCTGACAGCACCTGAGTGGGACACCCTGCACCTTTCAGCCTGCACCCAGCAGCGCTCCGAGGAGACCGTCGAACAGCCGTTTGTCTGGCGCGTGACCATGAAAAACCAATGCCAGGGTATCCAACACGGCAGTTTCGGTGGGCCCTTGGTGACCCGAGACGGTAACCGCCTGTTCGGCATTCTCGGTACCAGCACCTCCGGCCAGCTCGCGGAGAACAAATGCCAACGCGCAGCGCCCTGTGAAATTCACGCCGGGCAACCGGTCTGGCATGCCGATACCCATTACGGCAGCCCAGTGACCTTTCTCAACGAATGTTTTATCAATGGCGTCCTGCAAGCTGACGCCCAGACCTGCAATCTCTACCCGACCACCTCAATCGAGTTTCGCAACCCTGACCCCATCCAGCAGTATTTCGTGAAGAAACCCGGTGGCAAAGGCCGGGATATCACACCGCGCTGGAATCTGACCTTCGCCGTCAACACGCCTTTCTACCGTTACAAGACCACACGGCGTGCAATCGAGTGTGAAAACCCGGCGCTCTACAGTGCCCCTATCGACGCTACTGATGCCCATATCAATGACGCCATTGGCCCGCAAACCGGGATGCATATGCTGTGCATCGTCGGCGTCGATTCAGCGACACAGCCCGTAACGACCGGCATGATGAAAAACGCCCTGACCCTGGCCGTTGAACTCGCCGAACCCGGCCCCGCCCGAACCCCGGACGTAGAGATCGTGCTGGATCGCCGAGCGCTTCAGGGCTACCTCATCAGTTGGAACCTGGCCCCGCCGTTCATGAGTCGCTACAGCTACAAATATGGACCGGCGGCCAGCACCGACTGCCTGCGGCCGGTTGACTACAACCCTCTGCCCGCACCGGAAACCGAGGCTGTCGACGACGGCCTGGACCTCTACGACCATCCTCTCGAAGACGCACCCGGCCTGGGCGCCCACGGCAAGAGTGTTCGAATTATTGCGGCTAGGGACCAACCCTACAAAATTTGCACGTACGCCTACGACCAGGCGGACCAGCCCTCCACCTTACGCACCGATCTACTCAAACCGCGCTGATTGACTTCAGCGCCCCCACTCCCGTCATCAGGATCTGCACGATGAACGCACTGCAATACAAAGACCTGCTAATCAACTTCACCCCGGAGTTTATCCCCATGTGGAATGACCGGGGCTCAGGCGTCTATGAACCCATCAGCTTTTGGCGACCGGACACCTCGTCCGACGCTCTGAGCCACTATTTCCCGCTGGGAGATATCGCAGTCTCAAGCTATAGCAACATCAACCAGCAGAAGGTCGTCGCCGTGGTCAGCGACATCAACAGGGTCGACGGCACTGCGCTGCGCTCACCCGAAGATTTCGAACTGGTCTGGAAAGATGCCGGCTCGGGCGCACGCACCGATGTCTCGATTTGGCGCGCGCTGCCACCGCAAGGCTATGTGGCGCTGGGACTGGTATGCGGTGTGGGCTACGACAAACCTTCACGCAACGCACTGCGCTGCGTGCGCGCTGATCTGGTGATGGCTGCGCAGACCGGTAAATCGATCTGGAATGACAAGGGCAGCGGTGCGCCCATGGACTTCAGCGCCTGGACCATCACACCCGCCGACGCAGCACCGGGGACCATCAACCTCGCCCCTGGCACCTTTATCGGCAACGCTAGCTTCGCAAGGCCCACAGCCACCGCCTATTCACTGTGCCTGCCGCTGGCCATCGAACTCAATGAATTGCCGCCGCCGCCCCAGCTCTCCAGTTACGAACCGCCTGCCGCGCTGCATGCGCTGGAGCAGCCCCAAGTGTGCCAACTGCCTTGGTTCACCGTGAAAGATCCCAACCTCGGCGCCGCTGAACAGCTCACGACCTGCCCGACCTATCGTCTGGAAAGAAGCGATAGCTACTTGTTTGTGGGCTTTGGGCATAACCAGACAAGCGCCAGCCAACCCTTCATATGGACCAGCACCAAAGGCGAGACAGGAGAGCAATCCAAGGCGCTGGCCGCCACTACCGGCATTCGGCTTTGCTGTGAATGGCCGGACGATAACCGTGCATTCGAATTGGGCTTTTCGGCTCACCTGAGCCCGGGCTTCACCCATTGCCAGCGCTCGGCGAAGGGCTGGAGCCAACCATCGGAGCTGGAAATCATCAGTTATGTACCGGCAAACAAAGCGGTCGCGGCCTACATTATTCAGAGTGATTTCCGCTTGCTGCGTGCAGATGGCAGCCAAGTAGCTGGCACCGCCACTTACGCCAACGGTGACAATGTCTACGTGAGCGAATATCCCGCCTCCACCCCTGTCACGCGTGATGAAGGGCCCACAGCACCACCACCGCAGCCGCCGATGGAACCGCCTCAAGGTGACCCTGATCTAGAGATAACGATTGACGATTTCGACGACGACTCCTTCGTCTCGTAACTGATCCAGCGCCGCCTGAAGCCTGGACACAACTTCGTCCGGCACGTTTTTGTTCAGCGCCAGGTACAACTCGGCGCTGTTGAAGCGCAGCACGGTCTTGAGCCCGGTCACCCCGACCTGGCGTGCCAGATAGCGGCCCGCCGGGTCGCCGGTGGCCCACAGGTCGATCTGACCATCCATCAGCTTTTGCGCATTGTCCTGGTCACGCAGCACCACCAATGGGTTGAGCCCCTGTTTCTCAAGGGTTTCGGCGATGGCGTCGCCTTTATAGGCGCCGATCTTGTAGCGTCGTGCGTGTTCCAGGTCATCCAGCTGAATCTTGCTGTCGGCCTTGGCCAGCAGCACCCAGTCATCCGGGCCGATGGGGCCGACCCATTTGAACAGCGCTTCGCGGTCCGGCAGGCGCGCCATCACGAATACGCCGTAGCCAGGTTTTTCCAGGGCGAGTTTGTAGATTCGCTCCCAGGGAAAACGCAGGGTGAGGTTGTAGGAAATGCCGGCGCGCTTGAAGGTTTCGCGGACGATGTCCACCGCGATGCCTTCGATGTTCTCTTCCTTGGCGAAGTTCTTGCCGTTTTTCGCCATGTTGTAAGGCGGAAAATTTTCCGTCAGCAACACCAGGGCGGCGTCAGACGGCTCCTCGGCGCGGGCCGAAGCTGCCAACAGCAAGGAGGTACTGGCGAGGGCAAGCAGCAGGGTCTTGAACATGTAGGCTACCGGGATCCATGGCAAGCGCAGAGAGTGCCGCGTGCCTGCCATGGTGTCCAGCAGCGTTTAGCGAACGACGATACCGCGCGCCGCCATGTAGGCCTTGGCCTCGGGAACCGTGTATTCGCCAAAGTGGAAAATGCTCGCCGCCAGCACCGCGCTGGCGTGGCCTTCGATCACGCCGTCGGCCAGGTGCTGCAAGTTGCCGACGCCACCGGACGCGATCACCGGAATGCCCAGCGCATCGCTGATGGCGCGGGTCACGCCCAGGTCGAAGCCGTTTTTCATGCCGTCCTGATCCATGCTGGTCAGCAGGATTTCACCGGCGCCCAGGGCTTCCATCTTCATCGCCCACTCCACTGCGTCCAGGCCGGTAGGCTTGCGGCCGCCGTGGGTGAAGATCTCCCAACGCGGGGTTTCGCCCGGCCCGGAGACTTTCTTGGCGTCGATGGCGACCACGATGCACTGCGAACCGAAGTGCTGCGCGGCTTCGCCGACAAACTCCGGGTTGAACACTGCAGCGGTGTTGATCGAGACCTTGTCCGCGCCGGCATTGAGCAGGTTGCGGATGTCTTGCACGGTGCGCACACCACCGCCCACGGTCAGCGGGATAAACACCTGGCTGGCCATGCGCTCGACGGTATGCAGCGTGGTGTCGCGGCCGTCGACGCTGGCGGTGATGTCGAGAAAGGTAATCTCGTCGGCACCTTGCTCATCGTAGCGACGCGCTATTTCCACCGGGTCGCCGGCATCACGGATGTTCTCGAACTTGACGCCCTTGACCACGCGACCGTTGTCGACGTCCAGGCAAGGGATGATGCGTTTGGCCAGCGCCATGGTCAGTCCTCAGCCGTTGTAGGCATCGCAGTAAGCCTGGGCTTCTGCAACATCCAAAGTGCCTTCGTAGATCGCGCGGCCGGTGATGGCGCCGATGATCCCTGGGGCCTTGGCGTCCAGCAGCGACTTGATGTCGCCCAGGTTGTGGATACCACCGGAGGCGATCACCGGGATTTTGGTCGCCGCGGCCAGCGCAGCGGTGAACGGCACGTTACAGCCTTGCATCATGCCGTCTTTGGCGATGTCGGTATAAACGATGGCAGACACGCCGTCGGCTTCGAACTGCTTGGCCAGGTCGATCACCTGCACGGTGCTGATTTCAGCCCAGCCGTCGGTGGCGACGAAACCGTCCTTGGCATCCAGGCCAACGATCACCTTGCCAGGGAACGCGCGGCAGGCTTCAGCGACAAAGGCCGGGTCTTTCACGGCCTTGGTGCCGATGATCACGTAGCTCACGCCGGCCTTGACGTAGTGCTCGATGGTTTCCAGCGAGCGAATGCCGCCACCGATCTGGATCGGCAGGTTCGGGTAGCGCTTGGCGATCGCGGTGACCACTTCGCCGTTCACCGGCTGGCCTTCGAAGGCGCCGTTCAAGTCCACCAGATGCAGACGACGGCAGCCCCCTTCCACCCATTTGGCAGCCATGCTCACCGGGTCATCGGAGAACACCGTGGAATCTTCCATACGGCCCTGGCGCAGGCGTACACACGCGCCGTCCTTGAGATCGATAGCGGGGATAATCAGCATCTGGAAAACCTTATTCGATAGTCAGCAAAGCTTGGGAGATCAGGGTTTCTCAAGCGACCACAGGTCGCTTTCGATGCTTTCGAACCTTTCTTTAAGGAGCGTCTGCGTGTCGAAAATCGCCCTGTTGTAATAGTGCGGCGCCACTTCGGTGGTGAACAGTTCAAGAATCTCGGCGACCTCGAACGAGCCCAACTTGAGCTCGAAGCGGTCTTCCATGAAGCGCTTGATCTTGAGGGTAGCCTCACTTTCCTGCTCAGGCGTGAGGTTCAGGATCGGCAACTTCGGCTTCTTGGCCATTTACCAGCGACCATCCCAGGCGGCGAAGTTCTGCAGCAATTGCAGGCCATGGGTATGGCTCTTCTCCGGGTGGAACTGCACGGCAAACCGCGAACCTTCGGCCAGCGCTGCGGCAAAGTCGACGCCGTAGTGCCCGCCACCCACCACCTGGCCCGGTTTACCGGCGGCGATGTAGTAGCTGTGCACGAAGTAGAAGCGCGCCATGTCCGGCACTTCATGCCACAGCGGGTGATCCACGGCCTGACGAACTTCGTTCCAGCCCATATGCGGCACTTTCAAGTGCTCGCCGTCTTCATGCAGGTCTTTGCCGAAGAACTTCACCTGGCCTGGAAACAAGCCGATGCAGTCGACGCCGTCGTTTTCTTCACTGCTGTCGAGCAAGGCTTGCATGCCCACGCAGATCCCCAGAAACGGGCGGTCCTGGCTGACTTCGCGCACCAGGCTGTCAAAGCCCAGGCGGCGGATCTCGGCCATGCAATCGCGAATCGCGCCAACGCCCGGGAACACCACGCGGTCGGCTTCGCGAATCACGTTGGCATCGCTGGTGATCAGCACCTTGCCGGCGCCTACGTGCTCGAGGGCCTTGGCCACCGAGTGCAGGTTACCCATGCCGTAATCGATAACCGCGACCGTCTGCATTACAGAACGCCCTTGGTCGAGGGCATTTGCCCGGCCATGCGGTCATCCAGCTCCACGGCCATGCGCAGCGCGCGGCCAAAAGCCTTGAACACGGTTTCGATCTGGTGGTGGGTGTTGGTGCCGCGCAGGTTGTCGATGTGCAGGCTGACCAGTGCGTGGTTGACGAAACCCTGGAAAAATTCCTGGAACAGGTCGACGTCAAAGCCGCCCACGGTGGCGCGGGTGTAGGGCACGTGCATCTGCAGGCCTGGGCGGCCGGAGAAGTCGATGACCACACGCGACAGCGCTTCGTCCAGCGGGACATAAGCGTGGCCGTAGCGACGGATGCCTTTTTTGTCGCCGATGGCCTTGGCAAATGCCTGGCCCAACGTGATACCGACGTCTTCCACCGTGTGGTGGTCGTCGATATGCAGGTCGCCCTTGCTGACGATATCCAGGTCGATCAGCCCGTGACGGGCGATCTGGTCCAGCATGTGCTCAAGAAAAGGTACACCGATATCAAATCGGGCCTTTCCGGTGCCATCCAGGTTGATCGAGGCTTTGATCTGGGTTTCCAGAGTGTCGCGCTCGACGGACGCCATACGTTCGGCCATCACCAACTCCGCAAAATCATTGGGCGAAAAAGGCAGCCATTATAGGGGCGCGGGCGCTAAACAGAAACATCGGAGGGGATAAGACTGATGGAGTGTCGGGGATAGACATGTCAGTACAAGTGTGGGAGCCGCTTTGTGTGGGAGCGGGGTTGCTCGCGAAGGCGTTAGGTCAGCCAATACATGTGCTGACTGATCCATCGACTTCGCGAGCAAGCCCGCTCCCACACAGGCCCGCCACAAGGTTTACGCGGTGTTAGTGGAACAGTACCGCCGTCTTCTGCAGGGTCACCCACACACCCCACGCCAACGGAATACCCACTACCAGCCAGGCCGCGATCGCTACCGGCACGCTGCCCGACGAGGCTTTCCACTCCAGCGAAGTAGACGCGTCAGTACCTTTGTCATGACCCAGCGCCTGCTCGGCGGCCAGTTCGGCGTCGGTCATGAAGTACTTGTCGGCCACTGGACGAACCAGCAGGTTGCAGATGAAACCCAACACCAGCAGGCCGGCGAGGATATACAAGGTAATGTCGTAGGCTGCGGCGCGTTCCACGCCGATGCTCAGCTGGTACTCACGCAGGTAGTTCACCAGCACCGGGCCCAACACGCCAGCCGCGGCCCAGGCAGTCAGCAAGCGACCGTGGATCGCACCGACCATCTGGGTACCGAACAGGTCGGCCAGGTAAGCCGGAACGGTCGCGAAACCACCGCCGTACATCGACAGGATGATGCAGAACGCCGCCACAAACAGCGCCACGTTGCCCAGGTGCCCCAGGTTCGGGATCAGCGCGTACAGGGCAAAGCCCAGGGCGAAGAACACGAAATAGGTGTTTTTACGGCCCAGGTAGTCGGAGAACGACGCCCAGAAGAACCGACCGCCAATGTTGAACAGGCTCAACAGACCGGTGAAGCCTGCCGCGATGGCTGCAATGGAAGCCAGTTGACCGGCATCCAGTTGACCGAACGGTACGTCCACACCCAGCAACTTGCCGCCGAACACTTCCTGCAGCAGCGGCGAAGCCATGCCGAGGATGCCGATACCGGCGGACACGTTCAGGCACAGCACCAGCCAGACCAGGCGGAATTGCGGGGTTTTCCACGCCACGTTCACATGCACGTGACGGTGAGTGATCATCGAGTTGCTGGCTTTTTTCGCCGGCGCCGTCCAGCCCTCAGGCTTCCAGCCGGTCGGTGGAACGCGGTACAGCAGTGCGCCGGCGATCATGAACACGAAGTAAATCGCCGCCATCACCACAAAGCTCTGCCACACGCCCACGCTGGTCGGTGTCGCAAAGTGGCTCATCAGCGCGGTGGCCAACGGTGCACCTACCATCGCGCCGCCGCCGAAGCCCATGATCGCCATGCCGGTGGCCATGCCACGCTTGTCCGGGAACCACTTGATCAGGGTCGACACGGGCGAGATATAGCCCAGGCCCAGGCCGATACCACCAATGACCCCGGAGCCGATCCACATCAGCCAGATCTGGTGGGTATAGATGCCCAACGCCGAGATCAGCAAGCCGCCACACCAGCACAGCGCCGACACAACGCCAGCCTTGCGTGGCCCGGCATGTTCCAGCCAGCCGCCCCAGATCGCCGCCGAGCAGCCCAGGAAGATGAAGAACAGGGTGTAGATCCAGCCCAGCATGGAGATGGGCCAGTCACATTGCGACGAGAAGACCTGGGCGATAAAGCCCATGTCCGGCGCGCAGGCGACCGGTTTGGTGATACCCAGCGCCTTGGACAGCGGCAACCAGAACACCGAAAAACCATAGGCCATGCCGATGCACAGGTGGATGGCCAAGGCGGCCGGTGGAACCAGCCAACGGTTGAACCCGGGCTTGGCGATAATGCGCTCCTTGGACAGGAACGCAGGCTGTGCGGCAGTATTGCCGGCCACAGTGCTAGTGCTCATTGGTGTTTCCCCCAGTTGTTAGTATGTGTCCGTCAGGCGCTCTCTCCCTCGGCTTTGCACGCAAAGCGTTAGCCGTTGTTGTTGAGTAAAGCTCCATTTGAGCGCGACGTTGTGTCGCAGAAGGCAGACGAACCTGCGCAGATTAGCACCTGTGAGTGACAGAAAAACCAAACTGATATCACCTTTTCAGGAAAATCGTTTTATTTGGCGCCAAAATCCTGTTTTCCAGGGGCTGGATACAATGTAACGATGCGCGACCTGACGCAGGCCGTCGGGCGTTATACTCTGCGGCTAAATTTTGAAATCGACATACAAGGACTCGCCCATGAAAGCGTTCGGCAAAATCCTGGGTCTGGTACTCCTCGGGCTGTTGCTGATCATTGTGGCTCTAGGCTTTGCCCTGACCCATCTCTTCGATCCCAACGACTATAAAGACGAGATTCGCCAGATTGCCCGCGACAAGGCCCACATCGAGCTGACGCTCAATGGCGACATCGGGTGGAGCCTGTTCCCCTGGCTCGGTCTTGAACTGCACGAGGCCAGCGTTGCGACCCTGACCAACCCGACCCAACCGTTCGCCGATCTGCAGATGCTCGGCCTGTCGGTGCGCGTGCTGCCGCTGCTGCGCCGCGAAGTGCAGATGAGCGACGTGCGGGTCGAAGGCCTGAACCTGCGCCTCAACCGTGACAAGCAAGGGCATGGCAACTGGGAAGACATCGGCAAGAACGTGACCGTGGCGACCACTACCGGCACCCCAGCCCCGGCGGAACAACCGGCCGAGACCGAGCCGGAAAAACCCGCCAAGCCGATTCGCCTGGATATCGACAGCCTGACCGTCAACAACGCCCGCGTCGAATACAACGATGAACAGACCGGCAAGCAATTCAGCGCCGAAAGCATCCAGTTGAGCGCCGGCGCCGTGCACGAAGGCGCGAGCATCCCGGTAAAGCTCACTGCGTTTTTCGGCAGCAACCAGCCGGTGATGCGCGTCAAGACCGAACTCAACGGCAACCTGCGCATCCAGCGCGCCCTCAAGCGCTACCAGTTCGAAGACATGAAAATCAGCGGCGAAGCCACGGGCGAGCCGCTGCAAGGCAAGACCGTGACCTTCTCCACCCAGGGCCAGCTCCTGGTGGACCAGGCGGCGAACATCGCCGAATGGACCAACCTGAAACTCTCCGCCAACCAACTGCGCGCCCTGGGCGAGCTGAAGGTCAACGACCTGGACAAAACCCCGCAACTCAGCGGCGCCCTGTCCATCGCCCAGTTTGACCTGGCCAAGTTCCTCGACAGCGTCGGCCATCCGCTGCCGCTGATGGCCGACGGCAGTCTGAGCAAGGTCGAACTGGTCAGCCGCCTCAAAGGCACGCCAACCAGCGTGGCGCTGGAAGACCTGAACCTGAAACTCGACGGCAGCACCTTCACCGGTCGCGTTGCGGTGGACGACTTTGCCAAACAGTCGCTGCGGGTCCAGCTCAAGGGCGACACCTTCAACGCCGACAACTACCTGCCGGCCAAATCCGAATCCGCCAAAGGCGCCACCGCCGCACGCCAGGCCGAAGTGCAGAACAGCGAAGCCGGCGCGATGGCCGCCGGTGGCACCACACCGCTGCCCGATGCACCGACCAAAGGCGCGTGGAGCACAGACAAGCTGCTGCCGCTGACGCGCCTGCGCAGCCTGGACGTGAATGCCGACCTCGCCTTCGGCCAACTGACCCTGAGCAAACTACCGATCCAGAACGCCGCACTGAAGGCCTCCGGCATCGACGGCCAACTCAAGCTCGATACCCTGAGCGGCGGCCTCTACAACGGTACGTTCCAGGCCAATGGCAGCCTCGATGTGCGCCAGGACATCCCGGTACTGGCGCTGCAAAGCCATATCAAGCAAGTGCCGGTCGAACGCATCCTGCAGGCCCAGGGGCAAACGCCTCCGGTAAAGGGCCAGCTCACCCTCGACAGCAATCTCAGCGGCCGTGGCAACAGCCAAAAGGCGCTGATCGACAGCCTCAACGGCACCGCCAGCTTCGTAATCAACAACGGCGTGCTGCTCAACGCCAACCTGGAGCAACAGCTGTGCACCGGTATTGCCCTGCTCAACCGCAAAACCTTGAGCACTACGCCGCAAGGCAAGGACACGCCGTTCCAGGAACTGCGCGGCAACCTGACCTTGCGCAATGGCGTGGCCAGTAACCCTGACCTGAAAGTGCGTATTCCAGGGCTGACGGTGAATGGCAACGGCGACGTCGACCTGCGCGTGCTGGGCATGGACTACCGCGTCGGCATCATCGTCGAAGGCGACCAGCGCGACACGCCGGACCCGGCCTGCCAGGTCGGCGCCAACTTTCAGAACATCGAAGTGCCGCTGCGCTGCCGTGGTCCGCTGGAGCTCGGCGCCAAGGCCTGCCGGCTGGACAAGGATGGCCTGACCCAGGTCGCCATCAAGGCGGCGGGCAACAAGCTCAGTGAAAAGCTGGAAGAGAAACTCGACAAGGTTAACCCGCAGTTGAAAGATGCGTTGAAAGGCCTGTTCAAACGATGAGAAACGAGCAGTTTTCAGAGGCCGTACTCAACTGGTACGACCGCCATGGGCGCCATGACCTGCCCTGGCAACAGGGCATTACGCCTTACCGGGTGTGGGTCTCGGAGATCATGCTGCAGCAGACACAGGTGAGCACCGTGCTCAATTACTTCGACCGTTTCATGGCGTCATTGCCAACGGTCGAGGCCCTGGCCGCTGCACCGGAAGACGAAGTGCTGCACCTGTGGACCGGCCTGGGTTACTACACCAGGGCGCGCAACCTGCAGAAGACCGCGAAGATCGTTGTCGCCGAGTATGGCGGCGAGTTTCCCAGGGACGTCGAAAAGCTCACCGAGCTGCCCGGCATCGGCCTGTCCACCGCCGGCGCGATTGCCAGCTTGAGCATGGGCCTGCGCGCGCCGATCCTCGACGGCAACGTCAAACGCGTGCTGGCACGCTTTACCGCGCAGGAAGGCTACCCAGGCGAACCCAAGGTCGCCAAGCAGCTATGGGCCACCGCAGAGCGCTTCACGCCGCATGACCGCGTCAACGCCTACACCCAGGCGATGATGGACATGGGCGCCACCCTCTGCACGCGCAGCAAACCCAGCTGCCTGTTGTGCCCGCTGGAAAAAGGCTGCGAAGCCCACATGCTCGGCCTGGAGACGCGCTACCCGATTCCCAAGCCGCGCAAGACCATCCCGCAGAAGCGCACGCTGATGCCGCTGCTGGCGAATACCGAGGGCGCGATCCTGCTTTACCGCCGCCCTTCCACGGGCCTGTGGGGCGGTTTGTGGAGTTTGCCGGAGCTGGACGACCTCACCGACCTGGAACACCTGGCCAACCAGCACGCGCTCGAACTGGGCACGCCGCAGGAACTGCCAGGGCTGATCCACACCTTCAGCCACTTCCAGCTGACCATCGAACCCTGGCTGGTGCAGGTCGAGGAATCCGCCCATCACGTGGCCGAGGCCGACTGGCTCTGGTATAACCTCGCCACCCCGCCGCGCCTGGGCCTTGCCGCCCCGGTCAAGAAACTGCTGAAGCGCGCGGCCGACGTATTGAATGCAGGAGTGTCGTCATGACCCGCACCGTAATGTGCCGCAAGTACAAAGAAGAATTGCCAGGCCTGGAACGCCCTCCATATCCGGGCGCCAAGGGCCAGGACATTTTCGACCATATCTCCGCTCAGGCATGGGGCGACTGGCTTAAACACCAGACCCTGCTGATCAACGAAAAGCGCCTGAACATGATGAACGCCGAAGACCGCAAATACCTGTCGGGCGAGATGGATAAGTTCTTTTCCGGCGAGGAATACGCCAAGGCTGACGGTTACGTGCCGCCTGCTCAATAATTGATCAAAAATCGGGTTCTGCACGTAAGCGACGGTAATAATTAAATATTTTTTGAAAACTTGCTTGACGACCCCCTGAAAAACCCGTTTAATGCGCCCCGTTGCCCAGATAGCTCAGTCGGTAGAGCAGGGGATTGAAAATCCCCGTGTCGGCGGTTCGATTCCGTCTCTGGGCACCACCTTTCGTTTTCAGGTGATGCCAAGCACACCTGAAAGCACCCAAGAAACCCGCCTAGTGCGGGTTTTTTGTTGGCTGGGATTTATAGATGCCCTGAGGCGATTCAGCATCACCCCAGCAGCGCGAACTACTCCCGATCCCACATCAAGGTAAACACCGCCACCCGCTCCTGATCGGAGATTTGGTAGCCGCGCTCCTCCACCCGATCAATCCAGCCCTGCGCCGACAGCTGCTCGCCAAAGCGCACCAGACGCCCGTAGCGCTTGAAGACCGCCCTGAGCACGTTGATCATCGCGGGGTAGCTGCAACCGCCATCAAAGCAGATGCTCAGCCGGCCAAATCGGGAGCGCCCGATCACGTGGCCACAGCCGGGCCGCTTAAAGTCCTTTTTCGTCATATCCATAATGCTTCCAGTACGGCAGTTACTAAAAACGGCGCATTGACGTGACCAATTGGTCACCCGGTCGGCGAACATACAGCAAGTAGCTGATTCAGTTCAGCAAAAACACCATCAACGGGTTGTCATTCAAACGCCCTTGAAAGCTTGGAGCCAGATGCTCCAGGGGCGTTCCCTTCAACAGCGCGGTTTCCTTGCGCGCCACGATCACCCATGACGGGCGAGGCAACGCGGCCAACCGCTGAGTTTCGGCAGCGCTGACAAATAACGGCTGCTCGTCATGCTCAAGGTTCATCATGTAACGCACCGCCCAGGTGTCCTTGCCGAGGTTCACAAACACCAGCGGCCCAGGCTCCGACACGCGCAGTGCTTCCACGTGGCTGACAAATTGCCGGGTGTCGAACTGCAAGTCCTTCGCAGGCTCCACGACGGTTACCAGCACCAGCCACTGCGCCAGCAGCGCACCTGCACTCAGCCACACCAGCCGGCCTGCCCGGCGCCAGGCGATCCACGCCGCCACCTGTAACGCCAGCAGCGCGCCAATCAACAACGGCAACGACACCTCAGGCCAATACCCGTGTTTCTGCCAGCTGTGCCGACAGACAAACACCACCACCACGCACAGCGCCGGCAGCACCACGACGAGCCCCTCGTAGCATCGGCGCACGCCAACCAGCCAGTTTTGCGCCTGGAGCAGCCCATAGGCGGCGACAGCGGCAAACATCGGCACCATTGGCAGGATGTAATAGGCACGCTTGAAGTGCGGCAACGACAACCCAAGCAAAATCATCAAGCCGCAGGCACCGAGCCGCACGACAAGCTGCACAGTCTCATCAAATCGCTCGGACCAGCGATGGCGCAGCGCGACCATTGTGGCCAACGCCAAGGGCACCACCGGGAAATAGCGGTACAAACTCAACTGGAAGTAAAAATAGAACGGCTCGCCGGTTTCATCCAGGCGCCCGCCCACTTGCATCTTGAAGACTTCATCGGCAAAGCTATCGCCGCCGCTGAACCGCGCCAACTTGACCAGCAACCACCAGCAAGCCGCCAGCAACACCAGCCCGACGATGCCGTGGATCAGCACCTGCCTTACCCGCGCCCCAGGGCGGCCCAGCGCCCAATACACGCACACCACGCCGCAGACCTCGATCAGCCCCAATGGCCCGCGAATCGCAAAGCCCAGGATGAACAGCGGAAACACCGCAAGCTGGCGCAACCGCGAGCCGAGGCGCTCACCCGTGTGCAGCAGGTAGAAACCGCCTACACATAACAGCGCCACCATCTGATCCAGGCAGACCGAGCGCGACTTTTCCAGTAACTGGGTGGTGAGCAAGGTCAGCAGCACGGTAAGCAGCGCCCAGCTGCGACCGTAAGGCACCAGCAGACGGTAGATCAGCGCCACCACCCCGGCAGACGCGAGCGCCGTGGGCAGAATATTGGCCAAGTGGTTAGGTGCGCCGAAAATCGTGGCGAATACAAAACTGAAGAACGTCGCCGTGCCGGGGTAGTCCGCGTAGGGCTGCCCGTAGGTGGTCGGGAAAAGACTCGCGCCATGGCGAAACATTTCCTGCAGGAACAGCGCCCAACGTCCGTCAAACCCCTGAGGCTGCTGATCCCAGATACCCAGGGTGAACAGCAGCAAGGCAATCAAAAAAATACCCAGGGATTCCAGGCGGAAACGGTTGCGATGAACCATCGGTAAACCTATCAGGTGGGGAGCGCCGACCTATGTTGCCGAGCCCACCCCTGAATAGCGCCTGAACAGACTTGAACATTCGCGCATTTACCCACCTGCGGGCCACACCCATCTCGGGATCAAACGGATGTAGAGCAATTCCCCCATCAGCTCGACCAGGGTTTGCAGGATCACCGCCGCCGCCGCCAGCCCACGCACGTCTTCGGGCAACGCCAGGGCCAGGGGTAACACCACCAGTGAGTTACGCGTCGATGCGCTGAACGTCACCGCGCGCGCCGTTACCGCCGGCAACGCAAACAGCCGCGAAGCCAACACCCCCGTCAGCGGGGCCAGCAACAGAAAGCCGACATACACCGGGATCACCGGCAGCAGCAGGCTGATATCGCGCACCACCGAGGTGATTTGCGAGGCGATCACCACAAACAGCACCAGCGCCATCGCTGGCACCGGCAACCACGCCCAGGCGCTGTTCCAGACACCGACAACCGATGACCGCTGCGCCAGTGAAGTGGTGATCACCGCCAGCACCATCGGCACTACGATCAACAATAGAAACGCCTCGACGAACGGCCCCGGCTCCACCACTACTTCGGACTGCGCGCCCAGCATAAAACCCAGGTACACCGGCAACAGCGCCAGCTGCAGTAACAGTAGCAACGGCGTTGCTGCCAGCATCAGCCGCGAATCGCCTTTGCCGATGTGAGTGAACACCACCACGTAATCGATACACGGCGTCAGCAACACTAGCAACGCCCCCACCAACAAAGCAGGGCGCTCGACCAGGCCGAGGGTCAAGATCCACACCAGCAAAGGCACCAGGATGAAGTTGGCCAGCAACAGCGCCGACAGGAAACGTCTGTTACTCAAGCCCTGACGCACATCCAGAAACGGGATTTGCAGGAACATCGCATACATCAATACCGCGATGGCGGGCGTGACCCACACGCTGAGGCCATGCGCCAATGAAGGCGCGAGCAAGCCAAAAACCGCAGCCAGAAGGACTGCTGCGAAGTAGACCGGGATCTGGTTGTGTTCGAGGGTGTCGCGGGTCATGGGCCGGCTCGGGTCGATCCAAAGATCGCCAGCCTAAGCACCCCAAGGGCAAAGGTCGAGTGCCGAGGCATTCTTCGCGCCCATGGCGCGCTAAATTTGTTAATTTCGGTTTCTATAAAAAGCGCGGGAGCCTCCAGGCCTCCACAAAAGGCGCAAGAACCGAGCTGACCCATGAACCTGCCCACCCGCCCCGCCCCTGAAGCATTCTGCGAGCCCGCCGCCGACAATTACCGCCTGGGCGGTTTCACCTGGCGCCACGTCCGGACGGACATCGAACGCCCCGTCGTGATCATCAACGCCGCCACCTCCGTACGTTGCCGCCATTACTCGCGTTTTGCCGACTACCTGTTCGCCAGCGGCTTTGACGTCATCACCTACGACTATCGCGGCATCGGCGAATCCCGTAGGGGGTCGCTGCGGGGCTTCAAGGCCTCTTGGTCGGATTGGGGCACGCTGGATTTCGAGGCGATGCTGCTGCGCGCGCAGCGTGAGTTTCCAGGCCAACCGATTGATGTGGTCGGCCACAGCTTTGGCGGCTGCGCGGCAGGGCTGGGCGCATCCGGCGCGCGGATCCGGCGAATCGTCACGGTCGGCGCGCAGTTCGCCTACTGGCGGGATTACCAGGCGAGCGGGCGCTGGCGGATGTTTGCCAAGTGGCACGTGGTAATGCCGCTACTCACGGCACTGTGCGGGTACTTTCCCGGCAAGCGCCTGGGTTGGCTCGAGGACACACCGGCAGGCGTGGTGCGCGACTGGAGCACACCGACGCCCAGGTATGAAACGCGCCCCAGCGGGCGCTCCCTGGAGGGCTTGCCCTTCAGCCGGGTGAAGGCGCAGATGCTGGCGATCAGCATCACCGATGACCCTTTCGGCACGGTGGCGGCGATCGAGCGGTTGCTGGGTTACTTCGATGGCTGCGAGCGCACTCACCTGCGAATCGCGCCGGAGGATATCGGCGAAGAACACGTCGGGCATTTCGCGTTTTTCCGTAGCGCTTATCAGGATCGGCTGTGGCCGATTGCGTTGACGTGGCTGCAAAACGGCCAATTAAGTGCAGATACCCTTGGGATTTCCTCCAACCTGCGCTTCAATACCCCACCCAGATCCTGACCCAAGGACGTGAGCCCATGGCCTCGCCGAACAAGCAGCAAAAACGTGCCCACCGGGCGAAGGCCAAGGCCAAGCAGAACCGTACCCAGCGCGCCGTCGCCAGCAAGCCCGACGCGTTTGCCGGCGATGACAGCCGTATCGATCTTGAGTCAGTGGATTTGACCGAGCTGTTCGTCGAGATGCGCGCCGCAGGCGAGACCAGCCAGCAGGCGCTGTGCGCGGTGTTCCTGGCACACCCACTGTTGGCGCTGGTGCTGGAGCAGGAAGGCGAAGAAGAAGCCACCGACTTCATCCTGGCGGCGCTGATCGAGTATCGCCAGTGGGCCACGGACAGCGACGATGAAGCGGCCGCGCTGGCGTGGATCGAGTCGCCAGAGTTTCAGGCCGATTACGTGGCGGCGTCGCAGGCGCTGGTCAGCGCACAGGATTGATACCAAACCAAATGTGGGAGCGGGCTTGCTCGCGAATGCGCTGGATCAGCCTGCCTATCTGGCGACTGACACACTGCTTTCGCGAGCAAGCCC
>NZ_JBAWDE010000412.1:0-11132 GCF_049590575.1 Pseudomonas sp.
GGCTTGCCCCCGATGGCAGTGGATCAGTCAACTTATTCAGTGACTGAAACACCGCTATCGGGGGCAAGCCCCCTCCCACATTGTTGACCGGACTAGGGTCAGGGCTTACGTACGCATCCCACGCCCACTCACCAGCAACCGCGCGCAGCCGATATACAAGACAATCGTGGCCACAATCATGAAAGTGATCGCCACGCTGATCTTGATATCCGACACACCCAGGATGCCGTAGCGGAAGGCGTTGACCATGTGCAGCACCGGGTTGGCCAGCGACACGGTCTGCCAGAACGGCGGCAGCAAGGTAATCGAGTAGAACACCCCGCCCAGGTAGGTCAGCGGCGTCAGCACGAAGGTCGGGATGATCGAGATGTCATCGAAGTTGCGTGCAAACACAGCGTTGATAAAGCCCAGCAGCGAGAAGATCGTCGCGGTCAGCACTACCACCAGAATAGTGACGCCCAGGTGATGCACTTGCAGGTGGGTAAAGAACAGCGACAGCAGCGTCACGATCACCCCGACCATCAGGCCACGCAGCACGCCGCCTGCGGTGTAGCCGATCAGGATGGTGTGCGGCGACACCGGCGAGACCATCAATTCTTCAATGGAACGCTGGAACTTGCTGCCGAAGAAACTGGAGACCACATTGCCGTAGGAGTTGGTGATCACCGACATCATGATCAGGCCCGGCACGATGTATTCCATGTAGGTGAAACCACCCATGTCACCAATCTGGCGGCCGATCAGGTTACCGAAGATCACGAAGTACAGGACCATGGTGATCGCCGGCGGCAGCAACGTTTGCGGCCAGATCCGGGTAAAGCGCTTCACTTCGCGATAGACGATGGTTTGCAGCGCGACGAGGTTGGGTTGCAGTTCGGAACTCATACCGCCACCTTCGCCAGATTTTTCTCCACCAGGGACACGAACAACTCCTCAAGGCGATTGGTTTTGTTACGCAGGCTCAGCACTTCAATGTTCTGCGCCGCCAGTTGGGTGAACAGCGCAGTGATGCCCATGGCTTTGTCCACCTGCACTTCCAGGGTGTGGCTGTCCACCAGCCGGCTTGGGTAGCCGAGCAATTGCGGGGTCACCGTCAGGTTGTTTTTCAGGTCGAGCAGGAAGGTTTCCACATGCAACTGGCCCAGCAGGTTACGCATGCTGGTGTTCTCGACGATAGTGCCGTGGTCGATGATGCCGATGTTGCGGCACAGCTGCTCAGCCTCTTCCAGGTAGTGGGTGGTGAGGATGATGGTGATGCCCTTCTCGTTCAGCTCGGTGAGGAAGGTCCACATAGAACGACGCAGCTCGATGTCCACGCCCGCAGTGGGCTCATCGAGGATCAGCAGGCGCGGCTCATGCACCAGCGCGCGGGCGATCATCAAGCGACGCTTCATGCCGCCGGACAGCGAGCGCGACGGCACGTCACGCTTGTCCCACAGGCCGAGCTGGGTCAGGTATTGCTCGGCGCGCTCCTTGGCGATTTTCGCCGGGATGCCGTAATAGCCCGCCTGGGTCACGACGATGTCGAAGGTCTTTTCGAACTGGTTGAAGTTGAATTCCTGGGGCACCACGCCGATGGAGCGCTTGAGCGCCGCCGGGGATTTGTCCAGGTCATGGCCGAAGATATTCACCGAGCCGCTGGTCTTGTTGACCAGGGTCGAGAGGATGCCGATGGTGGTGGATTTGCCGGCACCGTTTGGGCCGAGCAAGGCGAAGAAGTCACCTTCGGCAACGTCCAGATCGATACCACTCAGGGCCTGGAAACCGTTGCCGTAGGTTTTGGTTAGCTGCCGGATGGACAGAGCGGAACTCATATCGGAATACGCACCAAAGAAGGGAATAGAAACAGTAGATGAGGGCGCAGCCCACGTAGTTCAACGGCGGCGCATGACAAACATGGTGCTTGCCCGCGCCGCACAAGTACAGTCGCCCGTATTAATAGTAGGTATTAAGTCAACGCGGTCATCACCGCTTTGCGGTAGGCCGGGCGCTGTTGAAGGCGCTGGTACCAGGCCTCCAGGTGGGGCATTGCAGGGCGTTCGATGGGCATTTCAAACCAGGCGTAAATAAAGCTGCCCAAGGGGATATCGCCCATGCCGATTTCGTTGCCGGACAGGTAAGGCTGTGCAGCCAGGGCTTTATCGACGGTGCTCAAGGCCTCGATGCAGGCTTTGCGCCCGGCATTGATGCTGTCCCAATTCTGCTTTTCCGCCGGTGTGCGCAGAATGCCCCAGAACACCGCCTTGAATGGCTCGGCGAGGGTCGAGGTGGTCCAGTCCATCCACTTTTCGGCATTCGCCCGCGCCTGCAAGTCGCTCGGGTACCAGCTCGATGCCTGCTTGGCGCAGAGGTAGCGCACGATGGTGTTCGACTCCCACAGCACAAAGTCGCCATCTTCGATCATCGGCACTCGGCCGTTGGGGTTCAGTGCCCGATAGTGCGGCGTGTCGACCACACCAAAAGCCCCGCCCGCATCAATCGCCTCATAGTCCAGGCCGAGCTCCTCGGCGCACCACAGTGCTTTCCTGACGTTTGATGAATTTTTACGACCCCAGATCTTCAGCATGACCGCGCCTTATGTGGATGAACATGGCTTGATGAACGCAGCAGCATACGCCGGTTCACCCGCGGCTTAAATCTATGTGCATATCGCCCAACAACTCTGGCAGCCCCTCGGCGAACAGGTGCGGGTAACACTGCTGAATATGCTCGAAGAAAAACGCCTCCGGCACGTCGGAAAACTGCCCGTGGTCGCGCACATACTCCATTGACCGCCGGCCCTGGCGATTGAATGCGTGGAAAACGCTGTCGTTAATGCCGTCGAATTCCAGCGGCGGCACGTCAAACAACTCGCACAGTTGGCTGTTGAACGCCGGCGTGGCCTTGACCCAACGGCCATCGAGGAACAACTCGGTGTAGCCGTGCATGGCGAACACATCGCTTTTGAGCAAGGCGATCAGGCGCGGCGTCGACAGGTGATTGCGCACATCCGCCAGGCCGATGCGTGCGGGGATGCCGCAGTGTCGGGCGCAGGCAGCCAGCAAGGTGGCTTTGGGCACGCAGTAGCTTTCGCCGGCGGCCAGCGCGAAGCTGGCGTTCAGGGTGCCTGGGTCGCGGCTGAAGGTGTAGGGGTTATAGCGAATCGCCTCACGCACGGCGTAATAAAGGCTGACTGCCTGGTCACTTAAATCCGTATGGGTTCCACGGTGTTTCTCGGCGAACTCCACCACCGCAGGGTGGTCACTATCGATGAAGCGGCTGGGACTCAGGTACGTATCCATGAGCTTTATCTCCGAAGGAAGCCTGGAGTCTAACGACAGGTCGGCCAGGGAGATAACGACGATTCGGCCAAATCTCGTAACACCCTGATCACCCCGCTTGTTCGGATGCCGACTAAGCTCCATGGTGGTTTCGCCCCTGGTTTCACGGAGGATTGAATATGCTGTTGTTGTGGATACTGGTTCTGGTGGTCGGCATTGCCTACCTGGCACATCGCCGCGTCGCCCCCCTGCCCGCCCTGGGCGTGGTCGCCGTTTACCTGTTGGCGATGGGCGCCTGGAGCCACGCGCCGGGTTGGCTGCTGCTGATCTTCTGGCTGCTGATCGCGGTCGTCGCCGCGCCCCTGCTGCTGCCCGACCTGCGCCGCCAATACTTCACCAAGCCACTGTTCAGCTGGTTCCAGAAAGTCCTGCCGCCGATGTCCGAGACCGAGCGCGATGCCATCGATGCCGGCACCGTATGGTGGGATGGTGAGCTGTTCAGCGGCCGCCCCGACTGGGACAAGTTGCTGGCCTACCCCAAGGTCCAACTGACCGAAGAAGAACAGGCCTTCATCGACGGCCCTACCGAAGAACTCTGCGCGATGGTCAGCGATTGGGAAATCGGCCAGGCCATGGACCTGCCGCCGGCCGCGTGGGAGCACATCAAGACCCACGGTTTTTTTGCGCTGATCATTCCCAAGGAATACGGCGGCAAGGGCTTCTCCGCCTATGCCCACTCGCAGGTTGCGATGAAACTCGCCACCCGCAGCGGCGACCTGGCGTCCACCGTGATGGTGCCAAACTCCCTCGGCCCGGCCGAACTGCTGCTGCACTACGGCACCGACGAGCAACGCAACCACTACCTGCCGCGTCTGGCGCGTGGCGATGACATCCCCTGCTTCGCCCTCACCGGCCCGCTGGCCGGCTCCGATGCCGGCGCGATGCCCGACACCGGCGTAATCTGCAAAGGCGAATGGGAAGGCAAGGAAACCCTGGGCCTGCGCCTGAACTGGGAAAAACGCTACATCACCCTCGGCCCGGTTGCGACGCTGCTCGGCCTGGCCTTCAAGGCGCATGACCCCGACCACCTGCTGGGTGAAGAAGAAGACCTGGGCATCAGCCTGGCGCTGATCCCGACCGACACCCCTGGCGTGGAAATCGGCCGCCGTCACCTGCCACTCGGCGCCGCCTTCATGAACGGCCCCAACTCCGGCAAGGACGTTTTCATCCCCCTGGAATACCTGATCGGTGGCCAGGAGATGCTCGGCAAAGGCTGGATGATGTTGATGAACTGCCTGTCGGTAGGCCGCTCGATCTCGCTGCCCGCCGTGGGCACCGGCGCCGCCAAGTTCACCAGCCTGGTGACCGGCCAATATGCGCAGGTGCGCGAGCAATTCAATGTGCCGCTGTCGGCCTTCGAGGGTATCCAGGAAGCCCTGGCGCGCATCGGCGGCAATGCCTGGCTGATGGACAGTGCGCGCATGCTCACCGCCAATGCCGTCGACCTGGGCGAAAAGCCTTCGGTGCTGTCGGCGATTCTCAAGTATCACCTGACCGAACGCGGTCGCGAGTGCATCAGCCACGCCATGGACGTGCACGGCGGCAAGGGCATCATCATGGGCCCGAACAACTACCTCGGCCGCAGTTGGCAAGGCGCGCCGATCTTCATCACCGTGGAAGGCGCGAATATCCTCTCGCGCAATCTGATGATCTTTGGCCAGGGCGCCATTCGCTGCCACCCCTTCGTGCTTAAGGAAATGGCCCTCGCCGGTCGCGAAGACCATGACCAGGCGCTGAAGGAATTCGACGGGCTGTTGATGCAACACATCGGCTTTGCCGTCAGCAATGCCGCCAGCACGTTGGTGCTGAACCTCGGCGTCGGCCATTTCGAGAAAGCCCCGGGCAACCGCTTGAGCCAGGGTTACTTCCGCGCATTGAACCGCCAGGCTGCGGCCTTCGCCCTGCTGGCTGATTTGAGCATGATGCTGCTGGGCGGTGAATTGAAGCGTCGCGAACGCCTGTCTGCGCGCCTGGGGGATGTGCTCAGCCACATGTACCTGGCGTCGGCGGCGCTCAAGCGTTATCACGACCTGGACTCACCGGACCACCTGGAGCCGCTGTTCGCCTGGGCCATGGAGGAAAGCCTCGGGGAGTCGGAGCGTGCGCTGGACGAACTGCTGAGCAACTTCCCGAACAAGGTGCTGGGCTGTCTGCTGCGCGTGATCGTGTTCCCGTTCGGGCGTCGTCACAAAGGGCCATCCGATGCACTGGATGCCGAAGTGGCCGCAGTGATCGGTCGCGCCAAAGGCGACCCGACCCTGGAAGAATTGCTGGCCGGCTGCTATCGCCCGCAATCGGCGGAAGATCCAGTCGGCGCACTGCAACATGCCTACGACCTGCTCGGCGCCAGCCACCCGTTGCAGAAAAAACTGCATGCGGCGCTTAAAAGCGGCCAGGTCAAACCCACTGCCGGCGAACACGCCATCGACGCAGCCCTGAACGCGGGCGTACTGCAACCGGCCGAAGCGCAAACCCTGCGCGACGCCGAGGCGGCGCGGCGCAAGGTGATCGACGTGGATGACTTCAGCAAGGAAGACCTGACACAGGCCGAGGGTAAGGTCCGCTGAGTCGAGCGGTCATATAAAAACGGGCGCGAGAGGCATATACTCTCGCGCCCGTTTTTGCTTTAGAGGACTTATCTCGTGTCCAACGTCGTTGCCGATCATCTCGTCTTGCTCGACCACTTGCGCAGCATCCTGGTTGCCGTCGGCGAAGCCGAACAGGTACCCGAGGAAAGCCACACCCTGTTCCTGGAGCGCTTCGACGAATTGCGCGCCCTGCTGCCGATCGACCCGATCGAAAGCCAATACCTGGGCCAGGACCTGATGAGCCAGGTCATCCTGCGCTACCCGCAAATTGCCCACCTAGTGCCGCGCGACCTGCTGTGGTTCTTCGGCGGCGATTGCCTGCACTTCATGCCCGACGAGGAACTGGACCTGTACCAGGCCCTGGAAGAACGTCGCTTTGAAGCCGAACAGAACGATGAACCGTTCGATTGGAACCAGGAAAAGCAGCTGCTGGCCATGCCCCTAGACCAGAGCAAACACTGATCAACGCGCCACAGGAAGGAGCCGACGCAATGTCGGCTCCTTCGCCATACACTCCACCAGATAATCAATAAACACCCGTAACTTCGGCGGTAAATACCGCGTCGGCGAATGCAGCAACCACGCTTCGCCATGGTAGGACGCAATAAAGTCCCACGCCGGCAATACCTGCACCAGCCGCCCCTCCTCCAACGCATGCCGCGCGGTGAAGTACGGCAGGCTGCCAATGCCCACGTGCTGCAACACCGCATCCAGCCGCACCCCGGTGTGATTGGCCGCGTAACGCCCGCGCACGCCCACCGTCACGGCCTTCCCCGCCTGACGAAACTTCCAGCGTGAATCCCCCGGCGTCTCCCCCAGGTAAATGCAACTGTGCTCCAGCAAATCATGGGGATGACTCGGCGTACCGTGTTCCGCCAAATAATGCGGGGTCGCGCACAACAGATGCTCGATGGGCAACAATTGCCGCCCGACCAGCCCCGGCGGCGGGCTGTCGGTGATGCGGATGCTCAAATCAACATTGTCATCGATCAGGTCCACATGCCGGTCTTCCAGGATCAACTGCACATCGACCTTGGGGTAACGTCGCAGGAACTCCGGCATATGCGGGTGCACCACAAAACGCCCCACCGCCTTGGGCACGCTGACCCGCACCAGCCCTTCGGCCTCATGGGTGAACTGGCCGCTGATTTCCATCACCGAGCGCGCCGCACTGACCATCTCCTGGCAACGTTTGAACACCTCTTCGCCGCCCTCGCTCAGGCGCAATTTACGCGTGGTGCGTTGCAGCAAGCGGGTGGCCAAGGCCTTTTCCAGGCGCGTAATGCTGCGACTGACTGCGGAGGGCGAAACGCTCAGTTGCCGGGCCGCTTCGGAGAAACTGCCGGTTTCAACCACTTTGACGAAAATCGCCATCTCGCCGAGCAGCGGCAACGGAAGATTGATGCTCATAGCGCACAGGTCCATTGATAATTGAGCGGATTATCACCCATCTGCGCACTATTTATACTGGCGACAGAACCTTGATTGCGGATGTAGATAATGACCGAGCGCCTGTTTTTCACCCACGACCACCTCACCGCCGAGCTTGAGGTGCTGAGTTGCACACCCCATGAGGACCAGTTCGCGGTCGTCCTGCAGTCGACGATTTTTCACCCCCAGGGCGGTGGGCAACCTTTCGACACTGGCTGGCTGGCCGACAGCAACGTGTTACGCGTGACCCAGGAAGGCGATCGCGTGGTGCACTACGTCGACCGCCCGCTGGAACCAGGCCCGATCCAGGCGCGGGTCGATGAACAACGTCGCGCGTTGCACACTCGACTGCATTCCGCCGGGCATTTGATCGGCAACGTGGGCGAGACCCTGGGCTGGATGCCGATCAAGGCCCATCACTGGCCGGGCGAAGGCAAGATCACCTTCATCCGTGGCGAAGCCGCGCAAGTCATGGACGCCGAAGCGATTCAACAACGAATAAACCAGTGGATTGCCGCTGACTACACGCGCCATATGACCCTCGAAGACGGTACCCGAGAAGTCGGCTTCGGCGAACTGCCCGCCTATGCCTGTGGCGGCACCCATGTCCAGGCGCTGAGCGAATTGGGGCGGGTGACGATCCTGGCACTGTCGGAAAAAAAGGGCGCGCTGTCGGTGCGCTACGACATCGACTGACACGCCACCGGACTGCCACAAAAAGGCGCAGTTATCCCCTACAACGCAATAGCCCCCGCTCGGCCCGACTCCACCACAAACGACTTGAGGGTCGACACCGTCGCTGCCGGATCGCGCGGGTCGGTGATCACGCGCAACTGTGTCAGCATCTGATGCGCCTCGACCTCCACCGACACATAACCACGCTGGCGACTGTCAAAAAACTTCACATGAGGGTTGAGCGGCAGGATCTTGCTGAACGCCTCAAAGGGCGGCCCATCAGATGTCACCGACGTGCCGACGAACTCCGTTGCGACCACCGGCGAATCAAGATTGGTACCATCGGCATGCAAGTCCGTCACCCAGAACGAATGGATATCGCCGCCCCAGAACACCGGGTTGCCAACCCGATTGCGCTCGATGGACGCCAGCATCCGTGAGCGGTTGGCCATATAGCCATCCCAGCCATCGGTCCAGCGCCCCGGCTTGTGGCTGGTCAAGTCACGCTGGGTCAGCGGCGCGACCAGCAGGTCCTGGGCGATGATGTTCCACTGCGCCTTCGACTGGGCAAAGCCCTGATCCAGCCAGGCTTCTTGTTGCCAACCGAGCATCGTGCGACCGGGGTCGCGCAAATCGTGACAAAGGTTGTCGGCGATATGCCCCTGGTGACTGCCATTGGCCAAGATGCAGGGTTGTTCGGAGCGGTACTGTCGGCCGTCCAGCACATGGAAACGGGCCAACCGCCCGTAGTCCAGGCGCCGGTAAATGCGCATGTCCGGTCCTTTGGGCAAACTGCTGGCACGCAGCGGCATGTGTTCGTAATAGGCCTGGTAAGCCGCAGCCCGTTGCTGCAGAAATTGCCCGACCGGGATCTTCGGGTCCTGGGACCAGCGGTTGGCGTAGTCGTTCTGCACTTCGTGATCGTCCCAGGTCGCGACGCTGGGGGCTACGGCATGCAAGGCTTGCAGGTCCGGATCGGTTTTGTACAGGGCATAGCGGTTGCGGTAGTCACTCAAGCTCACCGCAGTGCTGCTGCCATGGGAGCGAATAATCTTGCCCGAATTTGCCGCGTAGGAACTGTCGTAGATGTAGTCCCCAAGAAAGAACACCAGGTCGGGCTGTTCCTGCGCCAAATGACGATAGGCACTGAAATAGCCACGCTCCCAATGGGAGCACGAGACAAACCCCAAGCGCGCCGACGTCATCGCATGCACCGCTGGCGCCGTGCGCGACTGGCCCAACGGGCTTTGCGCGCCGAGTCCTTCGAACTGATACCAATACGGCCTGCCCGGCTCCAGCCCCGTCACCTCCACATGCACCGAATGCGCCCAGCGCTCGCTGGCCGTGACCTCGCCCTGACGCACCACGCGGGTCATCGCCGCATCGCTGGCGACCCGCCAGCGCACCGGCACCGTTTGCCTCAAGCCACCGCGACCGTCCGCGGCATTGAACAGCGGCGCCAGGCGCGTCCAGATTACAAACCCATCCGACAGCGGGTCTCCGGAGGCCACGCCCAGGGTGAACGGATAATCCACTCCGGCACTGCGGGCAAACGGGCTGAGGATCGAAAAGGTGGTGGCCACCGCGAGCCCGGCGAGTACCCGGCGCCGACCGTGATCTACCTCGCCACTCACAGCCGATACTCCCAGTCCTCACGCAGGGTGGCGAACACCAGCATGTCTTCATGCACGCCGTTCTTGAGGAACGCCCCGCGCAGGCAGCCCTCGTACTGCAGACCGATCTTTTCCATGACCCGTGCCGACTCCTTGTTGCGACTGAAGCACTGGCTGCCCACACGATGAAGGCCGAGCTCGGCAAAGCCGTAGTCCATCAGCGCGGTCGCTGCCTCGGTCGCATACCCGAGGTTGCGCGCATCTGCCGCCGTCCAGCCGCCAAGGTGCCCATAGTGATGGGCCGCATTGATGCGCAAACTGGCGATACCGATCAACGCGCCGCTGTCGCGCACATGTACACCGAGGCTCAACAACCCTAGCGAGTGAAATTTCTCCTGCATGCCCTCGATAAAATCCAGCGCCGTTTCCAGCGTGTAGGGCGACGGGATACTCGCGGTGTTGTCGGCGATCTTCGGGCCGTTGGCGAGGGTGTACAACGTCTGGGCCTGGTGGTTTTCCAGTGCCCGCATTAACAGTCGCGGGGTAGAAAACTGTGGCAGTTCACGCGTCATTTTTGGGGACCCTCGATGTAAAGTTTTTGAGAATGGCCCCGCCGGGTTTCAATTCTGTTACGTCACCAAACCGACTGACGAGTCTTCTGTAAGACGCGTCCTAGAGCGCTCAAAACGTCAATAAAAGTTAACCAATCGGTCATTTTCGGTTGTTAGCGTGTCGCCCCTAATTCAATAACGGGGTAACGGAATGAGAACCTGGGACGAACCGAAAAAACGCAAGGCGCACATCGAACTGATCCCGATGATCGACGTGATGATGTTCCTCCTGGTGTTTTTCGTGCTCGTGAGCCTGAACGTGATTCCGGCCCTCGGCATGAAGACCCAACTGCCGAGTGCCAGCAGTTCGCAACAGCTCAAGCCACAGAACAAATTCATCCTCACCCTGGGTCTCGAAGGCCAACTGCAGTTGGATGGCAAGGACCTGACGGTCGATGCGCTGGTGCCGGCGTTGAAGGCTGCCGAAAAGCCCGACACCAAGTCGACCATCATCGTCAACAGCGACAAAGGCGTAGAGGTTTCGCGCCTGGTGGAGGTAATGGACACCCTGCGCGTGGGTGGCTTTACCTCCGTGTCCATCGCCACGCGTAAGTCCTGATCATGTACGTCCTGTTTCGTGCGCGTCAGCTGCTCGGCAGTGTGCCGGCCCTGATCGCCCTGGTGCTGATTGCACTGGGTATTCAGTCCCAGACGTTGAAGGTCGAGCCCGTCTATGACGAGTCGGCGGTGGAGCTGGCGCTGGTGGAGCCAGAGCCGGAAGTGATCCCGGAGCCGGTGGTGGAACAAGCGCCGCCACCGCCGGTGATCGAGGACGAAGAAGCCGAAGCCGCGCTACCGCCGCCACCGCCGCCAAAGCCGCTGCCAAAACCTGAGCCCAAGCCCAAGCCGAAACCGGTGCCCAAGCCGGTGGTCGCCAAGCCTGCGCCTGCACCT
>NZ_JBAWDE010000413.1:0-31394 GCF_049590575.1 Pseudomonas sp.
GCGAAGGCGGTGCATCAGTCAACATATGCGTCAACTGACAAACCGCCTTCGCGAGCAAGCCCGCTCCCACACTAAATCACCGCCAGCCCGAATACCGGGTCAGCAGCACTTGGGCCCACCCTTGCCACCGTAACGGGCTTCCTGGCGTTCCCGGAAGAACGCCTTGTAGTCCATCATCGGTTTGTCCGGGTGCTTGGTTTGCATATGCTCGACGTACGTATCGTAGTCGGGCATGCCGACCATCAGGCGTGCGGCCTGACCGAGGTATTTACCGAGGCGACTGATGTCATTGAACATGCTTGCAACCCTCTATTACGCGTCCGGGATGGCCTGGAACGGGGCTTCTTTATCCGTACGTTCCTTGTTGCCCCAGGCGGCGACGCCGACCTTGAGCGCATAGAACAGGATGCTGAAGACCACGAACAGGAACAGTACGGTCAATGTCGCGTTGGTATAGGCGTTCCAGATTACATGCTGCATCTGGTCGATGCTCTTCGCCGGAGCAAGGATCTGCCCGTTGGCCAACGCATCGCTGTATTTCTTGGCCAGCGACAGGAAGCCAATCGCCGGGTTCGCGTCGAACAGCTTGATGAAGCCTGCGGTCACGGTGCAGATCAGCAACCAGACCGCCGGCAGCATCGTCACCCAGATGTAGCGCTGGCGTTTCATTTTGATCAGCACAACCGTGGCGAGCATCAGCGCGATACCGGCCAGCATCTGGTTGGAGATGCCGAACAGCGGCCACAAGGTGTTGATGCCGCCCAGTGGGTCGATTACACCCTGGTACAGCAAGTAGCCCCACATCGCCACGCAGCCTGCGGTGGCGATCAGGTTGGCGGTCCAGGACTCGGTGCGCTTGAGCGCCGGGACGAAGGAGCCGAGCAGATCCTGGAGCATGAAGCGACCGGCACGGGTGCCGGCGTCAACGGCGGTCAGGATGAACAGCGCTTCGAACAGGATCGCAAAGTGGTACCAGAACGCCATGGTGTTTTCACCCGGCAGCACACTGTGCAGGATCTGCGCGATACCGACCGCCAGGGTCGGCGCGCCGCCGGCACGCGCCAGGATGGTGGTTTCACCAATATCGTGGGCCACCGCAGTCAGTGCTTCGGGGGTAATCGCAAAGCCCCAGCTGCTGACGGTCTGCGCAACGGTCACCACGTCCGAACCGACCACGGCAGCCGGGCTGTTCATGGCGAAGTACACGCCTGGCTCGATCACCGAGGCGGCAACCATGGCCATGATGGCCACGAACGACTCCATCAACATGCCGCCATAACCGATGTAGCGCGAGTGGGCTTCATTGGCCAACAACTTGGGCGTGGTGCCCGAGGAAATCAGCGCGTGGAAACCCGAGACCGCGCCACAGGCGATGGTGATGAACAGGAACGGGAACAGACCGCCCTTCCACACCGGGCCGGTGCCGTCGATAAACTGGGTCAATGCCGGCATTTTCAGGTCGGGCATGGTGATCAGGATGCCGATTGCCAGGGCAATGATGGTGCCGATTTTCAGGAACGTAGACAGGTAGTCACGCGGGGCCAGAATCAGCCACACCGGCAATACCGCCGCCACGAAGCCGTAGCCGACCAGCATCCAGGTGATCTGGATCCCGGTGAAGGTGAACGCTTTTGCCCACACCGGATCAGCGGCAATCTGCCCGCCCAACCAGATCGAACCCAGCAGCAACAACACGCCGATGATCGAGATTTCACCGATGCGGCCCGGGCGGATGTAGCGCATGTAGACGCCCATGAACATCGCGATCGGGATGGTCGCCATCACCGTGAAGATGCCCCACGGGCTTTCGGCCAGGGCCTTGACCACGATCAGCGACAGCACCGCGAGGATGATGATCATGATCAGGAAGCAGCCAAACAGCGCGATGGTCCCGGGAATGCGGCCCATTTCTTCGCGGACCATGTCCCCCAGGGAACGGCCGTTGCGACGGGTGGACAGGAACAGGATCATGAAATCCTGCACCGCGCCCGCCAGCACCACACCGGCAATCAGCCACAGCGTGCCCGGCAGGTAACCCATCTGCGCGGCCAATACCGGGCCGACCAGCGGGCCTGCACCGGCAATCGCCGCAAAGTGGTGGCCGAAAAGGATGTGTTTGTTGGTCGGCACATAGTCCAGACCATCGTTGTTGATCACTGCGGGGGTGGCCCGAAGCGGATCAAGTTGCATCACGTTGTTAGCGATGAACAGACTGTAGTAACGGTACGCAACCAGGTAGATGGCCACAGCAGCGACCACAATCCACAAGGCGTTGATCGCCTCGCCGCGGCGCAAGGCCACTACGCCCAGGGCGCATGCTCCTACGATTGCCAGCACCAGCCAGGGTAGGTGGCGTAGCAGGCTATTATTATTTTTCATTTTTATATTCCAGCCAGGGTGGACAGAAAGGACAGCCAGTCCGAGTTTAGCGCTACTGGCCTCAAAGGCCACCCCCCTACGTTGGTCTAGAGCCTTGCGAGGGCATAAAAAGCCGAAATAAATGCCCAATGGTGGCGCAGGGCTACAATCCCTTTATCTACAGAGGGTTTGACCATGAGCGAACAACCGTCAGATCGCCGCCGTTTCCGGCGCATTGCCTTTGATGCCAAGACGACTATTGCGCAAGACCGCTGGAATTGGCCGGTGCAATTGGTCGATCTGTCGCTCAAGGGTTTACTGGTGGAACGTCCGGACGACTGGCAGGGCAACCGTGCACAGCCGTTCGACGTAGATATACGCCTGGACCCCGAGGCGCATATAAAAATGCAGGTAAAGCTGGCCCATGACGATCATGGGCAGTTGGGGTTTGTGTGCCAGAACATCGACCAAGAGTCGATCAGTCACTTGCGACGGCTGATCGAGCTGAATCTTGGGGATGAGCAAGAACTGCAGCGCGAGTTGGGGGCCTTACTCGAATAGTGCATCCAGCGCTTGTTCCAGACGGGTGACGCCAATCACCTTCAACCCAGCCGGCATTTCCTTCGGCGCATTGCCCTTGGGCACGATCGCGCGCTTGAAGCCGTGCTTGGCCGCCTCCTTCAGGCGCTCCTGGCCGCTCGGCACCGGGCGCACTTCGCCCGACAGGCCGACTTCACCAAATACCAGCAGGTCATGGGGCAGCGGCTTGTTGCGCAGGCTGGACATCACTGCCGCCATTAAGGCCAGGTCGGACGCCGTCTCCAGCACCTTGACCCCGCCCACCACATTGAGGAACACGTCCTGGTCGTGGGTCGGAATGCCGCCGTGACGGTGCAAAACCGCCAGCAGCATCGCCAGGCGGTTCTGGTCCAGCCCGAGGGTGACGCGGCGCGGGTTGGCCAGATGGCTGTCATCCACCAGCGCCTGCACTTCGACCAGCATCGGCCGGGTGCCTTCCCACGTCGCCATCACCACACTGCCAGGGACTTCTTCTTGGGCGCGCGTCAGAAAAATTGCCGATGGGTTGGAGACTTCTTTCAGCCCGCGGTCGGTCATGGCGAACACACCCAACTCGTTGACGGCGCCGAAACGGTTTTTCACCGCCCGCAACAGGCGCAAGCGACCATCAGACTCGCCTTCGAAATACAACACGGTGTCGACCATATGCTCCAGCACACGCGGCCCGGCCAAGGCGCCCTCTTTGGTCACATGGCCGACCAGGAAAATCGCCGTGCCGCTCTGCTTGGCGTAACGCACCAGCAGCGCCGCGCTCTCACGCACCTGGGATACGCCGCCCGGCGCCGATTGCAGTTGTTCGGTGAAAATCGTCTGGATCGAGTCGATCACCATCACCTTGGGTTTTTCGACGCGCGCGGTGGCGATGATGCTTTCGATGCAGGTTTCGGTCATGACCCGCAGTTGGTCCTGGGGCAAACCCAGGCGCCGAGCGCGCATGGCCACCTGCTGCTGGGATTCTTCGCCGGTGACGTATAACGCCGGCATGCGGCTGGCGATGCTGCACAGGGTCTGCAACAGGATGGTCGATTTGCCGATGCCCGGGTCGCCGCCGATCAATACCACCGAGCCGTCCACCAGCCCGCCGCCCAGAACGCGATCAAGCTCGCCGGAAGCGGTAGAGAAACGCGGGATCTCTTCGACGCTGACTTCGGCCAGGGTCTTGATCTGCGCCTGCTGCCCGGTCCAGCCGGCGCGGCCGGTGGGGGCTGCCGCGCCGCCGCTCTCGATCATGGTTTCTGTCAGGGTGTTCCACGCACCGCATTCGCTGCACTGGCCGGCCCACTTGGGAAAGGTCGCGCCGCACTCTGTGCAGCCGTACATGCGCTTGGCCTTTGCCATTTGAGAACCTCCAACCGAAAAACCGCGATGATAGCTCAGCGCGGCGCCGGGGTCCGGATTTCACCACTGGCCAATCGTGAAGCACTATTGCCGAGCGGGTCTTGCGCGTTGAGGTCGGCGCCCTTGGCTTTCAGTTCATCCAGCAGCTCGACGCGCTTGAACAGCCCGGCATACATGGCGGCGGTCTGCCCCGCGCCGTTGCGTTGGTCGGGGTTGCAGTCGGTGGCCAGCAGGCGCTGGGCAATTTTCAGTTCGCCCTTGAAGATCGCGCCCATCAGCGCAGTGTTGCCGCGTTTGTCTTGCACACAGGCATCGGCACCGGCGGCGAGCAAGCGCTCCACGTAGGCGCTTTCACCGTGGTAGGCCGCCAGGATCAGCGCGGTGTAGCCCTTGTCGTCCTGGGTGTTAAGGCTGTAGCCAGAGTCGATAAAGGTATTGAGCATATCGAGGTCGCCACGGCGGGCGGCGTCGAAGTAGTAGCCCTGCAGTTGTGCCTTGAGCGCAACCGGGTCGGGGGACTCGGCATGGGCGATAAACGCCAGCATCGCCATTGATAAGCCGATGAAAATTCGCATGGTCATTCTCCTGCCAAAGGTCGACGCCCGGGTTGGCGCGCCGACCGTAACCTACGGGTCAGTCGCTGAGTTTTTCCGCCAGCGCCTTCACGCGCGCCAGGTCACCCTTGGCGACTTTGGCCACGCCAGTGCCGTACTCGGGGTCGGCCTTGTAGAGGAACGACAGAATGATGTGCTTGCTCTCGTCGTCGGTGGTGGCCAGGGAGCCGCCGAAGTTTTCGATCAAGTCCTGACGCTCTTTCTGACTGTATGAGCGGTACAGGTCGCCGGCCTGCTTGAAGTTCTGCTCACGCTGGATTTTGGCTTGCTGGGTGCTGCCCGACAGCGCCGACTGGCTGTAGCGTGCGTTTTGCGGCTCTTCACGGTTTTCCAGGCGGCTTGGCTGGTAGTTCACGCCGCTGACAGTCTTGCCGGTGTTCATCGCGCCGTCCTGGTTACCATTGTTGACGGTGACCCGTGGCGCGTTGATTGGCAATTGCAGGGCATTGGCGCCCAGGCGATACATTTGCGTGTCGGCGTACGAGAACACCCGGCCTTGCAGCAGGCGGTCTTCCGACGGCTCGATGCCTGGCACCAGGTTGGCCGGGGCCATCGCCACTTGCTCGGTTTCCTGGAAGACGTTGGCGGGGTTGCGGTTCAGCACCATCTGCCCGACTTTGCGCTCGGGCACATTCGGCCAGATCTTGGTGGCGTCCAGCGGGTCGAAATCAAACTTGGCCAAGTCCTCGGGCTTGAGCACTTGCACATACAAGTCCCACTTGGGGAAATCGCCCTTGTTGATATGGGTGACCAGGTCGTTGGTCATATGGCTGTAGTCACGCCCCTGCACTTCGGTAACTTGCTTGGGGTCGAGGTTCTTGATGCCTTGCAGGCTCTTCCAATGGAACTTGACGTAGTGCACTTCGCCCTTGGCGTTGATCAACTTGTAGGCATGTACGCCATTGCCGTCCATTTCCCGGTAACTGGCCGGGGTGCCGGAGTCCGAATACAACTCGGTCAATGTACGCGTGGACTCGGGAACATGGGAGAAGAAGTCGAAGCGCCGTGAGTCGTCGTCGAGGTTAGTGCGCGGGTCCGGTTTGAAGGCGTGGACCATGTCCGGAAATTTGATTGCATCGCGAATGAAGAACGTCGGGAAGTTATTACCCACCAAGTCCCAGTTGCCGTCGGCGGTGTAGAACTTGGTGGCGAAGCCGCGCGGGTCACGCAGGGTTTCCGGGGAATGGTTGCCGTGCACCACGGCAGAGAAGCGCACGAACACCGGAGTGGCCTCGCCTGCCGCAAACACTTTGGCCTTGGTCAGGTCGCTGAGGTTATCGGTGACGGTAAACGTGCCGTGGGCGCCGGTGCCACGCGCATGCACCACGCGCTCGGGGATGCGTTCGCGATCAAAGCGCTGCAGTTTCTGGATCAGTTGCACGTCTTGCAGCAGCACCGGGCCGTTGGCGCCGGCAGTCTGCGAGTTCTGGTTGTCGCCCACGGCGGCACCGTTGTCACGGGTCAGGTTGGCGGCTTGCACAGACAGGGACAGCAGGCTGGCGGTTGCCAGTAACAGCGCATGTCGCGCCAGTACCGGTCCGCGGTTCATTGGGTTCTTCATCGAGGTTTCCTCTGGTTTTTCTAGTGCACATTCAGTTGTGCTTGCCAGAGGCTAGTGACCCGAGCGCCAGAAGATAAATAGAAAACCCGTAAGAACCCGATTGAAAAAATAGTGTGGTAAGCCACTGATTTAGCGCGTATTCCGCGCGCGATTGGTGGCACTTTGCAAACTATTTGCGATTTAATGTGTCGATAAAAACTAACAGTGTTAACGGTTGTGTCAGGCGACTGCGCTTTGACTGACTTACACTGGGTCCCACCCTTCTTATCTGTAACAAGGAATAACCTATGAGCGTGATCAGTGAGTTCAAGGCCTTCGCGGTCAAAGGTAATGTGGTCGACATGGCTGTCGGCATCATCATTGGCGCCGCCTTCGGCAAAATTGTTTCCTCATTTGTCGGCGACGTGGTGATGCCGCCGCTGGGCCTGCTGATCGGCGGTGTGGATTTCGGTGATCTGGCGATTACGCTCAAGGCCGCCCAGGGCGATATCCCGGCGGTAGTGCTGGCCTACGGCAAGTTCATCCAGAGTGTGGTCGACTTCCTGATCGTCGCATTTGCGATCTTCATGGGCGTGAAGGTGATCAACCGCCTCAAGCGCGAAGAGGCTAAAGCGCCAAGCCTGCCCCCAGTGCCAACCAAAGAAGAGGTACTGCTGGGCGAGATCCGCGACCTGCTCAAGGCACAGAATGACAAACCGCTGTAAAGCCCCATCGGTTTTGTAAAAAAGGCGCCCTGTGGGGCGCCTTTTGTTTACCAGTAATTTTCCACCGCAACTTGGCCAGGTCGTCGGCTCAGGCTCAATTGCATATCGCGCTGTTTGAGCAACTGACGGGTGTCATCGACCATCTGCGGGTTACCGCAAATCAGCACGCGGGAGTGTTCGGGGGTCAGCTCGGCGCCGGCCGCGCGCTCCAGCTCGCCGTTTTCGATCAGCGTCGTGATGCGGCCGTTCAACGCGCCGGGGTGCTGCTCGCGGGTGACGGTCGGGATGTAGATCAGCTTATGTGCGTACTCGGCGAGGTACTCGCGCTCGCCCAATTCCTTGATCAGCGATTGATAGGCCAGCTCCTTGGCTTCCCGCGCGCTGTACACCAGGATGATGCGCTCGAATTTCTCCCACACTTCGAAGTCCTGCAGGATCGACAAAAACGGCGCCACCCCGGTCCCAGTGCCCAACAGCCACAAGTCGCGGCCATCGACGAACCGGTTCAACGTCAGGAACCCGGTGGCCTGGCGCTCCACCAGCAACTCATCGCCCACTCGCAGGCGGCTCAACTCACTGGTGAACTCACCACCGGGGACGACAATCGAGAAAAAATCCAGGTGTTCATCGAACGGTGAGGAGACCAAGGAATAGGCGCGCCACACCGTGCTCCCGTCCGCCTTGGTGACTCCCAGGCGCACGAACTGGCCTGCCGTAAACCGGAAACCCGGATCACGTGTGGTGCGCAGCGTAAACAGGCTGGGGGTCAGCGATTGGACGTCGAGCAAGGTCTGGCGGGTAAATTTCTCAACACTGGCCGTCATGGGGGGCTCCGTTCTACAGGTGCCCTAGTGTCCCCCAAAGTCGCCTGCGCAAACACTGTTGGTTTGTAGTGTCATCCCATGACATGAATGATGGCGCACTGACATCCACTCCAATCATTTCGCTATGAGGGCTGGCAAAAAACTTTCAAACGGAATGTAAACAATCCGCTTAACTCGCTTTAACCCATTAAAAAACGACAAAAAAACGGCAAGAAACATTAAGCAAGCTAACTAACTTTTCAGCCAAAAAATAGCTTACCAGCGCTGTGCAAGTGCTAAGAATTCACACAATCAAGTAGTCCATGTCCTACACTCTTTTTTCGTGAAGCGGCGGGAGTGAGGAGGTATTCCCCGTCACGGATAACCGCATGGAGAGTTACCAATGGTTAACTGGCGAAACACAAGGCTCCCCAAACTCGAGGGCGAGAGCGAGACCACCAGTCTTTTCGACATGGCTGTGAACCACACTTACGCACTTGGCTTTCAATACTGTTCCTTTACGATGAGTTCACAACTTTCAAACAACCAAACGAAGCCCATCTATCTGAACAACTATCCAGATGAATGGAACAACCTTTATACGCAAGGCCACTTCTTTGAAGTTGATCCTGTCGTTAAACACTGCAAGCGAAGCGTACTGCCCCTTGTCTGGGAAGAGAAAGCTTTTAAAGACACACCCAACCTTTGGTCCTTAGCCCAAACCTTCGGCGTGCAGCATGGATGGACCCAAGCCGTGCATGATTTCCAGGGCGTATTCAGCATGCTGACCCTGGGCCGTGACAAAGGCGAAGTCAGCCCGGAAGAATTGTATGAAAAAGCCGGCCATGTACTGTGGATCTGCCACGCACTGCATGCCGTCGTCGCGCAGACATATGCCGGTAAACCCAGCGTGAGCCCTGCCAGCAAGCTGACCCCACGGGAAACTGAAATCCTCAAGTGGTCGGCCATGGGCAAGACCGCGGCAGATATCGCCACTATTCTGTGCCTGTCCGAACGCACGGTTGGCTTTCATATCTGCAGTTGCTTCAAGAAGCTTGGGGTCAACAACAAGATTGCCGCCGTGCTTTGCGCGTCCAAAGCCGGGTTGTTTTAAGCCACGTCGAAACTGCGCATGTAATCCCTCTGGAAAAAACGTAACATTTACGACCAACTCTGAGTGTTGAGCGCCCCCCAAGGTGCCGCCCGTGGTTCACTCAGACGTTCGCGCAGGCCGCTGCCGAACACCCATCGATTACCCAGAGCCTCCCCCGCCATGCCCCTGCTTGACAGCCCCTTCGCCCAGCTCGATCTGATCCGCCAGCCAGAGCAACATAACGATCCGCTGCAAGCGTTCGATGCCGCCGATGAGTACCTGCTCAGTTACCTGGCCGAGCAGCAGCCAAGCCCCGAGACGCGTGTACTGGTACTTAACGATAGCTTCGGCGCCCTGGCAGCCAGCCTCGCGGGCCGGGTGCAAGTGACGTCCAGTGGCGACTCGTTTCTTGCAGCCCAGGGCCTCGAGAAAAACCTGGTGCGCAACGACAAAGCCTTTGATGCCGTGCCGTTCATCCCCGCCAGCCAGGTGCGAGGCGGCCCGTTCGACCGGGTGCTGATCCGCGTCCCCAAGACCCTGGCATTGCTGGAAGAACAATTGATCCGCCTGCAGGGCCAACTGCCGCCGGGCGCGGAAGTGATCGCCGGGGCGATGATCAAGCACCTGCCACGCGCAGCCGGTGAGCTGCTTGAGCGCTATATCGGACCGATGCACGCCTCCCTTGCGGTCAAAAAAGCCCGGCTGCTGATCGCGACCGTTGCTGATCGCCCCACGGCAGTCTCGCCCTACCCGACCCGCTACAGCCTGGAAACGCCGGCGATCGAACTGCTTAACCATGCCAACGTGTTCTGCCGCGAAAGCCTGGACATTGGCACCCGCGCATTCCTGCCGCACCTGCCGAAAAACCTCGGCAGCGCCCGCGTGGCGGACCTCGGTTGCGGCAACGGTGTGTTGGCCATCGCCAGCGCGCTGCAAAACCCCGACGCGCAGTACACCCTGGTGGACGAGTCCTACATGGCCGTGCAATCGGCCCTCGATAACTGGCAGGCGGCCCTCGGCGAACGCGAGGTCAGCGTACGCGCCGGCGATGGCCTGGCCGGGCAGGCGCCGCAATCGCTGGACGTGGTGCTGTGCAACCCGCCCTTCCACCAACAACAGGTGGTCGGCGACTTCCTGGCCTGGCGCATGTTCCAGCAAGCGCGGGAAGCGCTGGTGGTCGGCGGCGCGCTGTATATAGTCGGCAACCGTCACTTGGGTTATCACACCAAGCTGGCGCGGTTGTTCCGTGGCGTAGAGCAAGTCGCCACCACGCCGAAATTCGTGATTCTCAAAGCGCGCAAATAAAAAAACCCTGCCGCTCTTGCGAGTGGCAGGGCTGAAAAGCCGGGCCGCGAGGCCCGGATTGGGATGTCAGTGGGTGGTCAGGCCCGCAGCATTCATGAACATGCGCATCAGGCTGGCCACGATAAACAGGGCCAGCACACTGCCGGTCCAGATCATCGCCAACCACCCAAGGCGCCGCCACAACGGCTGTTTTTCGGCCTGTTCGATCTCGTGCAACGAAGGCTTGCCAGACATGCTGCGACCCTCCTAGTGATAACCGTCTTCGTGGGTGACCTTGCCGCGGAACACGTAGTAGCTCCAGAAGGTGTAGCCCAGGATGAACGGGATGATGAACAGCGTGCCCACCAGCATGAAGCCCTGGCTCTGCGGCGGCGCGGCGGCATCCCAGATCGACACGGACGGCGGGATGATGTTCGGCCACAGGCTGATGCCCAGGCCGCTGTAGCCGAGGAAGATCAGCACCAGCGTCAGCAGGAACGGCGTGTAGTGCGCATGGCGCGCCACGGCGCGGAACAAGCCGTACATGGTCACCAGCACCAGGATCGGCACGGGCAGGAACCAGAACAGGTTCGGCAGGGTGAACCAGCGCGAAGCGATTTCCGGGTGCGCCAGCGGTGTCCACAAGCTGACGATACCGATCACCGCCAGTACCACGAAAGCCAAGGGCCGCGCCAGGTTGTGCATCTTCTCCTGCAGCGGGCCTTCGGTTTTCATGATCAGCCAGGTGCAGCCGAGCAAGGCGTACGCGACAATCAGCGCCACACCGCAGAACATCGTGAATGGCGTCAGCCAGTCCAGCGAGCCGCCGGCGAACTGGCGATCCACCACCGGTATGCCGTCGATAAACGCCCCCAGCGCCACGCCCTGGAAGAAGGTCGCTGCAATGGAACCGCCAATAAACGCCTTGTCCCACAGGTGACGCTTGTCGTCCTTGGCCTTGAAACGGAACTCGAAGGCCACGCCACGGAAGATCAGCCCGATCAGCATCAATATCAGCGGCAGGTACAGCGCCGAAAGCACCACCGAGTAGGCCAGCGGAAACGCGCCGAACAACGCCGCGCCGCCGAGTACCAGCCAGGTTTCATTGCCGTCCCAGACCGGCGCGACCGTGTTCATCATCACGTCACGGTCGACCTTGCCCGGGATAAACGGAAAGAGGATGCCGATACCCAGGTCGAAGCCGTCCATCACCACGTACATCATAATGCCGAAGATGATGATCACGGCCCAGATCAGCGGAAGATCAATACCCATCTCAATTCCCCTTGTGCTGGATGTCGGCGTGATCGTCTTCGGTGCCATCATCGGCGGCCGACAACGGGCGGGCCGGTGTACGTTTCTGGCCAGGGCCACCGTGGGTCGGCTCGGAACCTTCGTGGGTCTGAGGCCCTTTGCGCACCAGGCGCATCATGTAGCCCAAACCGGCGCCAAACAGCGCGAAGTACACCACCACGAACAACACCAGAGTAATGGTCATCTGCGCCAGGCTATGCCCGGACGACGCATCCGCCGTGCGCATCAACCCGTAGACCACCCACGGCTGACGGCCGATTTCGGTGGTGAACCAGCCGGCGAGGATTGCGATCAGGCCGGACGGGCCCATCCACAGCGCCAGGTACAGGAACGGCCTGGACGTGTACATCTTGTCGCCACGGCGCAGCCAGAGGCTGAACAGACCGGTGAAAATCATCAGGAAGCCCAGGCCGACCATGACCCGGAACGACCAGAACACAATGGTCGAGTTGGGACGGTCCTCAGGCGGGAACTCCTTGAGCGCCGGCACTTGCTTGTCCAGGGAGTGGGTCAGGATCAGGCTGCCGAGATAAGGAATCTCGACCGCGTATTTGGTCTTTTCGGCTTTCATGTCGGGCCAGCCGAACAGGATCAGCGGCGTCGGCTCGTTGCCGATATTTTCCCAGTGACCTTCAATTGCGGCGATTTTTGCCGGCTGGTGCTTGAGGGTGTTGAGACCATGGAAGTCACCGATCACCGCCTGGATAGGCGCCACGATCAGGGCCATCCACATCGCCATCGACAACATTGTGCGGATCGCCGGGTTGTCCTTGCCGCGCAGCAAGTGCCAGGCCGCCGAAGAACCGACGAAGAACGCGGTGGCAACGAAGGCCGCCGTGGCCATGTGCATCAGGCGATAGGGGAACGACGGGTTGAAGATCACCGCCAGCCAGTCGGTAGGAATGACTCGGCCGTCGATGATTTCAAAGCCTTGCGGCGTCTGCATCCAGCTGTTGGACGCGAGGATCCAGAAGGTGGAGATCAACGTACCGACGGCCACCATGACCGTGGAGAAGAAGTGCAGCTTGCGCCCCACCTTGTTCCAGCCAAACAGCATCACCCCGAGGAAACCGGCCTCGAGGAAGAACGCGGTGAGCACCTCATAGGTGAGCAACGGCCCGGTGACGGCACCGGCGAAGTCCGAGAAACGGCTCCAGTTGGTGCCGAACTGGTAAGCCATGACCAGGCCGGAGACCACGCCCATGCCGAAGTTGACGGCAAAGATCTTCGACCAGAAATGGTAGAGGTCACGGTAGGTGTCGTTGTGGGTCTTGAGCCACAAGCCTTCCAGCACCGCAAGGTAACTGGCCAGGCCGATGGTGATCGCCGGGAACAGGATGTGGAACGAAATGGTGAATGCAAATTGAATTCGGGCGAGATCTAGCGCCTCCAAACCGAACATAAGTCTTCCTCTGTCAGGTAATACCGGCTGCTGGCGGGAGCCTGCACCCACTGCCCCCACGGATATGGAGTGTGGCGAATTTCAATTCGTTTCTTTTTTTACCAACCACGTAGGGATTCTGGCCTTGCGGCCGCCAGAACAATCCCCACGGAGGTTTTGATCTGGATCAAGCATTGCTGAAAGAGTAGTCCCATTTTTGCAATTGAACTGTGTGGTCTTTTGCCGCGTGACAGGTTGCCTCAGCACAGCCTTCGCAACTATTTGTTACAGCTTGATGCTAATCTCGCGGTTCCCTCCAGCCCTGACCTGAATTTCCGATGCCTAGTGAACCCGCGTTGCTGTTGCGTCACCACCGCCCTTTCATCGCCTTCTGGCTGGCACGGATCTTCACTGCCAGCGGCTTCCAGATGCTCACCGTGGCCATTGGCTGGAACCTCTATCAGCTGACCGGCAATGTGCTGGACCTGGGGTTGGTTGGCCTGGTGGAGTTCGTGCCGCGCGTGCTGTTTATGCTGCACACCGGGCACGTGGCCGACCGCTATGAGCGGCGCAAGGTCGCTGCCATCTGCCAGACCGTGCAGGCACTGATCGCGCTGTCGTTGGCGATTGGCGGCCTGACCGGCAATGTGACCCGCGAGATGATCTTTATCCTCGCCTTCCTGCTGGGCGCCGCGCGCTCGTTTGAAATGCCCACCACCCAGGCCCTGCTGCCGAGCATCGTGCCCAGTGCACTGTTCCCACGCGCCGTGGCCTCGTCGCAGTCGGCCCAGCAGTTGGCGACCATCGTCGCGCCGGCCCTCGGCGGTTTGCTGTATGCATTCGGCAGTGTGTGGGTGTATGGCCCGACCGTGGTGCTGTACCTGATTGCCTGCGTACTGACCCTCAACCTGCCCGCCCGCCAGACACCGCTGAACAAAGGCAAGGCGACACTGGACTCGCTGTTGGCCGGGATTCGTTTTATCCGCAGCCGCCCGGACATCCTCGGGGCGATTTCCCTCGACCTGTTCGCGGTGCTGTTGGGCGGTGCAACTGCGTTGCTGCCGGTGTTTGCCAAGGACATTCTGCTGACTGGGCCGTGGGGGCTTGGCTTGCTGCGTTCGGCGCCGGCGGTGGGGGCGCTGCTGATGTCGCTGTGGCTGGCGCGCTTCTCGGTGGACCGAAAGGTCGGGCGCGTGATGTTTACCGCAGTGGGGGTATTCGGCGTGGCCACCATCGCGTTCGGGCTGTCGACCTCGTTCTGGTTCTCCCTCGCAGTGTTGGTGGTGCTGGGCGCGGCGGACATGATCAGCATGGTGATCCGCGCGTCCTTCGTGCAGTTGGAGACCCCGGATGAGATGCGCGGGCGGGTCAGCGCGGTCAACGGCCTGTTTATCGGCGCGTCGAATCAACTGGGCGAATTCGAGTCCGGCATTACCGCCCACTGGTTCGGCACCGTGCCCGCCGTGGTCATGGGCGGGATCGGCACGCTGGTGGTGACCGGGGTCTGGATCAAACTGTTCCCGACCCTGGCCAACCGCGACCGCATGCACGTGCCGGTGGAAGAAGCCGCGCAAAAAACTACCGTATAAACAATGTGAGAGGGGGCAAGCCCCCTCTCACATTTTAGATCTCCAGTCATTGGACGATCGGTTTACAGCACCTTATCCAGGGTGATTGGAAATTCCCGCACCCGCTTGCCGGTGGCATGGTGAATCGCATTCGCCACCGCCGCCGCCACCCCGACAATGCCGATTTCACCCACGCCCTTGGAGCCCAGGGCGTTGACGATTTCGTCATGTTCTTCGACGAACAGCACGTCAATCTCACCGATATCGGCGTTTACCGGGATGTGGTATTCGGCCAGGCTGTGGTTCATGTAGCGCCCGAGCTGATGGTCGATCTGGGTCTCTTCGTGCAGGGCCATGCCGATGCCCCACACCACCCCGCCGAGGATCTGGCTACGTGCCATCTTCGGATTGACCACCCGCCCTGCGGCAATCGCACTGACCACACGGCTGACCTTGATGGTGCCCAGGTCTTCATCCACGCGTACTTCCACGAAGACTGCGGAATGCGTAGCCGTGGCATACCCTTCGCGCTTCTTGTCGGGCTCACTGTCGACCTGCACTTCCAGGGTGTCTTCGCCGCTGTCCTTGACCAACTGCGCCAATGACACACTCACGTCACCGGTGTGCAGTTGGCCGTCTTCAAAGCGTACGTCTTCGGCATCCTTGAACACCGGGTAAGTCTGCCGGGCGACGGTCAGCAATTTGGCCGTTAACGCCTCGCACGCCTGCTGCACCGCCGTGCCTACTGAAGACACAGTAAACGAGCCGCCCTGCAGCGGCGCGGTCGGCAATGAAGAGTCACCGAGCAGGAACTGCACGTCTTCGACCGCCACGCCACTGGCCTGGGCCGCGATCTGCGTCATCACCGTGTAAGTGCCGGTGCCGATATCCGTGGTGGCGCTGCTGACCGTCAGCTTGCCTTGGGCGTCGATGCGCGCCTTGGCGCTGGCTTTCATCTGCATGGCTTCCCACACGCCACCGGCCATGCCCCAACCGATCAACTGGCGGCCGTCGCGCATGCTGCGCGGCTCCGGGTTGCGCTGGCTCCAGCCGAAGCGTTCGGCGCCTTCGCTGTAGCACTCGCGCAGGGCCTTGCTCGACCAGGGTTTGTCTTCGTTCTGGTTGCGCTCGGCGTAGTTGATCAGGCGCAGTTGCACAGGGTCCATGCCCAAGGCGCAGGCCAGCTCATCCATCGCGCACTCCAGGCCGATTACGCCCAGGGCGGCGCCCGGCGCACGCATGTCCAGCGGCGTGAACACGTCCAGCGGCACCAGGTTGTAGGTCAATTGCACGTTGTCGCAGTGATAGAGCATGCCGCTCCACTCCACCACGTGTTCGCTGAAATCTTCGAAACGCGAGGTCTGGCCTACAGCGGTGTGCCCCAGTGCCAGCAGGCGACCATTGGCGGCGGCGCCCATCTGCAAACGTTGCAAGGTGCGCGGGCGGTAGCCGAAGGTGAACATCTGCTGGCGGGTGAGCGTGACGCGCACCGAGCGCTTGAGCGCCAGGGACGCCATCACCGCCAGCGGCAATTGATACTGCGGACGCAGGCCGGAGCCGAAGGCGCCGCCGACGAACGCGGCGAAGATCCGCACCTGGCTCTTATCCAGCCCGAAGACTTTTTGCACATAGGCCTGGCAGTTCTGCGGGCCCTGGGTCTTGTCGTGGATGTGCAGGGTGCCGTCCGGCTGATACAGCACGGTGCTGGCGTGGGGCTCCATCGGGTTGTGGTGCTCGATGGGGGTGCTGTAGTGCACGTCCAGGCTGACCGCCGCGGCGGCCCATTCGGCCTGGAAGTTGCCGCGCGGCGCGGGCGGCGTTTGCGGTGACGGATAAGCCTGTTCCTGTTGGGCGACCAGGTCGGTTTCGAAGGTTTCGCGCGCGTATTCGATTTCGACCAGGGACCCGGCATGCCGCGCCAGTTCCAGGTTGTCGGCGATCACCAGGGCCAGGGGCTGGCCGCTGTAGAGCACGCGGTCGTTGTACAACGGGCGAAAAGGCGAGCCCTCTGCGGCATCGTCATCCTGGAAGGCATCGTCGTAGCTGGCGATTTTCGGCCGGTTGAGGTGGTCGAGCACCATCACCACACCCGGCAGGGCCAGGGCTTTGGACGCATCGATACTCAGCACGCGGCCTTTGGCGATGGTGCTGGACACCACGCTGCCGTGCAGCAGGCCTTGCTCGGGAAATTCACCGGCATAACGCGCCTGGCCGGTGACCTTGAGCAGACCGTCGACACGGTCAAGGGGTTTGCCGATAGCGGTCATGGGCGTTCTCCTGCAACAGCGGCGTCGCTCAAAGCGCGGATAATTGCGCGGCGCGCCAGCTTGATCTTGAAGCCGTTGTGTTCCAGCGGCTCGGCATCCTGCAGCAAGGCATCGGCGGCGTTGCTGAAGGTTTCGCGGCTGACCGCCTGGCCAATCAGCGCGGCTTCTACCGCGCGGTCACGCCAAGGTTTGTGGGCCACGCCGCCAAGGGCCAGGCGCGCGTCGATGATCCGGTCACCGTCCAGTTCGAGGGCCGCGGCGACGGACACCAGGGCAAACGCATACGACGCGCGGTCGCGAATTTTCAGGTAGTGGCTGTGACGCGCCAGGTGGTCGGCGGGCAATTCGATGGCGGTGATCAGCTCATCGTCGGCCAATTGGTTGTCGCGTTGCGGCGCATCGCCAGGCAGGCGGTGGAAGTCGGCAAACTCGATAACGCGCGCGCCGCCGCGCCCTTGCACATGCACCCGCGCCTCCAGCGCAGCCAGGGCCACGCACATGTCCGACGGGTGGGTGGCCACGCACTGCTCGCTGGCGCCGAGGATCGCATGGATGCGATTCAATCCGGTGCGCGCCGGGCAACCGCTGCCGGGCTCACGCTTGTTGCAGGGCACGGTGGAATCATAGAAGTAGTAGCAACGGGTGCGCTGCAGCAAATTGCCGCCGGTGCTGGCCATATTGCGCAACTGCGGCGAGGCACCGGCCAGAATGGCCTGGGACAGCAATGGGTAGCGCTCTTCGATCAAAGGGTGCCAGGCCAGGTCGGCGTTGCTCACCAGCGCGCCGATGCGCAGGCCGCCCGAGGCGGTTTCTTCAATGTCGTGCAACGGCAAGCCGGTGATGTCGATCAGGTGCTCGGGGCGGCTGATGTTTTCTTTCATCAGGTCCAGCAGGTTGGTGCCGCCGGCAATAAAGCGCGACGCGGCGCTGCTCAGGTGCACGGCTTCCTGTACATCCGCAGGCTTGCTGTAATGGAAGGGATTCATTTTTCACCTCCCTGCGCACGACATACCGGCAGCGCTTCTTCGATGGCGTCGCGGATATTGCTGTAGGCGCCGCAGCGGCACAGGTTGCCGCTCATCAGTTCCTGGATCTGCGCGGTGTCGTGGGCGCGGCCTTCGTTGGCCAGGCCGACGGCGGAGCAGATCTGGCCAGGCGTGCAGTAGCCGCATTGAAAGGCGTCGTGCTTGATAAAGGCTTGCTGCATCGGGTGCAACTGGTCGCCTTCGGCCAGGCCTTCGATGGTGGTCAGCTCGGCGCCGTCGCACATCACGGCGAGGGTCAGGCAAGCGTTCACCCGTTTGCCGTCGCGCAATACGGTGCAGGCGCCGCATTGGCCGTGGTCGCAGCCCTTTTTGCTGCCGACCAGGTCAAGTTGCTCGCGCAACAGGTCGAGCAGTGTGGTCCAGGGCAATACGTCCAGTTGGCGGTCCTGGCCGTTGAGGCTCAGGCGTATGGAGTGGCTGACGAACGGCTGGGCCGCCGCGCCATTGGGGGTCGCGCTCATAAACACCTCACGGGTTGGTCTACATCCGCGGCGTTCAGGAAAATCGCCGTCTCAGGGGTACGACTTTGCGAGGTGTCCAGCGTTCAAGGTGATTGATCAGCGGATATTCAGCAGGGTTTTCAGGGTGTTTCGCGGGGCGTTGATCGAGGTATTGCTGTATTCGAACCAGCCTTGGGCTTCGACATTCAGGTCGAACACATAGATGTAGCCCATCAAGGTCCCCGCGCCATTGCAGGCCTCGCTGACGTTGCCGACCTGGCACACCGGGGTGCGCGTGCCGTTCAACTCGGCGCCATTGAAGCGGCCCATGGGGTTGTTGCCCAGGCCGACTTCCATCACCGACACCTTGGTCGGCCCACGGTGCGTGCACATCTGCGTGCCTTGCGCGCGCTCCGGGATGGTTTCAGCGCAGCGGGCCGATTCGACCTTGAACACGCGCACTTCGCTCAAGGCCGGTGCAGTCGCGCCCCACGCCGGTGCCGCGCCGAGCCACAGGCCGATACAGGGGATCAGAGCTAGACTCCACGCGTTGGCTTTTTTCATGCTGGCAATGACCCTGGATTAAACGTCGGCGCAGTATGCCTCAAGGCCACTTTTGAGAATACGCAGCCTATGCGCCACACGGCCTCGGCTGCTGGTATGATGCGCCGCTTTTTCCGATCCTCTCTGAAACCACAGGCGCTTGGCGCAGTTTGTGCTTTGACTTAGAGGTCAACAAATAACGACGCACACTCGCGTCACAGGGAGCCGGCATGCTGGAAAAGCTGTTTCAACTCAAGGCACACAACACCAATGTGCGCACCGAGATTCTCGCGGGTATCACCACCTTTCTGGCGATGGCCTACATTCTGTTCGTGAACCCGAGCATCCTCGGCGAGACCGGCATGGACAAGGGCGCGGTATTCGTCGCGACCTGCCTGGCGGCCGCCATCGGTTCGACCGTGATGGGCCTGATCGCCAACTACCCGATCGCCCTGGCGCCGGGCATGGGCCTGAATGCCTTCTTTACCTACACCGTGGTGCTGCACATGGGCCACACCTGGCAAGTGGCGCTGGGTGCGGTGTTCATTTCGGCGGTGCTGTTCTTCCTGCTGTCGATCTTCCGCATCCGTGAGTGGATCATCAACAGCATTCCCCTGCCCCTGCGTTCGGCGATTGCCGCCGGTATCGGCCTGTTCCTGGCGCTTATCGCCCTGCACAACGCCGGCATCGTGGTCAGCAACCCGGCCACCATGGTCGGCCTGGGCGACTTGAAACAACCGGCTCCCATTCTCGCCACCCTCGGTTTCGCGCTGATCGTTGCGCTGGAAGCCCTGGCCGTGCGCGGTGCGGTGCTGATCGGCATCCTGGCGGTGACCATCGTGTCGATCGTCATGGGCTTCACGCCGTTCGGCGGCGTAACTTCGATGCCGCCGTCCCTGGCCCCGACGTTCCTGCAGCTGGATATCAAAGGCGCGCTGGATATCGGCCTGGTCAGCGTGATCTTCGCGTTTCTGTTCGTGGACCTGTTCGACAACTCCGGCACCCTGATCGGCGTGGCCAAGCGGGCCGGCCTGATGGGCAAGGACGGCCACATGCCGAAAATGGGCCGTGCGCTGATCGCCGACAGCACCGCCGCCATGGCCGGTTCGCTGCTGGGCACCTCGACCACCACCAGTTACATCGAATCCGCTGCGGGCGTAAGCGCCGGTGGCCGTACCGGTTTGACCGCCATCGTGGTCGCGATCCTGTTCCTGCTGGCGCTGTTTTTCTCGCCACTGGCCGCCAGCGTTCCTGCCTTCGCCACCGCGCCGGCGCTGCTGTTCGTGGCGGTGCTGATGACCTCGGGCCTGGCCGAAATCGACTGGGATGACATCACGGTTGCAGCGCCGGTGGTGATCACCGCCCTGGCGATGCCTTTCACTTACTCCATCGCCAACGGCATCGCCTTCGGTTTCATCGCCTGGACCGCCATCAAGCTGCTTTCGGGCCGCTACCGTGAGCTGAACCCGGCACTGGTGATCCTGTCGATTCTGTTCGTGATCAAGCTGGGCTGGTTCAACGCATGACTTTTGATGCCGCACGCTACACCGCTCAACTGCAAGACAAGGTCACGCGCTTGCGTGACCTGCTGGCACCGTTCGACGCACCCGAGCCGCAGGTCTTCGATTCGCCGCTGCAGAACTTCCGCCTGCGGGCGGAGTTCCGCCTGTGGCGTGAAGGCGGTGAACGCCACTACGCGATGTTCTCCCAGGACGACAAGCGCACGCCGATCCTGATCGAAGAGTTCCCCATCGCCAGCCAGCGCATCAACCAGTTGATGCCGCAACTCAAGGCCGCCTGGCAAGCCAGCGCCGCCCTGAGCCACAAGCTGTTCCAGGTGGAGTTCCTGACCACCCTGGCCGGCGACGCGATGATTACCCTGTGCTATCACCGCCCGCTGGATGAGCATTGGCACACGGCCGCGAACAAGCTGGCTGCCGACTTGAATGTCAGCATTATTGGCCGCTCCAAGGGCAAGCGCGATGTGATCGGCCATGACTATGTGGTGGAAAAGCTCGACGTTGGCGGCCGTACCTTCAGCTATCGCCAGCCCGAAGGCGCGTTTACCCAGCCCAACGGCACGGTGAACCAGAAGATGCTCAACTGGGCCTACGAAGCGTTGGGCGATCGCCCGGACGATTTGCTCGAGTTGTACTGCGGCAACGGCAACTTCACCCTGCCGCTGGCAACGCGCGTGCGCAAGGTGCTGGCTACCGAGATCAGCAAGACGTCGGTGAATGCGGCCCTGAGCAACCTCGATGAAAACGCTGTGGGTAACGTCACGCTGGTGCGCTTGTCGGCCGAAGAACTCACCGAAGCGCTTAACGAAGTGCGCCCGTTCCGCCGTCTGCAGGGCATCGATTTGAAAAGCTACGAATTCGGTAGCGTGTTCGTCGACCCGCCCCGCGCCGGCATGGACCCGGACACCTGCGAGCTGACCCGGCGCTTTGACACGATCCTGTACATTTCCTGCAACCCTGAGACCCTGGCTGCGAACATTGCGCAACTGCATGACACGCACCGCATCACCCAGTGTGCGATGTTTGACCAGTTCCCGTGGACGCACCATATGGAGTCCGGGGTGTTATTGACCCGGCGGTAATTCGACGTCCTCGGGTTCCTTCTTGCGTGGCCGCCCGCCCTTCTTGCCATTGGCTCGGGCGGCCGCGGTTTTGGCGGCGCTGCTTCTGCGACCGTTGCGCGACGCCACCAGGCTCGTGGCCAGGTCCATCAGGGCTTGGCTCGTGGCTATCAGGCCGGTAATGGATACCTCCAGGTCGCGGGCCTCACAGCAAAGTGCCTTACCGCCAAAGCCGACTTCCAGTTGCTCAAAATCTTCCTGGGAAAACCCTTCGAACTCCGGCAGGCCGGCCACTGGCAGCACAACGCGGCTGCCGTCGCTGAAACCAATGGAAATGCTGTCGTTTTCATAACGCACGTTGCTGGCGTTGGCGTACAGACGCTTTAACTTGCGCCCTCGGACTATTGCCTTATCAACATCAGCCGCAGTGAGCGGTTTATAGGGCACCGCTTTGGCTTTTATGACTTTCATAAATTAATCCCCACGCAATCTGGCGCTCTTATCAGATTCAAAATTGTCCGCTGCTCCACGGCATCGTGCCGGGCGCTGGCGATGACATACACACCACGTCGAATGACCAACCCTGGAACCAATTCGCCAGCGTCCCAATCCCAGGAGTGATTCTCCAGGCAAACCGTTTGCAGCTTTTCCCACCAGATCCTGCGTGCCCGCGCCAAGTAGTGCCGCTGCATGATTGCCCCGCGTATTTGGTTCAGGACCCTTATGGGCGGCCGACTCCGTTCGGGGTCCACATCCCACAACTCCACATCCCCATCCAGAAAACTGAAACGAAAGCGCGCGTCCCATTCCTTGCCCCTGACATGCACGTGGGGCGGGCAATGCTCATCCCTGAGAAATACCGAGATCACATAGCCTTTATAAGCACCTACTTTCATCGTAACCCATCCGTTAGGTTATTTTCCGCCAAGTTACACTTTCCCTCGTGCAGCCCGACAACCGGCTCCGAAATCCAGAAGCTGTTTCACAGATTAGTAACGACGAACAACCCGGCGAATGCCGGGTTGTAACCACTCATGCCGACGGCTGGAAATACCCTGCCAACGCCCGCAAATCCTGCTCGCTCAGCAACCCCGCGTAATACTTCAGCTGAATCCGCGCCAGCAAATACGCATGGCGCGCATTCGCCAGATCGCGGCGGGCAGTGAACAGTTGCTGTTCGGCGTCGAGCACATCCAGGTTGACCCGCTCGCCGCCGCTGACGCTCTTTTGGGTCGCGGTGACCAGCGCGGTGGCGGAGCTGACGGCCATTTCGTAGGCGCGCACCTTCGCCGCGCCGCTGGTGTTGAGGTTGAATTGCTTGCGCAGCTCCACCAGCGTGGCCGAGGTTTGCGCGTCCAGTTCGTATTGGGCCTGGGACAGCTGGTTTGCCGCCTGGCGGGTGGAGGCCGACACCGAGCCACCGGCAAACAGCGGGAGGCTGACCTGGATACCAACGCTGTTGGTGTCATATTTCTGGTTGTAGCTGCTTTCGGAGTCGGAGCTGGTCTGGCGGCTGCTGGCGTACAGGCTGACCTTGGGCAAGTGCCCGGCACGTTTACGCTCCACTTCATACTCGGCGACGTCCAACGCGTGGTGCTGGGACTTCAGCTCCGGGTTGTTGGCCAAGGCCAAATCGCGCCAGGTGTCGAAGCAGTTCGGCTCCAGGGGCGGGATCTCGAATTGACGGGTCAGCGGCGCCAGCGCCTCGATCTGCAGCGGTTGGCCGACGATGGCTTCCAACTCGCGCAGGGCACTGTCCTGGGCATCCAGCGATTCAATCTCTTCGGCCTGGGCCAGGCTCAGGCGCGCCTGGGTTTCCAGCACATCGGTGCGTGTGCCTTCGCCGCCCTTGAGCAGGCGGTCATTGAGTTGCAGGCGCTCGGCATACGCGCGTTTCTGCGCACGGCTCAGCTCGATCCGCTCCTGCGCCAGCAGCGCCTGGCTGTAGGCGCTGAGCACACGCACGGCGAGTTCCTGGCTCTTGCCGCGAAAGCGTTCGTCAGCCATCAGCGCCTGGGCAGTGCCCTGGCGAAAGCGCGCGTAGGCTTCGTAATCCAGCAGCGGTTGCTGCAAGGTCAGGGTCGAGGCGTAGCTGCGGTAATCGCGGTCGCTGGTGACATTGCCGACGGCGGTGCTTTGGGTCACTTGGGACTCATTGCGTGAGTTGTTATAGCTCCAGGACAGGTTCGGCAGCAGCCCGGCGCGACCGATCACGCGGTTCTCTTCGCCGGCTTCACGCTCCTGGATCGCCGCCTGGAACGTCGGATCGTTGCGCAGGGCCAAGTCGTAGGCGTCCAGCAAACCCAGGGCGTGCGCCGCCGGTGCACAGCTCAGACACAGGGTGAACAACAACGCCTTCATTCTTCCACCAGGGCCATGTGGGTGCGATCAAGCAGGGGTTTGAACAGGTAGTTGAGCATTGAACGCTCACCGGTTTTGACGAAGGTTTCGACCGGCATACCCGGCCGGACTTGCACGCCGTCCAACTGCTGCATGCCCGCTGCGCTGACCTGGGCGCGCAGGGTGTAGTAGGGCTCGTCGGTGCGTTCATCGACCTGGCGGTCCGCCGACACCAGGGTCACCACCCCGGCGATGCGGGGCGTGGTGGCCTGGTTGAAGGCCGAAAACAGCAATTCCACCGGCAAGCCCGGGTGCACCTTGTCGACCATTTGCACCGGCACGCGCGCTTCCACCAGCAGCGGTTCGCCCTGGGGCACGATGTCCATCAGCGCTTGGCCGGGCTTGATCACGCCGCCTTCGGTGTACACGTCGAGCCCCACCACCACGCCGGAAGCGGGCGCGCGCACCAGGCTGTTGGCCAGTTCGAACTCGGCCGAAGCCAGGCGATTGCGCAAGTCGTCGCTACGGGTTCGCGTCTCGGCCAGTTGGCCGCGCAGGTCTTTCTGGAAGTCCTCGCCAAGTTGGCGGATGCGCAAGCGCAGTTCCATGACCTGGCGCTGCAATTGGCCAATGCGCCCGTAGTCCTCGGCGATGGCGCCGTCGATCTGGGCATACAGGCCCTCGGTGTCGAGCAGGCGATTGCGTGGGATATAACCGTCGCGCGCCAACTCGCGCAGGCCCTGCAGTTGCTCGTTCAACGCCGCGCGCTGCTGGACTTTGCTCGCTTGCGAGTCTCGCGTGCCGCGCAACTGCGCCTCGGCACCGGCGATGGTTTCGCGCAGGCCTTGTTGCTCGGTGGCCAGGGCCTGGGCGCGGCTGGTGAACAACTGCCGTTGCAGGCTCAGGGTGCCGGCAGCCTCGGGATCGTTGAGCAATTCGGGCCCGAAGATGATTGCCGACAGGCCTTCGCTTTCGGCATTCAGACGCGCTTCGCTGGCCAGGGACGCCAGGTACTGGCTGCGCAGCGACTGCATCTGCCCGCGCAACGGGGTTTCCTTCAGGCGCAGCAATACCTGGCCGGCGCTGACCACGTCACCGTCGCGCACGTCTATGCGCTCGACGATGCCACCGGCCGGGTGCTGCACGGTCTTGCGATGGCCCGAGACCATGACCTTGCCCGACACGGCCACGCCTTTGTCCAGCGGCGCCAAGGCCGCCCAGCCAAGAAAGCCGGCAAAGCCTGCCAGCACCAGCAGCCAGCCCAGGCGCGAGTACTTTTTGTCGTCCAGCGCCAGCACATTGTTCGGCGGGTCGCTGACCCGTACCGGTTTACTCTTGCTCATGCCTGTTTTCCTTCACCAAGGCGGTAACTCATGCTCAGGCTCGACACCGGCTTGGCCGCCGCCGGTTTCTGCCGCGCTTCCAACACCCGAGCGGTCGGGCCGAAGGCCTGCAATTGGCCGTCCTTGAGGATCAGCAATTGGTCCGTCAGGCTCAGCACATTGGGTTTGTGGGTAATCAGGATCACCGTGCGGCGCTGTTTCTTGAGCTGGGCAATGGCCTGGAGCAGCGCCTGTTCGCCCACTTCATCGAGGTTGGCGTTGGGCTCATCCAACACGATCAGCGCGGGCAGGCCATACAGCGCACGCGCCAGGGCCACGCGCTGTTTCTGACCACCGGACAAGCCGGCCCCCCCCTCCCCCAGTTGTGTGTCGTAGCCTTCGGGCAGTTGCAGGATCAGCTCATGCACACCGGCCATCTGTGCCGCAGCGAGGACTTTCGCCGCGTCCACTTCGGCGAAGCGCGCGATGTTTTGCGCAATGCTGCCGGCGAACAACTGGATGTCCTGGGGCAGATAGCCGATGTGGGGGCCGAGTTGCTGTTTGTCCCACTGGGCCAGGTCGGCACCGTCGAGCCGCACCTTGCCGGCCAGCGGCGCCCAGGCGCCTACGAGCACACGCGCCAGGGTGGATTTGCCGCAACCCGACGGGCCGATCACCCCGAGCACTTCGCCTGCCGCCAGGTTAAAGCCCAGGTTGGCCAGCGCCGGTCGGCGGCTTCCCGGCGCACAGGCACTGATTTGCTCGACGCTGAGTTGGCCTACAGGCGCCGGCAAGCTCATGCGCGGCGGCCGCGCGGGGTTGGCGTCCAGCATCTGAGACAACCGCTCAAAAGCCAGGCGCGCCGAGCCCCATTGTTTCCAGACGCCGATCAACTGGTCGATCGGGCTGAGCACACGGCCCATCAGGATCGAGCCGGCGATCATCATCCCCGGCGTGATATCACCCTGCACCGCCAGCAATGCGCCCAAGCCCAACACCAGGGATTGCAAGGCCAAGCGCACACCCTTGGACCAGGCGGTGACCGTCGCGGTCTTTTCACTGGCCAGGTTTTGTTGTGCAAGGAACGCCTGATGCTGCTGGAACCAGCGCCCGCGCAAGGTGGCGAGCATGCCCATGGCTTCGATGGTGTCGGCATTGCGCAGGTTGGCCGTGGCCTGCTGGCTGGCGCTGATCGACAGCTGGCTGGCCAGGGCCATCGGTGCCTGGCTGACACGGTGGTTGATCCACGCCAGCGCGATCAGCATCAGCGCCCCGCCCAGGGCCAGCAGGCCGAGCCAGGGGTGGAACAGAAAGATCACCAGCAGGTACACCGGAAACCACGGCGCATCGAAAAACGCGAACAACGCCTGGCCGGTGGCGAACTGGCGCAAGGTGGTCAGGTCATGCAGCGCCTGGCCCGCCGCCTGGGTGCCGCCCTTGAGTTGCGCTTCGAACGCGGCGTCGTACACACGCTGGTTCAACCGCATGTCCATCTGCGTGCCGAGGCGGATCACCACCTGGCTGCGTACCCATTCCAACGCGCCCATCAGGCCGAACAGGCCGAGGATCATCAGCGTCAGCATCAACAGAGTCATCTGATTGCCCGAAGCCAGCACCCGGTCGTACACCTGCAGCATGTACAGCGCCGGGGCCAGCATCAGCAAATTGATCACCGCCGAGAACAGGCCGATGTTGAAGAAGCCACTTTTATAAGCCGTGAGGGCGGCCAGGGTTTCGTTGCCGGCGTGGCGCATCTGGGATTCTCGAAGGGTAGGCGCGCAGCGTCGTCGCGTTGACAGCCGATACGGCGCTGCGCAGAATTCGGCCGCCGTCGCTGAAGAGTTAGAAGGCTTGGCGACGGCGGTGTCATACGGCGAATGGGAGAGCGATCTTCCATTCGCTTTTTTCATGCAGCAGAGGCTTTAGGCCGCGAGCGCCCAGTCCTGCGCCACGTCTTGCACGCCAACCAGCGCGACATCGGTGGTGGCAGCCGCATGGGCCGCGAGGCCGGCAGACACTTCGTCAAAGGTGCTGGCAGTCGACAGACCAAAATCATCCAGCAAGTCGTTGAGCACCGATTCCAGGGCGCTGGTGTTGCCCTGGATCAGGCCGTAGATCACGCTCTGAACCTCGTTGCCGGTCCGGCCTGCGCCTTCGGCGGCGAACAGGTCGAGACCATTGAAGGCCACTTTGTAAGCACTCAGGTCGAAATCGCTGCCGCTGCCGCCGGTCAGGCCGGTGCCCAGCTCGACGTTATCCAGCTCGCCCCACAGGTAGTGGTTCAGGTTGCTGCTGGCAGGCAGGGTTGGGTTGAACACGTAGTGCAGGCCGTTGCTGGTGTCGCTGTCGGCGATAAACGCGTATTCGGAGTTGTTGGCACCGTGGGACGAATACTGGTCACCGCTGAAGGTGCCATTGCTGAACCCGCCGTTATTGCCGCCGGTGCCATGGCCTGCCGTGGCAAAACCAAGAGCCCAGTCCGACAGGTAGTCAGACAGCGAAGTAGTGCCCAGGTACGACTCGTAGCTAACAGAAATAGTCATCACTAAACCTCGTATATACAGCGCTATTGATCAGTGCGCAGTTGCGCACTTTTTGCCCAACCCTGGGCAAAACCGTGGTTGCTCCGGTGCCATGGCACCGGGTCAGAATTTGTATTCGAGCATCCCGCTCAACGTCCGCCCGCGCGCCAGGCTGAGGTTGTTGGCATCGCCCATGGCGACGAAATACGCCTCGTCGGTGGCGTTTTCCAACGCGAGCGAGATGTTCAATTGGTCAGTCATCCAGTAACTGGCATAGAAGTCATACACGGTGTATTTGGGCCACATCGCCTGGTCGATCAGGTCGTAACCCTGGCTATTCAGGTTTTCCCCATTACCGGAGCTGTAGCGCACGCGCACCCCGGTATCCAGGCGCTTGTCGAGGAAGCGCGCGCCGACTGTCAACGAGCCGCGATCAGCCGGGGTATAGGTGGCATTGCCCATGATCTTGCCGCAGCTTTCGAGGTTGTTGGCCGCCTCGTCATCCAGCACTTCATACGTGATGACAGGGCGGAACCCGATGGTGCCGTTGGGCCGGGTGAATTGCTCGATACGCGTGGTGGCGGGGCCAGCCTTTTTGGCACCGCCCATGTAATAGTTCTTCGAGCAAAACTCATTGCTGCCGATCATGTGGGTGTAGCTGAGGTTGGTATAAGCCCTGCCCATGTCGTAGTTGAGCTGGTACTCAAGGCCCCTGAAGCGGGTGTCATTGAGGTTATTGGTGTAGGCCATGATCCCGTTGAACCCGCCGACGGACGTCTCCGGCAAACTCACGCTGGTATTGAGGAACGAGAAGTTCTTAATCTTGGTATCGAAGTACGCCACCTTGATGCCCAGCCGGTCGTCGTTGAAAAACAGCGACTCCTTGAACACGTTTATCCCCACTTCCCAGTCGCGGGATTCCTCAGCCTTGAGGTAAGGGTTGGGAAACACCCGCTCGTTCGAACCCCCACCGTGCGGGCGGCCGCTCATGAAGGTTTCGGTGACCGCCGGCGGGCGCCAGCCCTTGCCCCAGCGCGTATACAGCTGCAGCCAGTCGAGGCCGGGTTTGATGCCAATACCAAAGGTCGGAGAAAACTGCCCCTCCTCCCGGTCGATGTCGTAAATATCCTCGACGCGCCGGGCCGGTGTGGTGTTGGTGTAAATACGGTCACGCTTGTAAAGCGTCATACCGGTGACGCCTTCGAGCCGATAGCGGTCGTAGCGCAGCCCGGCGTCCACGGTCAGCCAATCGTCGTATTCGTACTGCAGGTTATTGAACAGGCTGGCGATGGTGCGCTTGCCTTCGGGGTCTGCACTGGCGGTGTAAGGCAATGAGCCGGAGTTGACCGTGTTGGTCGACTCGATCTTGTTGGTGCTTGGCTTGAAGGTGTCCTGATACATCTCCAGGCCATAGTTCCAGCTCAGGTGCCCTGCGCGCCCCAGGTCAAAGCGCGAGGTGTTGTCGCCTTGCAGGCCCCAGGTGTCGGTCTGGAAATGGTCGGTGTAGGCCGGGGTGTAGTTGCCGGAACTCAAGGACGCGACGTTGGGCGAGTTGCCGCGATCCAGTTGGGTGGTGACATAATAGAGCTTGGCCTTGAAATCAATCAGCGGGTTATCCGGGCTGTAGCTGTAGTCCAGCGCCACGTTTTTCGCGTTGAGGTTATTCTTGCTGACGCGTTGGTAATAGGTGGTCTGAAGATCGTCGGTAATGTAGCCCCAGGAATCATTGCTGTCGGTGTCGCTCTCCAGGTAGCTCAACTGCACGCGCTGGTCGTTGGGCAGGTTCAGGCCAAACTTGACGATCTGCGAGCGGGTCACGCTGCCGGTGTCACCCACCTCACTGTTCAACCAGTCATCGAAGGCGGCCGGGGCATATTTCCTGGCGCGGATATTCGTGCCCAGGTTGTCGGCGTTGTGGCTACCCGCGCGGTAATTGCCGAAATGCCGCTCGCTGTAACCGAGCATCACATCACCGCGCTCGTCACCAAAGGCGAACACCCCGCTGCCGTTGAAGTAGGTGCCGTTGCCCATTTCCCCGATGCCGCTGCCGGCGCGAAGGCGCCCGCCGTAGTCCTTGCCGTCCTTGAGAAACTCACTGGCGTCCAGGGTCTTGAACGAAGCAATGCCACCCAGCACTGCCGCCCCGCCCTGCCCGGACTGGCTGCCCTTGTCGATCTCGATGCTGGAGATGAACTCCGGGTCGATCAGCAGGGTGCCGTTGCGCTGCTGGTGGCCGTTGACGTTGAAGTTCTGGCGCATGCCGTCGATGTTCATGTTCACGCGGCCGTAGTCCTGCACGCCGCGGATGTTCACCGACAGGCCGGGGTCGCGCTGATCGACGGCGGTGTAGACGCCGGCGGTTTCTTCGAGCATGTCGGCGGCGTGACGGGGCGGGCGTTTGTCGATCATGTCACGGCTGATGACGGCCACGGACTTTGGGCTCTGGTACACCCAATCGCTGGCCTGGCCATGGGTGTTGCCGGTGATGGTGGTGGTGCCGACGGTCATGGCGCCGTCATGGTCTTCGCTCACGCGGCTCAGGGTGACCTGGCGTTCGCCGGTAAACCTGTACTCCACCGGCGCGGCACCGAGCAGGCGGCCCAAGCCTTCCTGCACGCTGAAACGGCCTTTGAGCGCGGTGCTGCTCAGGCCTTGCAGGCGTTGGCTGTCGAACAGCACCTGCAGCCCGGCCTGGTCGGCAAAGGCCAACACGGCACTGCCCAGGGATTGCGCAGGAATATCGAACGTCAGTACGGCAGGCTGGGACGCGCCCGCCTGAGCCGGCGCGGCATACGCTGGCGCCACGGCGGCGAACAGGCCCAGGTGAATGGCCAGGGCTAACCGGCTACCGGTGATACGCCCCTTGGTGAGTGCTGACATTTCTGACTTTCCCTACGCAGATATTTTTTTGTTTATGCGAATGCTTCTCACCTAGCAAGACGTGCGACGCGCAGGAAGTCAGTAAGATTTTTTTCAAATGATTTTCGTGCAGGGGTTTCAAGCGCGTGGGAGAGGGCCTCCCACGGGGTCATCAATAGATCAGGCTGAGGCCCGCCAGGTCCAAGCGTTGCACTTGCAGCTCCTGGGTGAGGGTGCCGAGGGCGGTGTCGAGCATGTCGAGACGGAATACGCCGCTGACTTCCCGATTACCCAGGTCCGCGTCCGTCAACACCACGCGCCCAGGTCGATAGCGGTTGAGTTGCTCGACGACCTTGGCCAAGGGTTGGCGATCAAAGATCAACACGCCGCGACGCCAACTGGTGGCGCGCTCCACATCGAGTTGATCAAGGGCCAAGATGCCGTCCTGGAGGCTGTAGCGCGCGGCCTGGCCCTCCTTGAGCACACGGTCGCTGGGGCCGTTTTTCGCCGAAGCCTGCAGGGAAATCGCGACGCTGTGCTGCAACACCCCGACCCAGGCCTGGTCGTCATCCTCACGTTGCACCACAAACCGTGTGCCCAGCGCGCGGGTCTGCCCGCCGGCGCTCTGCACCACAAAGGGCCGGGTTTCCTTGCCCACCATCGGCGCCACATCAAAAATCGCCGACCCCTGGATTACGCTGACGCGCCGCTGCACGCCGTCGTAATCGAGGCGAATGGCGCTGGCGGAATCCAGCTCCACCGTGCTGCCATCGGCCAGGTGCACCGTGCGCACTTCGCCTTTCTGGGTAACGTAATCGGCCTGCAGGTGCAGCAAGGCGTCCGGCCCGCGCACCCAGCCGATGCCGGCCACCAGCAC
>NZ_JBAWDE010000414.1:0-14391 GCF_049590575.1 Pseudomonas sp.
GCCTGGGCGCAAGCACAGCGCCACCGCTACGACCAGCACGGCCAACGCCCCCGCGCCGACCATCAGGGTTGGTTTTTTCACAGGACCGGCGCCTCTTCGCCCACCGCTGCGGCCTGCAGCTGCGCGGCTTGCTGGCTGTATTCACGCAGGTAAACGATGAATTCCTGCAGCAGTCGGTCCCACAACTCCAGTTGGCTGCGCAGGTGCGCAGCGCCGACGCCCGCCACCACCACGTCCATTTCCATCAGCAAAAATTCACCCTGCACCGACAACCGCGCAAAACGCCGCGACGCGTTCCACACCTGGGCCAGGCCTTCAGGCAGCTCGCCCTGCACGCGCAACGCGCAGCTGTAGGTGAAATCCACATAGCTGCCCTGCTCCGCCGCCGGGTTGCCGAAGCGCACGGCGTAGCCGATGCCCTGGCTGGCGCTGAGCAATTGCACGATGCCGTTCTGTTCGCTCTGGTTGACCCGATAGCCGGCTTCCTGCAGCAGTTCGGTGAGGCTCTGGGTGGTCACGCTGGTGATCAATTCGTTCATGCTCGGTGCTTCCTTGTCGATCAATGGTTGACGCCCGCCTGGGGCGCATCGAAACGGCTCTTGTACAGATCGTCGCCAAAGCCCTGGGCGAGCTCCTCGAACTTGACCCGCGCGGCGCTGGCGAAGGGCTGGCGAATACTCATCACCTCGGCCACGTCGATTTTTTCGTAGGCCGCCAGCAGCTGCCGGGCCACGCCGTACATCTGTTGATTCTTGACTGAACATTGCTGCACTTGTGTGTCACGTTCAGTCAGTTGCGCCTGCAAGCGGGCACGTTCGGCCTCCTTGCCCTTGGCGAGTACCAGCAGTTCCTCATAGGCCTTCTTGAACTTGCCGATCTGCTCATTGCTCGCCGCCACCTGGGCTTGCGCCTGGCTGTGCAAACTCTGTTGCTGGCCGGCCATTTGTTCGGCCACGCCACGGGTCTTTTCGAGTTCGGCGGTCAACTGCTTGATTTGCGCCTGGGCCTGCTTGGCCTGGGTTTCGGCGGCAATCCGCGCCGCGCTGGCCTGGGCCTGCTCGCTTTGCAGCGCCTGCAATTGCTGGGTGGTGCTGCGCAGTTGGGTGCGCAGGCGCTCCTCCATGCCTTCGGCCGAGGCGCCGCTGGTGACCAGCAGCAGTAACAGCGCGCAGATTCGCGTGTTCATGTGGCATCTCCCTGCGCCTTAAAAGCGCGTGTTGAGTTCCAGTTGCATCACATCGACTTCAAACGGCTGGCCATACACTTCGGAGGCGCTCAACCATCGCGCACTGGCGTAGATGTTCTTGTCGATACCGTAGTTGCCGCCAATGAAATACCCCTTGGCGTTGGTACCGCCCAGGTGGAACGACGAGTCGTTGAAGCCGTCGGGCAAGGCGTCCGGCTGGATGTACTTGTAGCCGGCCAACAGGTTCCAGTCGCCGCGTTTGCGCATCTCCAGGGCGCTGCCGAGGGTGAACGAGACCATCAGCGCGTTGCCGCCACTTTCAAACTGGCCATTGCTGTTGATGTTGTTGACGATCTCGCCTTCGCTGCGCTTGAGCATCTCGCCCTTGTCGTAGGCCAGGTTGTGAATGAAGTTGGCCTGGCTGCGCAGTTTGAAATCGCTCGGCAGCTCGCTGTCCCACACCAGGTTGAGGTCCAGCACATCGAACTTGGACGCCAGGCCTACGTACTGCGGGTCGGGCGTGCGGGCCGGATCAGCCGGGTTGGTGGTGTTGTTGCGCAGGTTGAACACGGTGTTGCCTTTTTGCATGAAGGCCACGCGTGTGCCGTCGGTGTCGCAACCCGCCGCGCCGGCCCATGTCGAGCAAGGGCTGGAGCGTTCGCCTTCGATGTCCTGGAACTGGTAGTAGGCCGCGGCGAGTTTGAGGCGGTTGCTGCGGTTGATCTTCCAGTCAGCGCCGATCTGCCCGCCAAACAGCCATTTAGTGTCGCTGTCTTCCTTGTCGATGCCATTGGTGCTGGCGGTGTCGGAGGTGTAGTCGACCGGGAAGGCGCCGAGGGTACCGAACAGGCCCCACTCGCTGTTGAGGCTGTGGTTGAAGATCGCGGCCACGCCGTCGAAGTTGAGGTCGTTGGAATACATCATGTCGGTGGAGTAGAACGGGTTGCCAATGCGCCCGGCGGTCAGGGTCATGTAGTCGGTGGTTTTCCAGCTCAGGTAACCCTGGTCGAGCCAGATGTCTTTTTTGCCAAAGCCGCCGCCCAGGGTCTGGGTGGTCGACACCGGGTTATTGTCGGAGCCGGTGGCGATACGAATGCCGGCGGTCCATTCCGGCGAGATCACCGCTTTCATGCCCAGGCGTGCCCGCAGGCGAAACAGGTTTTCGCGGTCTTCGCGGGTGTTGATCAGCGGTGGGAACTTGGTGTTGGAGTTTTTGTTGACGTCGTACGGGCCGGTGTCATTGAGCTTCGCGAAATCGGTGATGTTGTTGCTGTTATTGCCCGAGAAGTAACGCGACTCGTCGCGCAGACGGATATCGCCATCAAAACTGATGCGCGAGATCCAGTCGGGGAAGGTATTGGGCTGTGCCCAGTTTTCCTTCTTCGCGGTGGACATGACTTCGGCTTTGACCTGGTCACGGATCTGGTCACGCACCGCCTGCGGCACGTACTGCACGCGCACATCGCCAGGCGCGGTCGCCGGGCCACTGGCGACCACCGGCGCAGCGTTGGCCTGGCGGGCCTGCTGGGCTTCTTTTTCGGCCTGGGCGATCAGCCCATTGGCGGTGTCCTGGGTCAGCACACCTTGCTGCACCAGCAGGCGGATCAGGTTGATGGTGACGTTTTCCGAAGGCGCAACCGGGGCTGCCGCCGCTTGCCCGACCAGGGTCGCGATGACCATGCCAACCGCCAGGGTCAGTCGATTCACGGGGGAAATCATGTGTACGCAACTCCTGTAAAAAACCGTAGATAAGAGGTTTCAATCAATCCGGGCGCCGCCCCTTGAGGGACAAACGCATGGGCAGCGTCAACGACGCCGGCGGCTTCTGCGTGGCACGCGGTGCCTGTATCAATGCGAGCATCTGCGCGTCGGTCTCGGCATCCCCGCTGGACTTGGCCACCAACGCCTTGGTGACCTGACCATCGGCGCCCAGCCACAGGTCTATCTGTATCGAGAAGGCCTTCTTGCGCAGCTCCGGGTCTTCGCGCATCAAGCGTTGATAGGTGCCGGCCAGGTACTGCTTGTAGGTGCCGGTACCCAGCCCGCCGCCACCGCTGCCGGCCATGCCGCCGCCCTTGCCGGCGCCGATATTGAAACCGTCATTGCCGGACTGGGCGTCGCCGTCGATCTGCATCGGGTTGGCCAGGTCTTCGTTTGGCGACGGCGGTGCCTCCTCGGCCGGCTTGACCTCTTCGGGTTCCGGGCTGGGCACCGGCTCCGGGACTTTTTCCTCGACCTGGGGCTCGGGCTCCTTGGGTTTTTCCGGCGGTGGCGGCGGCGGTGGCGGCAACGGAATAATCGTCGGCACCTTGGGCGCTTCACGGCGTACGCCGCTCATGTCATTGGCCCACTGCCACAAGAACCAGGCCGCCACGGCGCCGAGCAACAGGCCGGCGCCCCACTTCAGCGGGCGCAATGGCGGCTTCTTTTTCACTGGCAACGGCGCAATCGGGATCTGTGCGGTCATGGCTCAGCCCTGGCTCGGTTTGCCGGTGACCAGCCCGACCTGGGACAGCTCCAGGCGGCGCAGCAGGTCGAGCACCTCGATGACCTTCTGGTACTGCACCATGGCGTCGCCGCGCACGATCACCGGAAAGTCCGGGTTCAGCGCCTTCTCGATACGCAGGCGTTCTTCGAGCTCGCCGAGGGTCACCGGGTAGGCGTCGAGGAACACCTGGCCGCCGTCATTCACGGAGATGGCCTTGGTCTTGGCCTCGGACAGCGACACCGAGGCGCTGGCCTTGGGCAGGTGAATCTGGATGCCCGAGACCTGGGCGGTGGCGGTGAGGATAAACATCACCAGCACCACCATCAGCACGTCCACCAGCGGCGTGATGTTGATACTGTCGACGGCGGCGTCATCGTCATCGTCGTGGGAGGCATTTACGGAAGCCATGGCGATTCTCCTCAGGCCGGAACCGGTGCGTGATGGTCACGACGGTGCGCGGCCTCACTGTGCTGGCTCTCACCGTGCATCTCCGCCAGGCGCGTGATGAACTCGTCGACAAACACGCGCATGTCCGCGCTGACCTCCTTGTTGCGCGTGATCAAGCGGTTGTAGCCAAACAACGCCGGGATCGCGACGAACAGCCCCATGGCCGTGGCCAGCAAGGCCGCCGCCATGCCGGGGGCGATCGCGTTGATGTTGACGTCGCCGGCCATCGCCGTGCCGAGGAACACCACCATGATCCCCAGCACCGTACCGAGCAGACCGATGTACGGGCCGCCGGCGATGGCGTTGGACAGGGTCGAAAGCTTGGCACTGAGTGCCTGGTTTTCGCGGGTGCGCACGCCGTCCATGGAGCAACGGATGGCTTCGATGGTGGCGGCCGACACCGACGAGGTGTCGGCGCCCTGGGCACGCCGGGTACGGATCTCCTTGACGGCCACCAGGTACAGGCGCCACAGCGAAGAATGGGTCAGGCGCTCACCCAATTGCGCGTCGTCGGCATACATCTCCAGGCGGGTGCCGATCTGCGCGAAGTGCTCGCGGAACACCTCGTTGGAACGGCTCACACGGCTGACCTGGCGGTTCTTGCGCAACATGATCACCCACGACTGAAACATCATCGCCACCAGCACCAGGATGATCACCCAGGCGTCCACCGGCACGGCGTTGAGCAAAAAGCCCAGGCTGCCGAAACCAAAGCCCGACTGTTCCTCATCCACACCGTAAGCCACCAGTTTCGACTCGGCTCCCTGGGCACTCGCATCGGCCAGCAGCAGCGCGGCCGGGCGGGCCACCTTGGACACGCGCAACTCATCGATGGCCCCGGCGAACGGCAAGTGCGAGCTGCCTGCTTCCGGCAGATCGGCACCAATGGCCAGTTGGGAATTGAATGCCGGCAACGCCACGGCGAGGGTCGCGGTTTCGCGGCCGTTCACATACAGCGTGATTTTTTCGCCCTCGGCGGTGAACGCCAGGTGCTGCCATTGGCCCGGGTTCAGCGGCTGGGTCGACACCGCGCGCTGGCCGTCCACTTCTACAAACGGCATGCCCTGGTTCAGCCCAACCAGCAGGCTGTGGGGGCCGTCACGCCGGGCCAGCAGCACTTGCTCGCCACTCGCCTGATCGAGGCGCAACCAGGCACTGAAGGTGAACGCGCCGCCGGCGCTGTGTTGCAACGATGGGCTGGCGGGCAACAGCAACGGCTGGCCGCTGAACTGCAGGGCGCGGCCGATGACGCCGTCGATGGCGGCGCCGGTGGCGTTCACCGACGTATTGGCATAGGCCGTGGTGTCGCGGGCCGGTGTGCCGTTGGCGCCGTCAAAGTGGTAGAGCGCGGTGTAATTGGGGTCGAACGTCAGCTGGCCGTTGGCGCTCGCCGCAGCCTTCTGGTTGCCGTAATACATCCACAGGTCCTGGCGCTGGCCGCCTTCGACTTTCGGCACATCGACCCAGATCAGCGCCATGCCCATCAGCGGGTCGAAGCTTTCGATCTGGTGGTTGAACACGGTCTTGTCGTCGGCACTCACAAAGCGCAAGTCGCTGCCGTCGTCCTTGACCCCATCAAAGGTGAAATTGCCGGTGTGCAGGCGCACCAGCAGTGCGGTTCGGCCCAAGGCCTGGCTGATCGCGGCGCCCTGGGCGGTGGTGTCCACCGAGATCTGCTTGCGGTAGTGCCAGTCGTCTTGCCACCAGGCATGGGCGGTGGCCGGGAGCGCGAAGCCCAGGCAGATCAACAGGCTCAGAAATAGGCGTTGCATGGGTGAAGTCTCCGGAAGAAAAAGTCAGAAAGTCGCCTGCACACTGAAGTGCAGCCGCGAGTCCTGTTTCTGGGTGTTCGGTCCATCGAGCAGCGGGTAACCCCAATCCAGGCTGCCGGACAACCACTTGCTCAAACTGGCGCGGGTGCCCAGGCCGACACTGGCCAGGCTGTATTCGTCTTCCTGCTCGGGCAGCGGGTCGTGCAGGCGCAGGCGCGCACCTTCGGCGAATGCATAGAAGCGCCACTCCTGCACGTAGCTGCCGAGGAACTTGGCCAGGGATGGGGTGCGCAATTCCTGGGAGAGCAAATACCCCTCATCCCCGGTGCGCTCCGCCGCCAGGTAGCCGCGCACCGAGGTGGCGCCGCCGGCGGAATACTGCTCGTTGGACACCAGTGGCCCCGAGGCCAGCTGGAAGCCGCCCTTGGTTGCCGACTGCCAATCGTTGGCAAAGGTGTAGCTGTAATTCAGGTCGCCCTTGAGCACGGCAAAACTGGCACTGGCCTTGTAGCGCTTGTAATCGAACGCCTCGGCGTCGCTGCCGTAGCCGAAAAATGCACGAGTGCCCACCACCAGGCTCAGGCCGAGGCCCAATTGCGATTGCTCGGTGTAGCGGTAGCCGTTGTAGCCGAAGGTCATCGGTGCGTACTTGAGCGGCACCTGGTCGCTGCTGGAGCCGAATTTCATCTGCTCGTCGAAGTCCTTGAAATCGACCCCGAGGGAAAACGAATTGGCCCAGTTGCCGGCCGCCGGCAGGCTGTAGATGGCTGACACGCCGTAGGAGTGGCCCTTGCCCAGCACGTTGCTGCCGCCAATGGTGGCGATGTTGCTGTCGGACTGGTAACCGGAGAACTGCAGCGTCCAGCGTTCATTCAGCGGCGCACTGTAGGAACCCGACCAGACCTTGGCATTCTCGGTGTCCTGGGGCGCGGTGAAGTACGTCAGGGAAATGCTGTGGCCCAGTTGCCAGAGGTTGTCGTAACCGACGGTCGCGACCGAGCGCAGTTCCTCGGTGTCGGCGCTGTAGTCGTTGTTCAGGCCAAGGCTGGCGTGCCAGGGGTTCTGGTCTTCCACCTGCAAGTCCACGTCCATGGTGCCCGGGCGCTGGCCTTCACGCACCAGCGGCGTGACCTGGCGCCCCGCCCCTCGGTTGAGGCCGGCCAGTTGGGTCTGCACCGTGGCGAAGTCCGGCACCGCGCCCTCTTCCAGGGCCGGCACCTGCTCACGGATTTCCACCGGCGAGTAATGCTTGGCACCGACCACCCGCACCCGGCCAACCTTGGTTTCGCTGACTTGCAGGTAGACAATGCCGTCATCGACCTTCTGTTCAGGCAGCTCGACAAACACCGACTGGTAGCCGCGCGCCTGGTAGATCTTCTGCAGCGCATCGCGGGCGCCTTCGATATCGTCCAGGGTCTTTTGCGGCCCCAGGAACGGGGACACCGCCTCTTCGATCGTGGCCGCATCGAGCACGGTATTGCCGCGCACGAAGTACTCGTTGACGTCCACCTTGCGCGCCGGCGCTGCTTCCTCGGCCAGCGCCGCGTGCGTGAGGCTCCCCAGCGTTACGCAACACAGCGCCAGCGTTAATTTCAACAGATGCTCCACACCGCCCCCTGAGATTCTGATTTTTTGCACCGCCGACGATGGCGCGGCGTATGGTCGGCTCAATTACTGGCGACCGAAGTGCTGCCGTGGCGTGCCAGCCAGGTATGCAACAGGGCGAAGTTCAGTGAGAACTCCGGCATGTGCAGCAAGGCGCCACAAAACACGTCACCGATGATTTTCTGGATAAGTTGCACCGCACGCGGGTTGTTCAGCAGCGTGGCGATGTCGCGGGTCAACACGTGGATGCTCCAGACCTTCTGGTGCAGGTCCAGGCCGACGAACCAGCGGAACAGCAGGTTGTAGTTCAACTGCTCATGCAATTGCTGCTCGCTGGGTACCGAATACAAAAGCTGCAGCAGCAGGATCTGCAGCACGGTCTGCGGGGCGATCGACATCGAGGGTTCGGCGCCCAGCCAGTCACGATGCTGGTCGAGCACGTCGTCGATCTGTGGGCGCAGCAGGACCAGGGAATGGCCCGAAGGGATGTAGCTGGACACTTCCTTCAAAGCGCCCTGCCAATCGTCCTGGGAGACGATCCACACCCACGGCGCGCCATAGCGGTAAACCGACACCGGCTTCTTGCGCGCTGCTTCGACGATCTTCGACAGGCGCTGATCGAGCTCCTGCATGCCCACTTTCGAATAACGTTCCATAGTTCCCATCGCCCCACTCCTGGCATCCTGCTTACGGCTGAAAAGAGCGCCTTTCTGGCGTTCTCAAGCGCGGTACACAGGAGAGACGGGAGTGGCGTGGGGCTACCGAACTTTTGTCATGAAAGCTTCATTTTTGATTGGGTGGGGGGCAATTCTTGATCGGGGGCATGCCCGTTATTTGGCTAACCAAAAGCCTCTACCCCGCACCAAACCCCACCCCCTGCAACGGCAGTTCATAGGACTTCTTGACCGTACGCACCACCAGCGTCGACGAATAAGTCCGAATCGGAATATCCCGATAAGTATCCAAAAAACGATAGATATATTCGGTGTACTCCGTGGCATCCCGAAACTTGGCAACCATCACAAAATCAAATTCCCCCGTCAGCAGGTAGCAATCCTGAATCTCCGGACGGCTCGCAAGAATGTGCTGCATCTTGCGATCAATATCGTTGCTGTCCTTATCCAGCTTGATCAGGAAAAACGCAGTCACCTGGATCCCCAGCTTGCGCTCATCCAGCACCGCCACCTTGGCCTTGATAATCCCCACGCTTTCCATGCGGCGAATGCGCCGGTAACAGCTGGTGGACGACAGCCCCACGCTGTCGCTCAACAAATCCAGGCTCTGACCGCAATCCTTTTGCAGCCTGCCCAGAATTTTCAAATCCATGGCGTCTGTCATCGTTTCAAAATCGTCCTTGAAAAATGCAATAAATCCGTCGCAGAGACGGGCCAATTTGCACAAATCCTGCGCAGTGGCTAGTTAACATCGATTCAGCTTAGCAGCCCGGCCAATACCTGGCCTTGGGCGGCATGAGAGGGATCTTATGATAGTCGCGAAACCGACGTGGGCCGCTGATATCCAAGGACTTTTCAGCGCGCCCTACTGGATACCGCCTGCCGAACGCGCCGCCGTGGCCGCCACGTGGGTGGGCTGCATGAATGCCTACGAGGTGTTCCTGGAAGACCCGAGTTCGGTCAAGACCTGGTCGCAAACCATCTACCAGCACCTCGCCTCGCGCAACATGCCGCTGACCACCGACCAGCAGCAATTCTGGCCCATGGATGCGTTGGAAACCTTTCGCCTGTGGGTCAATCAGGGCTGGCGCCTGAATGCCGCCTCGCCGTTCGACGTGGCCGAGCGCATCCCCCCGCCGGCACTGCCGCTGCCCGTCAAGCGCGTGCGCCAGGACATCCGCGCCCTCAGCCCGGACCAGTTGAACCAGTACCGCGCACGCCTGGACGACGTGATGCACATCGGCGACCCCGACAGCGGCTCGCCCTGGCAGCGCTACGCCTACATCCATACCAACTGGTGCCTGCATTACCAGGAAGCCTTCGCCTTGTGGCATCGCGCTTACCTGCTGTACCTGGAGGCGCTGATCGACTGTGCGATCCCCTACTGGGACTGGATGGCCGCAGACGCCAGTGTCGACGGCAGTCCGCAGGCCGGGCTGCCCCAGGCGTTTCTCGATGAAACCTACGTGCACCCGGCCACCGGTGAGGTGCGGCGCAACCCGCTGCGCTACGCGGCGGCCAAGGATGGCCGCTCGAAGGTCTGCGCCAACCGCACGGTGCAGGACGTGGACTGCCTGTATGTGCAACGCAACCCGCTGTTCTACACCCAGGGCGAGGCGTTTCGCGTCGAGCGCACGCGGTTGTACGGCATGAGCCGGATCTTCCAGCAGCAGGTGGTGGACGCGCTGGCCTTCACCACCTTCAGCCAGCCCCAGGGTGTGCCGGGTTACCCCTGGGCCAACATCACACGTTTCGACCCGCCGCAGCCGGACAACCTGTACCCCAACCGCGCGCTGAATTTCGACGGGCTCTACGAGCAGCCCCACGATAACTACCACGGCTGGATTGGCGGCGACATGGCCGATAACGCCTACACCGCCTTTGACCCGGTGTTCTATTCCTACCACGCCAATATCGACCGCATGCTCGAAGTGTGGATGCGCGCCAACCCGGCTGCGCAATACACCACCCAGTGCCTGCTGCAACCGTTCGCCGGGCATACGGCCCGCGACGTGAGCTTCACCAGTGCCGATGCCTGGCGCTATACCACCCTGGGCGACATGGCCCAGGACAGCCGGCACATCGGCTACGACTACGGCGCCCCGGTAGCCCCGCAATTCGCGGTAGCCAGGCCCTGCTGCCAGGCGCAGGCACAAGGCAGCGGGCCGTGGGTGGTGTTCGACCACGTGCGCTGCACCCACGACACCTTCCTGATCGACGTTTTCCTCAACCAGCCGCACGCCACGGTGCAGCAGGTGAGCGCGGATAACCCGCATTACGTCGGGCGCTTCAGCCGCATCGGCATGGGCCTGGTGGATGACAAGGGACGCTGCATCACCCAGGGCGTCTCGCGCGCGCTGAATGCCGCGCGCTGCGTCAAGGCCTTGAACCTCGCATCGACTGATGCGGCGCAGTTATCGCTGATCGTGACCCATCTCGACAGTGGCCAGGTGTTGACGCCTGACGCCTACGCGCCGCTGCCTGGCTTTGTCGCCCAACTGGTGTGGGACGACCCACGCCAAACCTCCCCCGGCCCCGCTGCGGGTGCCGGTTGCTGCTCCACGTCTATCAACAACAATGCTGGAGAACCAACATGAGCACACCCTTCACCCAATTTACCTCCCCCGCCGAACAAGCGCCCAAGGACTACAACAAGCTGGGCCTGGAAGACCAGCTGTCGACCTTCGAAACCGACTGGAATAACAACGTCACCGGCTGGACCCAGATGTCGGTCATCGGCAACCCCTGGTCCAACCTCAACGACGCGCCGCGTTCGGGCTATTACAACCCCATCGAAAGCGGCTACGGCACGCAGACGCCAGTCACCATCACCTGGCAGCCGTTTCCCAATCGGCTGTGGACGTTCTTCTACAACAACGGCGCGGCCGTGGTGCCGCAGTTGAATGGCCAGGCCATGACCCTGGACCAGGTGATGGCGTTGACCGACCACGGCCAGATCACCCTCAACGGCACCCTCTATTCGCTGTACCCGGACCCGGCCGCCACCCAGCTGCAAATCCCCAGCGTACTGTGCAAATCGATCAACTGGAACGGGCCCTACGCCGACTTTTCGCCGTCGGGCCCACGCGGCTGGCTCGATGAGTATTGCGAGTGGTCGATCACCCGCGACCCCGACGGCAACATGCGCAGCATCATGTTCACCAGCGAAAACCCGGCCTACTTCCTGACCATGTGGAACATCGACCCGAATGCGGTGCTGGGGCTGTACCAGGCGTATGTCGACCCCCAGGTCAAACTTGAAGACCTGTACCTGCGCTACACCGCCAATGGCCCGACCGGCAACGCCGGCGACCCGGTGATCGACGCAACCACCGGCCGCCCGGCCTACGACACCGTGAACAAATGGAACAGCGGCACCGTGCGTATACCGGGTGTTTCGGGCGGCGCGATGCACCTGACCTCCGGCCCCAACACCCTGAGCGCCGAGATCTACCTGGCGGCGGCGGCCACCATCCTGCGCCCGCTCAACAGCAGCCGTAACCAGCAAAGCCTGATCTGCTGCGCCCAATACGGGCAGAACTACCGCAATTCCGACCCGCACATTGGTTTCTCGGCCAACCAGGCGGCGGTGAAAAACCTGATTTCGCTGACCAACCCGATTGGCCTTTACTTGCAGCAACCCACCTCGTTCAGCACCTGGAAAGGCCCACAGGGCCAGGATGTGAGCAGTTACTGGCGCGTCACCCGTGGCACTGCCGGAACCGGCCCGAACAACTCCGACCAGATCCTGCAGGCGGTGTTCGAGGTGCCGCAGAGCGCCGGCTTCTCGATCAATGACATCACCATCAACGGCACGCCGATCAACTACGTGTGGGTGATCGCCGAGCAGCTGGATGTGGCCCTCAGCGTAACGCCCGCCCCGCTCACCGCAACGCCAAAAGAGTGCGATTGCGTCGCGGCCAACAACACCGATGCACAGCCCTGGCCCGTGCAACTGCTGCCGCTGGACCTGTTCTACGGCCAGTCCCCCAGCGACTTGCCGGCGAGTTTTGCGCCGGGCACCTCGGGGCAGTTCGTGCTGGTGGTGCAAGGCGCCGACCTGAAGACCAGCGCAGCCGACGCCAGGGTGCAGTTTTCCAATCCTGGCATCAGTGCCGAGGTCACCCAATTCCTGCCGGACGCCTCGGCGATTCCCGGCCAGACCGACAGCGGCGGCACCCAGGGCTACATCATGACCGTCACGGTCAGCAGCACGGCCACGCCAGGGCTGGTCAGCGTACGCGCGCTGAACCCGAGCGAAGCCGCCAACCCCAGCGCGACCGAGCACCCATGGGAAAGCGGCCTGGCCCTGGTGCCCGGCGCCTGACTGCCCTCGGGCCGCCCATGCCTGGCGTGGGCGGCCCCCCCTGAGCCTTGAGCAAGGAATGCGATCATGAACAGATGGCCTCGCCCGCTGCGTCGGGCCCGCTTGAATGTGTTGTGCTGGGTAATCTGCGCCCTGTGGCTGGCCTCGCCCCCCGCCAGCGCCGCGTCGGACGCCCAGACCTGCGTCAGCCAATTGGTGTTCGACCCCACCAGTGGCGGCTTCCTGCCGGTAAACAATTTCGGTACCGAACAGGACTTTCTCAATTGTTTCGGCTGGCAGTTGTTTATCGCCATGAACTGGCCGGTGAACCCCGGCTGGCCGGCCAACCCGAGCCTGGCCGGCCAGCCGGACACGCAAAGCAGCGCCGCCCAGTTTGGTGTACCGCAGGCGCCGGGCCAACCGATGAGCACGGCTCCGGTGTGGGCCAGCTACAAGGATGCCAACGACATCTTCCTGCCCGGCGCAGCCAAGCCGTCCGGTTGGGGCGTGGAAACCCTGGTACCGTCCAATTGCAGCGCCGGCGGCAGCCTCAAGGGGTTTTCCAGCGGGGCGCGTAAGTTCATCACGGCCACCTCCGAAAGCGCGATCAACCGCAAGCACCGTTTCCACTTGTCCAGCGGCACCCAGGTGACCCTGCCCGACTCGATCATGGAAGCCTCCGGCGGCTGGCTGACGGACCAGTCGGGTAACCTGGTGTTCTTCGAACGCAAGGTCGGCAAGGCCGAGTTCGACTACATCGTCGATAACGCGCTGTACGACGCCGCCAACCAATTGATCGTGGCGCAGAACAGCGACAACCGGCACCCCGCAGGCCTGTCGTTGCCGGCGGGCAAGCTGGTGCGCGAGCTGCCGGCCAAGGCCCTGCCCCAGGAAGAACTGGGCGCCCTGGAGCTCAAGGCCGCGTGGCGCGTGCTCACCCACAAACCCGAGTTGTATGCACGTTACCTCACCACCGTGGCCTGGCTGCAACGCCCTGACACCCTGCAATGCACCCAGGAGGTGGTGGGCTTGGTGGGCCTGCATATCATCAACAAGACCCAGACCCAGCCGAACTTTATCTGGAGCACCTTCGAACAGGTCGACAACGTGCCCGACGGCGGCGCCGCACCGCCCCAGGGCTACAGCTTCAACAACCCGGCCTGCACCGGCAGCGCCTGCACGCCCAACGTGGCGCGCGTGCAATGTGACGCGACCCACACGCCGCCCGACTGTACCCCGCTGGAGCAGCCGGTGCAGGCCACGCGCGCAAACGCCACGCCCCAGGACATGCAGGCGTTGAACACGGCAGTGCAGCAGACCTTTGCCCAGCAGAGCCAGGGCCAGTCGGTGTTCCAGTACTACAAACTGGTGAATGTGCTGTGGTCCAAGACCCCCAACGCGCCCAACGAGCCGGGGCCGGGGCCGAATGTGAAGACGCCGCTGTCCTACGGGCCGTATGTCAGCGACCAAAGTGTGCCGGTGGCCAACACGACTCTGGAGACCTACGTGCAGAACGACAATTGCAACGCCTGTCATCAGTACGCGGCGATTGCCGGCACCTCGGGGTTGGCGTCGGACTTCTCGTTTCTGTTCGGCAATGCCGACTCGGCGAAAAAACCGGGCCTGATCAAACGCATCGAGGCGTTCAAGAACCTCAAGGATAATCCCTAGTGCAAAAAAACGGGGCGATCATTGATCGCCCCAAACGGTACATCGAGAGGTCCTTCTGAAACTTACAAACTGATCTGCTTGCGCTCCTCGTCCGTCAACCGCGCGCGCGCCTGTTCACTCAGTGGCCCGGCGCCCAGCACCTGCACCGGGCTGTTGGGGTTGTAACCCGAGGTTTTCTGCGCAGGCGCGGGCTCCTGCGGCAACGGCTCATTACCCAGGCTCAAGACTTCCACGGTCATGAT
>NZ_JBAWDE010000415.1:0-15906 GCF_049590575.1 Pseudomonas sp.
ATCAACACGTCAGTGACTGATACACCGCTTTCGCGAGCAAGCCCGTTCCCACATTTGGTTTTGTGGCGGGCTTAAGGGATTTGCACGCCTTCAACCAGCAGCATATCCACCAGGCGAATCAGCGGTAAGCCAACGAGGCTGGTCGCGTCCGGCCCTTCGGTGCTCTGGAACAAGCTTACGCCCAGCCCTTCGGCCTTGAAGCTGCCGGCACAGTCATAAGGTTGCTCAGCCCGCAGGTAGCGCTCGATGCGTTCAACGCTGAGTTCGCGCATGTGCACGGTGAAAGGCACGCAGTCGACCTGGCAGTGCCCGGTCTTGCTGTTCAGCAATGCCAGCCCGGTCAGGAAGCTCACGCGTTTGCCGCTCGCCGCCAGCAGTTGCTCGCGCGCATTCTCGAACGTGTGCGGCTTGCCGATTATCCGACCTTCCAGGGCGGCGACCTGGTCGGAGCCGATGATCAGGTGCCCTGGATGGCTGGCGGCCAGGGCGCGGGCTTTCTCTTCGGCCAGGCGCTTGACCAGCTCGATGGCAGACTCATTTGCACGATGGCTTTCGTCGATGTCCGGCGAGCTGCAGATGAACGGCAAGTGCAGGCGGCTCAGCAATTCCCGGCGATAAACCGAGCTGGAGGCGAGTAATAAAGGCAGCATGTAGGTCTCCTCGGGGCAGTGGCGAATTCTAACGGGGTGACCCTCTGACGCACAGGGCTGAATTTCCTTTGACATGGCCGGGTGCATCCCTATAATGCTGCGCCTATGTTGAATGACCCGATTCCACCTCACGTTGACCCGCGCAAATTGGCTGATCGTGGCACTTCCCTTCAAGGTGAAGTACTGCTGGCCGATTTGGAGAGACTCTGCGACCCGCTTTCCGACACTGTCGGTACGGTGCAGGCCAAATTCGTTTTTGAACGAGATGAACGTAAATCTGTGGTAATTCACAGCTTTATCGACACCGAAGTCAAAATGGTTTGCCAGCGTTGTCTTGAGCTGGTCACCCTGCCGATTCACAGCGAATGCAGTTACGCTGTGGTGAAGGAGGGTGCGAATACCCAGTCGTTGCCGAAAGGTTATGACGTGCTGGAACTGGGCGAAGATCCTTTGGATCTGCATGCACTGATCGAGGAGGAGCTTCTGCTCGCCTTGCCCATTGTGCCTGCTCATCATCCGGAAGAATGCCAGCAGCCGGAGGGTCTCGATGACGAGGCCGAACCGAGCGAGGACGAGGTAACGCGGTCCAACCCGTTCAGTGTATTGGCGCAGTTAAAGCGTGACCCAAACGTTTAGGAGTTAATCAATTATGGCTGTTCAGCAGAACAAAAAATCCCGTTCCGCCCGTGACATGCGTCGTTCGCACGACGCTCTGACGGCGAGCACTCTGTCTGTAGAAAAAACCACCGGTGAAATTCACCTGCGTCACCACGTATCGCCAGAAGGCGTATACCGTGGCCGTAAAGTGATCGACAAGGGCGCTGACGAGTAATCACTTGTCTGCTCTAGTCATCGCGATAGACGCAATGGGCGGGGACTTCGGTCCCCGCAGCATTGTTCAGGCCTGCATTGCCAGCCTGTCTGCCACACCCTCGTTGCACCTGACCCTCGTCGGTCAACCCTCCCTTCTTGAAGAACTGATTGCCAGCCATCCGGCGGTGGATCGCGCGCGCCTGACGATTACGCCGGCCAGCGAAACCATCAGCATGGATGACAAGCCAGCGGCCGCCCTGCGTGGCAAGCCGGACTCTTCAATGCGGGTGGCCCTTGAATTGTTGCGTGATGGCAAGGTCCAGGCCTGTGTCAGTGCGGGCAATACCGGGGCCTTGATGGCGTTGTCGCGGCATGTGCTCAAGACCCTGCCGGGGATTGACCGGCCGGCGATGGTCGCGGCGATTCCGACGCAAAAAGGCTATTGCCAGCTGCTGGACCTGGGCGCGAATGTCGATTGCAGTGCCGAGCACCTGTTCCAGTTCGCTGTGATGGGCTCGGTGGCCGCCGAGGCGCTCGGCGTGGCGCGGCCGCGGGTGGCGTTGCTGAATATCGGCACCGAAGACATCAAGGGCAACCAGCAGGTCAAGCTTGCCGCGACCTTGCTGCAGGGCGCGCGGGGCCTGAACTACATCGGCTTTGTCGAAGGCGATGGCCTGTACCGTGGCGAAGCGGATGTGGTGGTGTGCGACGGGTTTGTCGGCAATATCCTGCTTAAATCCAGCGAAGGCCTGGCGACCATGATTGCCACGCGCATCGAGGCGTTGTTCAAGCGCAACCTGGCGTCGCGCCTGGTCGGCGCCCTGGCATTGCCATTGATGCGCCGGTTACAGGCCGACCTGGCGCCGGCACGGCACAATGGCGCGAGTTTTCTGGGCCTGCAGGGCATTGTGGTGAAAAGCCATGGTTCGGCGGGTGTAGAGGGCTTTCAAAGTGCAATTGCGCGGGCCTTGATCGAGATCCAGGAAAACCTGCCGCAACGCTTGCACGGCCGTCTTGAGGATCTGTTGCCTTAGGCGAATCGGCCCGGGAGTGCTTAAATGTGACCGGCCAGTTCAATTGACCATCCAATCTGTCAGTTTCGTACGCTCCCACCCATCTTGAAGATCGGGAGCGCGCATTTTTGACGACCAGATCATTAGGGGCTTGTTACATGTCTACATCCCTCGCATTCGTCTTTCCAGGGCAGGGTTCGCAGTCCCTCGGCATGTTGGCCGAGCTGGGCGCGCAATACCCGCTGATCCTGGAAACCTTCAAGGAAGCTTCCGACGCCCTGGGTTACGACCTGTGGGCGCTGACCCAGCAGGGGCCGGAAGAGCAACTCAATCAAACCGACAAAACCCAGCCGGCCATCCTGACCGCTTCGATCGCGCTGTGGCGTGTGTGGCTGGCCGAAGGGGGCGCGCGCCCGGCCTTCGTCGCCGGGCATAGCCTGGGCGAATACAGCGCCCTGGTGGCGGCGGGCAGCCTGACCCTCGCTGAAGCGGTCAAGCTGGTCGAACGTCGTGGCCAACTGATGCAAGAAGCCGTTCCGGCCGGGCAGGGCGGTATGGCCGCTATCCTGGGCCTGGACGATGCGGTGGTGATTGAAGCCTGCGCCGAAGCGGCCCAGGGTGAAGTGGTCAGCGCAGTCAACTTCAACTCTCCTGGCCAGGTGGTGATCGCCGGCGCCAAGGCGGCGGTTGAGCGTGCCATTGAAGGCTGCAAGGCCCGTGGTGCCAAGCGCGCCCTGCCGTTGCCGGTAAGCGTGCCGTCGCACTGCGAACTGATGCGCCCGGCGGCCGAGCGTTTTGCCGAGTCTATTGCTGCCATCAACTGGCAGGCACCGCAGATCCCGTTGGTGCAGAACGTCAGCGCGGCCGTGGCCGCCGACCTCGAGACCCTCAAGCGCGACCTGCTGGAGCAGCTCTACAAGCCTGTACGCTGGGTTGAGTCGATACAGACCCTGGCCGCGAATGGCGCCACCGAGCTCGTCGAGTGTGGCCCGGGCAAAGTCCTGGCCGGCCTGAACAAGCGTTGCGCCGACGGTGTGTCGACCGCCAACCTGAATACCCCGGATGCCTTCGCTGCCGCTCGCGCGGCGCTGGCCTGATCCCCGAACTGCTTAGGAGAAGCCTGCATGAGTCTGCAAGGTAAAGTTGCACTGGTTACCGGCGCAAGCCGTGGTATCGGCCAGGCGATCGCCCTGGAACTGGGCCGTCAGGGCGCCGTTGTGATCGGCACCGCCACATCCGCTTCGGGCGCCGAGCGTATCGCCGCGACCCTGAAGGAAAACGGCGTGCAAGGCGCTGGCCTTGAGCTGAACGTTACCAGCGATGAGTCCGTGGCTGCCGTATTGGCCGAGATCACTGCACAGTTCGGCGCACCGGCTATTCTGGTAAACAACGCCGGTATCACCCGCGATAATCTGATGATGCGCATGAAAGACGACGAGTGGTACGACGTGGTCGACACCAACTTGAACAGTCTGTTTCGCCTGTCCAAGGGCGTTTTGCGTGGCATGACCAAGGCGCGTTGGGGCCGAATTATCAATATTGGCTCGGTAGTGGGTGCCATGGGCAACGCAGGCCAAGTAAACTACGCAGCCGCCAAGGCCGGTCTGGAAGGTTTCAGCCGTGCACTGGCGCGCGAAGTCGGTTCGCGGTCGATTACGGTCAACTCGGTGGCCCCAGGGTTCATCGACACCGATATGACCCGTGAACTGCCGGAAGCACAGCGTGAAGCCTTGCTGACGCAGATTCCGCTGGGCCGTCTGGGCCAGGCTCAAGAGATCGCGAATGTGGTCACTTTCCTGGCATCCGACGGTGCGGCATACGTGACTGGGGCTACAATCCCGGTGAACGGCGGGATGTACATGAGTTAAATTGTGACGGATCGCTTCAAAAAAATGTCATACGAGCTGTCTAAAATCCGTTATAAAGCTGCAACTTAATTTATAGGCAGGTGGCCGACCGGGTACAGGGTGAAGCTTTCAGTTGAAAAGCTGAAATGGCTTTCTATACACTTACCCACTGGCCAGCTGCCTGAATTTGTCCATTAGGAGTTAAACAAGGTATGAGCACCATCGAAGAGCGCGTCAAGAAAATCGTCGCCGAGCAACTGGGCGTTAAAGAAGAAGAAGTAGTCAACACTGCTTCCTTCGTAGAAGACCTGGGTGCCGATTCCCTTGACACCGTTGAGCTGGTGATGGCTCTGGAGGAGGAATTCGAGACCGAAATCCCGGACGAAGAAGCTGAAAAAATCACTACTGTTCAAGCTGCTATCGACTACGTTACTAGCCACCAGGCGTAATCGTTTGTAGTCGTCGCTTGCTGTTAGGGAAAAACCGCACTGCTGTAACGGCGTGCGGTTTTTTCTTTAGCGGTGATCAAAAGTGAGCTCTGAAGCAAAGTGTCGTCATTAGAAAAAGGAGAGTGCTGTGTCGCGTAGACGCGTCGTAGTCACCGGTATGGGTATGTTGTCGCCACTGGGTACGGATGTGCCGAGCAGTTGGCAGGGCATTCTGGCTGGCCGCAGTGGTATTGGTCTGATCGAACACACGGACCTTTCTGCCTATTCCACCCGTTTTGGCGGCTCGGTAAAGGGCTTCAATGTCGAGGAATATCTCTCGGTCAAAGAATCCCGCAAGCTCGACCTGTTCATTCAATACGGCCTGGCAGCCGGTTTTCAGGCGGTGCGTAATGCCGGCCTGGAAGTTACCGACGCCAATCGTGACCGCATCGGCGTGGCCATGGGTTCGGGTATTGGCGGTTTGACCAATATCGAAGAAACCAGCCGCACGCTGCACGAGTCCGGCCCCCGTCGAATCTCACCGTTCTTCGTCCCGGGCTCGATCATCAATATGATTTCCGGTTTCCTGTCCATCCACTTGGGCGCACAGGGACCTAACTACGCTATCGCCACCGCCTGCACCACCGGGACGCATTGCATCGGCATGGCGGCGCGCAACATCGCCTATGACGAAGCCGACGTGATGATCGCCGGCGGCGCCGAAATGGCGGCCTGCGGCCTCGGTATGGGCGGCTTTGGTGCCTCCCGTGCACTGTCGACCCGCAACGACGAGCCGACCCGTGCCAGTCGTCCGTGGGACAAGGGCCGTGACGGTTTTGTACTGTCCGACGGCGCCGGTGCCCTGGTGCTGGAAGAGTTGGAACACGCGAAGGCGCGCGGCGCCACCATCTATGCCGAGCTGATCGGCTTTGGCATGAGCGGCGACGCCTACCACATGACGTCGCCACCGTCCGACGGTGCCGGCGCGGCGCGTTGCATTACCAATGCCTTGCGCGATGCCAAGGTCAACCCGGACCAGGTGCAGTACATCAACGCACACGGCACCTCGACCCCGACCGGCGACCTGGCGGAAGCCGAAGCCATCAAGTCGGTGTTCGGCGAGCACGCCTACAAGCTGGCGGTCAGCTCCACCAAGTCGATGACCGGCCACCTGTTGGGTGCAGCGGGCGCGGTCGAAGCGATCTTCAGCGTGATGGCCATCAAGGATCAGGTCGCTCCGCCGACCATCAACCTGGATGAGCCGGACGAAGGCTGCGACCTGAACTTCGTGCCGCACGAACCGCAACAGATGCCGATCGACGTTGCGATCTCCAACTCGTTCGGGTTTGGTGGCACCAACGGTTCCCTGGTGTTCCGCCGGTACGCCGAGTGATGCACAGCTGGGTCGACGGTCAGCCAGAGGCCACGGTGCCCCTGAAAGATCGCGGCCTGGCCTATGGCGATGGGCTGTTCGAGACCATCGCCGTCAAGGCTGGGCAGCCGATGCTGCTCGACCGCCACCTGCAGCGCCTCGATGAGGGCTGCAGGCGCCTCGCTTTCACTGTGGACCCGGGGCTGATCCGCAGTGAAGTGCTGGCTTATGCCGCCGCCCTCGGCGACGGCGTGCTCAAGTTGATCCTCACCCGTGGCGACAGCCTGCGTGGTTATGGCATCAACCCTGGCGCCCCGGTGCGCCGGATTCTGCAGGGCAGTGCGCCCGCTACCTATCCCCTGGCTCATGGAACCGACGGCATCCGCCTGTTTGCGTGTGCTACCCGCTTGGCCGAACAGCCGTTGCTGGCCGGTCTCAAGCACCTCAACCGTCTCGAGCAAGTGATCGCGCGCGCCGAGTGGCAAGACGCCGAGCATGCCGAAGGCTTGATGCTGGATATGTCCGGGCGTGTCATCGAAGGCGTGTTCAGCAACCTGTTCCTGGTGAGCAATGGTTTGTTACTAACCGCTGATCTGAATCGTTGCGGGGTCGCCGGGGTCATGCGCGCCGAGCTGCTGGCGCAGGCGCAAACCCTGGGCGTCCCGGTGGCCGTGGCCGACATCAGCCTGGAGCAGTTGCAGCAGGCTGACGAAGTTTTCGTGTGCAACAGCGTCTATGGCATTTGGCCGGTGCGTAGCTGTGCAGCGATGAGCTGGTCGGTTGGGCCGCTCACCCGTAAACTGCAGGGCATTGTTCGCGCGCTATTGGATGCTTGAGTTGATACGAAAACTGGTTGTACTGCTGCTGGTCGGTGTGTTCTCGGCGGCTTTGCTGTTGGGCTTTGGCGCCTGGAAACTTGATTCTGCCCTGAAGCAGCCCTTGAACCTGACCCAGGAGCAATTGCTCGATGTGCCAGCAGGGGCCACGCCCACCGGCACCTTCAATCGGCTGGAAGCCGACGGCGTGCTCGACGGTGCCTTCTGGCTGCGTCTGTACTGGCGCTTCAACCTCGACGGCCAGCCCCTGCACAGCGGCGAATACCGCATGACCCCGGGCATGACCGCCCAGGGCCTGATCGGCCTGTGGCAGCGCGGCGAAGTGGTGCAATACAGCCTCACCTTGGTTGAAGGCTGGAATTTCCGCCAGGTGCGCTCGGCCCTGGCCAAGCACGAAAAGATTGTGCAAACCCTTTCCGGCCTGAGTGACAGCGAAGTGATGGACAAGCTCGGGCACCCGGGCGTATTCCCCGAAGGTCGGTTCTTCCCGGACACCTACCGCTTCGTGCGCGGCATGACCGATGTCGAGTTCCTGAAAAAAGCCTACAACCGCCTGGAAGAAGTCCTCGCCCAGGAGTGGAGCAAGCGCGCCGCCGATGCGCCGTACGCCGACCCGTACCAAGCGCTGATCATGGCCTCCCTGGTGGAGAAAGAGACCGGCGTACCGGAAGAACGCGGGCAGATCGCCGGCGTGTTTGTACGCCGCCTGAAGATCGGCATGTTGTTGCAGACCGACCCGACCGTGATCTACGGCCTCGGTGAGCGCTACAACGGCAAGTTGACTCGCGCCCACCTCAAGGAAGCCAACCCGTACAACACCTACATGGTCGCCGGGCTGCCGCCGACGCCGATTGCCATGGTCGGCCGCGAAGCAATCCACGCGGCGCTGAACCCGGTGCCTGGCAGCAGCCTGTATTTCGTCGCGCGTGGTGATGGCAGCCATATTTTCTCCGATGACCTGGATGCGCATAATGCCGCCGTACGCGAATTCCAGCTCAAGCGCCGCGCCGATTACCGCTCCAGCCCGGCGCCGGTGGTAAAACCGCCGGCAGATGTAACGCCGCCAACGGATGCACCTGTCGAGCCCGCGCCGGACACCGGCGCGCCGCAAAGCTCGCAATGACTCTGACTAAGGACTGCCTGTGACTGGCTTGTTTATTACCCTGGAAGGCCCTGAAGGCGCCGGCAAGAGCACCAACCGTGATTACCTCGCGGAGCGCTTGCGCGAGCAAGGGATCGAGGTAGTGCTGACCCGTGAGCCCGGCGGCACACCGCTGGCCGAGCGCATCCGTGAAGTGTTGCTGGCCCCAGGCGAAGAACAGATGAACCCGGACACCGAGCTGCTGCTGGTGTTCGCCGCCCGTGCACAACACCTGGCCGAAGTGATTCGCCCGGCCCTGGCACGCGGTGCCGTGGTGATTTGCGACCGGTTTACCGATTCCACTTACGCCTACCAGGGCGGTGGCCGTGGCTTGTGCCTGGCGCGCATCGCCACCCTGGAAACCTTCGTGCAAGGTGATCTGCGCCCTGACCTGACCCTGCTGTTCGACCTGCCGGTGGCAGTCGGTATGGCCCGCGCCAGTGCGCGTGGGCGTCTCGATCGCTTCGAGCTGGAAGGCCAGGTGTTTTTCGACGCCGTACGTGCCGCGTTCCTCAAGCTGGCCAAGGCCGAACCTGCACGCTATCACCTGTTGGACGCCGCCCAGCCGCTGGCCCAGGTGCAGCACGCCATTGATGCCTTGCTGCCAGACCTGCTGGAGCGCGCCCGTGGCTGAAGCCTACCCGTGGCAGGACAGTCTCTGGCAACAGTTGGCGGGGCGTGCCCAGCATGCGCATGCCTACCTGTTGCATGGGCCAATCGGCATCGGCAAGCGTGCGTTGGCCGAACGCCTGATGGCCAGCCTGCTGTGTCAGCGCCCGGTCAACCTCCAAGCGTGCGGCGAGTGCAAATCCTGCCTGTTGCTCAAGGCCGGCAGCCATCCGGACAATTACCTGCTGGAACCTGAGGAAGCCGACAAGGCAATCAAGGTCGACCAAGTGCGCGACCTTGTCAGCTTCGTAGTGCAGACCGCGCAGATGGGTGGGCGCAAGGTGGTGCTGATCGAGCCGGTGGAAGCGATGAACATCAACGCCGCCAACGCCTTGCTCAAGAGCCTCGAAGAACCGTCCGGCGATACCGTGCTGCTGCTGGTGAGTCACCAGTCCAGCCGCTTGCTGCCGACCATCCGCAGCCGCTGCGTGCAACAGGCCTGCCCGTTGCCGAGCGAGGCCATGAGCCTGCAATGGCTGGCGCAGGCGTTGCCGGACTGCTCGTCGGATGAGCGTATTGAATTGCTGACCCTCGCCGCCGGCTCACCGCTGGCGGCGGTCAAGCTGCATGCCCAGGGCGTGCGTGAGCAACGCGCGCTGGTGGTGGATGGCGTGAAAAAGTTGCTCAAGCAAGAGCTGTCCGCCACGCAGTTGGCGGAAAGCGCCTGGAAGGACATTCCATTGCTGCTGCTGTTTGACTGGTTCTGCGACTGGTCGAGTCTGATCCTGCGCTACCAGTTGACCCAGGATGAAAACGGCCTGGGTTTGCCGGACATGCGCAAAGTGGTGCAGTACCTCGCGCAAAAAAGCTCGCAGGACAAGGTGCTGACTATCCAGGACTGGATCCTCGCCCAACGCCAGAAGGTACTCGGCAAGGCCAACCTCAACCGCGTGCTGTTGCTCGAAGCGCTGCTGGTGCAGTGGGTTGGCTTGCTCGGCCGACGTTAATTTCAGTGGCCAGCGGGTGTATCGTTGGCCAGACACTCTTTCCGTAATCCAAGTTGCAGATCCCTATGCTCGTAGATTCCCATTGCCACCTCGACCGTCTTGACCTCGCCCAGCACGACGGCTCCCTTGACGCTGCGCTTGAAGCGGCACGCCAGCGCGGGGTAGGGCACTTCCTGTGCATCGGCGTCAGCGCCGAGAATGCCGCCGACGTCAAAGCCCTGGCCGAGCGTTACGCGGATGTGGATTGCTCGGTGGGTATCCACCCGCTGGACCTCAAGCCCGGCGAAGCCCCGGCCCTCGACTGGCTGCTGGGTGAGCTCAACCACCCGCGCGTAGTGGCCATCGGCGAAACCGGCCTGGACTACCACTACGAGCCGGAAGCCGCCGAACTGCAGCAGGCCTCCTTTCGCCTGCACCTGCAGGCAGCGCAGCACACTGGCAAACCGGTGATCATCCACACCCGCGGCGCCCGTGCCGACACCCTGACCTTGCTGCGCGAGGCCGCGCTGCCACAGGCCGGCGTGCTGCATTGCTTCACTGAGGATTGGGACATGGCCAAGGCCGCCCTCGACCTTGGCTACTACATCTCGCTGTCGGGCATTGTCACCTTCCGCAATGCCGACGCCTTGCGCGATGTGGCGCGCCAGGTGCCGGCCGACCGCCTGCTGGTGGAAACCGACTCGCCTTACCTTGCGCCCATCCCGCATCGCGGCAAGCCTAACCTGCCGGAGTATGTGCGCGATGTGGCGGACTATCTGGCCATGCTGCGCGGTGAGTCCTACGAGCGTTTCGCCGAACAGACTACCGCCAACTTCAAGCGCCTGTTCCCGCTGGCCCACGTAGCCGGCTGACGTACTCAAATCGCAGGCAAAAAAAACCCGGGTTCTGGGGGGGTGAATCCGGGCTAAGACCATTAGGAGTAAAACAAGGGCACACAGTCCGTCGGTACCCAGGTCAACGCGTCACTTGGGGGAGATGCCGCGTCGACTATTGAAGTATTGATCAGTATGCCGTTCAGTCCAGTCGCATCTGATCGTTTTTTAAACAGATTTGGAATACGCGCGCTTCGCTTGAGTTCTCATTGGAGCGGTGCACAGCTGTAGTATTTGCGTATTTTTTCTGACTGATAACCACCAAAACGTTGGCGCGCTGAAAGTAAAGTGCGTTCCGGGTCCACATAGACGTTGCCCAACGACCGTTCAGTCGGGATAATCCCTCGCATCGGGTAATTCGTATCGCCACGTCTGCGTGGCCCTGCGCAACCCTCCACTTTTCCGACCTTTGCAGACCTCTTCCTCATGCACAAAGAACCCCGTAAGGTCCGTGAATTTCGCCGCCGTGAGCAGGAAATTCTCGACACTGCACTCAAGTTGTTCCTCGAACAGGGTGAAGACAGCGTTACCGTGGAGATGATTGCGGATGCCGTGGGTATCGGCAAAGGCACCATCTACAAGCACTTCAAGTCCAAGGCCGAGATCTACCTGCGCCTGATGCTCGACTACGAGCGTGACCTGAACGAGCTGCTGCATTCGGCCGATGTCGACAAGGATAAGGAAGCGCTGTCCCGCGCTTACTTCGAGTTCCGCATGCGTGACCCGCAGCGCTACCGCCTGTTTGACCGCCTGGAAGAAAAAGTGGTCAAGGGCCATCAGGTGCCGGAGATGGTCGAGGAACTGCACAAGATCCGTGCCTCGAACTTCGAACGCCTGACGCTGTTGATCAAGGGCCGTATCAGCGAAGGCAAGCTGGAAGACGTACCGCCGTATTTCCACTATTGCGCGGCCTGGGCGTTGGTGCATGGCGCCGTGGCGTTGTATCACTCGCCGTTCTGGAGCAATGTGCTGGAAGATCAGGAAGGCTTCTTCCAGTTCCTGATGGACATCGGCGTGCGCATGGGCAACAAGCGCAAGCACAGTGCCGAGCTGCCGCAAACACCCGTCGAAACGCCTGCCAGCTGATAATTTGCAACCAGGCGCAGTACCCTAGGAATATACTCAGGCAAGGATCTTGCTAAAAGCTGATTTATCAGTCAGCTTTTAGCGTGCCCGAATCATCCTCTGCCGGAGTGATCCATGATCGTTGATCGTCAAGGCAGGCGTTTTCGCAATTTGCGGATCAGCCTGACCTCAGCCTGCAATTACGCGTGTACCTACTGTGTGCCGAACGGCAAGCGGCTGGTGGCTGCCCAGGACGAACTCTCGGCCGAGGCCATGGCGCGTGGCGTGGCCTACCTGATTGAAGCGGCAGGTATCGAGCGCTTGCGCATCACCGGCGGCGAACCGCTGGTCAGCCCCAAGCTGGAAGCGTTTATGGGCGCAGTGGGCGGGATGGGCCTCAGTGATATCAGCCTGACCACCAATGGCCAGTTGCTCGCGCGCAAGCTGCCGCTGCTGGTGGATGCCGGCATTAAACGCATCAACGTCTCCCTCGACACCCTGGATGCCGACGCCTTTCGCAGTATCGCCCGTGGCGGCGACCTGGCCAGCGTGCTTGATGGCATGGACCAGGCGCGCGCGGCCGGGATCAAGATCAAGGTAAACATGGTGCCGTTGCGCGGCCAGAACCTGGACCAGGTGATGCCGCTGCTCGACTATTGCCTGGCGCGCGGCTATGAGCTGCGCTTTATCGAACTGATGCGCATGGGCCACCTGGCCAAGGATTCCAATGCGTTCCTGCAGCAATTTGTCAGTCTGCAGCAACTGCTCAGCCTGATCGGCGAACACCACGAATACCTGCAAGCCAACGCCCCGGTGGATGCCACGGCAGTGCGTTACGAAGTGCCCGGCAAAGGCTTTTTTGGCGTGATCGCCAATGAAAGCGTGCCGTTCTGCCGTACTTGCTCACGGCTGCGGTTGTCGTCCACCGGCTGGTTGCATGGCTGCCTGTCGTCGAGTAACCGCCACTACGTCGGCGACCTGCTCGACCAACCTCGCCACCAAGCGCTGCCAGCGCTACAGGGTCTGTTGATGAAAGCCCTGGGCGATAAACAGGAAGTGGCCTTCTCGGGCGGCGCGACAGTCATGAAGATCATCGGCGGTTAGTGAGCCAAGCTGGCGCAGAACCTGCATTACCTGCCCATTCGCCGGTTTTCCGTCACCGGCTTCTGGAGGATTAGGATGCGTAGTCTGGTTTTGTTGCTGGCGTCATTGACGCTGAGTGGTTGCATGACCGTCAGCGATATGGCCGAAGGCACCCGCTATCAGATGAGCGACGCCGGGTTGCTCGATCACAGCGATACCCGCCGTACCGCGTCGGTGCGCATACAGCCGGACTCCTTTGTCTTCATCGCCCAGGGCGCCTTCGTGCCGCCCGGCAGTGCCTACCCGCGCCCGAACGTGGTGGCTGAGGAAGCCTTCAACGGGTTCGTCGAATATTTCCCCATGGTGCGTCGCGCGCGCCAACCCGAAGGCCTCGAGCAGGCAATGTCCGAAGCCCGCGCAGCCGGTGCGCATTACCTGCTGTACTGCCGCTTTGCGGCCGCCGACGACCGTATCGGCAATGCCGATGAGTGGACCGACCAGCAGGCGCTTGATCGCGTTGGCCTGGACACCGGCGTGATTCAGATCATGTTGATCGAGACCAGCACCCAGTATTTGATTGATACTGCACGCATACGTAGTCGTGGCGGTTTACTGACGTTCCACGACAATAGGCCCCAAGATCTGATTGCCCGCCCTCTGGCACAATATGCACGAGGCCTGCTGGGCATGAGCGATCAGTAAAAAACAGGAGATCTCCATGACCGATACCGCCAAGGCCAACGATCTGTTGGCGCAACTGCCCAAGGGCAAGGGGCCGGCGCCGGTGCATCTGTGGAACCCGGATTTTTGCGGCAACATCGACATGCGCATCGCCCGCGACGGCACTTGGTTCTACCAGGGCACGCCAATTGGGCGTAAGCCGATGGTCAAATTGTTCTCCAACATCATCCGCCGCGATGGCGATGATTATTTCCTGATCACTCCGGTGGAAAAAGTTGGCATCAGCGTCGATGATGCGCCATTTGTCGCGGTCACGCTGGACGTGGAAGGGCAGGGCGAGAGCCAGTTGCTGCGCTTTACCACCAACGTCGATGATCAGATCGAAGCCGGCCTCGAACACCCTTTGCGCGTAGTCATCGACCCGGTCACCCAGGAGCCTTCGCCCTATCTACGGGTACGCACCAACCTCGAAGCCCTTGTGCATCGCAACGTGTTCTACCAATTGGTCGAGCTGGCGGTTAGCCGTCCGATCAACGGTCAGAATTGGCTGGGCGTCTGGAGCGGAGGGGAGTTTTTCCGCATCGGCTTGGAGCCCTGAGGCCGGTTTTTTCATCTCGCTGAAATAATTTGCTTGCTGCCATCGGGCGCTTTCGGTTATCAATTTGTACATGATTAGACATGTCCGATTTGATAAGAAAAAACGCGTCGTCGACGAGCTCATCCGCCGGATCGAGGGTGGGGTGATGGCCGACGGCTTCCTGCTGCCGGGCGAGCATCAACTGGCCGAAGAGTTTGCGGTCAGCCGAGGCACCCTGCGCGAAGCCCTCGCCGAGCTCAAACGCCGCAACTACATCGCGACCCAGAGCGGTGTCGGCTCCATCGTCACCTTTGACGGCATGGTGCTCGACCAACACAGCGGCTGGGCCCAGGCCCTGGCGGACACCGGTGCACGGGTGACCACCGATATCCTGCGCCTGGAAGCTGTGACCCGCCCCGACCTGCTCAGCCGCTTTGGCAGTGACCAGTTCATCGCCCTCGACCGCCGTCGCCGCACCACCGATGGCACCGCGGTGTCCCTGGAGCGCTCGCTGATGCCGGCTTCGGGTGGCCTGGAAAGCCTGCCCCGGGTTGGCCTGATCGACAATTCCCTGACCATCACCCTGGCAGCCTACGGCTATGTGGGCGCCGAAGGTGACCAGTGGATCGGCGCCGAACCGCTGAGCGATGAAGACGCCGAGCTGCTCGGCCGCCCAGCCGGCACGGTGTTTCTCAAGGCTTCGCGCACCACCTACGACCGTCGCGAACGTTTCATGGAGTACGTCGAAAGCTTGCTCGACCCTCTGCACTTTCGCCTGCATCTCCAATTTGGATCCTCGAAATGACTCTGCAAAACCGCGCCCTCGGCGCCTTCTATGGCTTGGCCTTGGGCGATGCCTTGGGCATGCCCACTCAGTCCTTGAGCCGCGAGCAAGTCAGGGCGCGCTTCGGTGCGATCACGGCTCTGGAAGACGCCGACGCCGACCAACCCATCGCGCCGAACATGCCCGCCGGTTCCATCACCGATGACACTGAACAGGCGATCCTGGTCGGCGAGTTGCTCGTCGAAGGCCAGGGCAAGATCGAGCCGACCGTGCTCGCCCAGCGCCTGATCGACTGGGAAGCCGTCATGCGCGCCAAGGGCTCCCAGGATTTGCTCGGCCCATCGACCAAGCGCGCGATCGACATGATCCTCGCCGGTCACACCCCGCAAGAGTCCGGACGCTACGGCACCACCAACGGCGCCGCCATGCGCATCACCCCGGTGGGCATCGCCGCCGACGTCAGCGACCCGGCGTCGTTTATGCAGGCGGTGATCCAGGCCTGCCAGGTTACCCACAACACCACGCTGGGCATCTCCAGCGCGGCGGCCGTGGCGGCGGTGGTGTCGGCCGGCATCAACGGTGTGGACCTGGGCGAAGCCTTGAACATCGGCACGCAGATCGCCCAACAGGCGGAAATCCACGGCCACTGGATTGCCGGTGGACGCATTTCCACGCGCATCAGCTGGGCGCGGACCCTGAGCGTCGGCAGCGGCGACAAAGCCCTGTTTGCCGACCTGCTCTACGAACTGATCGGCACCTCCGTCGCGTCCCAGGAATCGGTTGTCGTGTCATTTGCCCTCGCCCAGCAGGTCGCCGTGGGCGAGTTGGATGCCTTCGAAGCCCTGTGCCTGGCCGCCAGCCTTGGTGGTGACACCGACACCATCGCGGCGATTCTCGGCGCCATGCTGGGCGCGTGCCTGGGCATGCAGTGCTGGCCTGAGGCGATGATTGAACAGGTCAAGGCCGTCAATGGCCTGGATTTGCAGCCGCTGGTCGCAGGGCTGCTCGCATTGCGCTAACGCCGCAGACCAAAAAAGTGTGGGCGCGGGCTTGCTCGCGAATGCGGCTTATCAGAAACCGCTGTGCTGACTGACACACCGCTTTCGCGAGCAAGCCCGCTCCCACAGT
>NZ_JBAWDE010000416.1:0-6600 GCF_049590575.1 Pseudomonas sp.
CGCGACCACCAGCGCACCCACGCCAGCGCCGCAGCCGATGTCGACGGCGCGCTTGACCGGCTCGAAGCGCTGTTGCAGATGGGCCTCGATCAGCTGCGCAAAGCGGTAACTGTCCGGGCCGAAAAACACCGCGTCCGGCTGCGTCGTGGGGTAAGCCGAATGGGCAAACAACAGCTCATCCAGATTCGACCAGCGCACCGCACTGCGCCACAGCGCGTCGTGTTTTTCAATCACATCGGCTTGCTGCAACTCCTCGCGAAACGCCTCCGGCAACAGCTCGTTGTCAAACGGCAACGACCAACCGAACACATCGCGCAGGTTGGTAGCCAGCGGCGATGCCAGGCGTTGATAGACGCGATCATGGGTCAAGGGCGTCGGGGTGATGAACCGGTAGCCGTTCTCCTTCAACCCGCGGCCCAGGTTGAGCAAGGCGCGATCAGCCAGTTGTTGTGCAGACATGGGCAGGTTCCTTAGCGCAAACGCGCGCGCAGCTGGATAAAACGGCGGGTGGCGTACAGGCCGGCCGGCGTGCAGTGGCGGCGTGCCGACAGCCAGGGGATCAGCGCGTCGATCTGCCTTTCATCGGGCAGCTGCCACAGCGACTCGACCAGCGCCTGGGTGTCCGGGTCGGCGGGGCGATGCTGCTCCTGCGAAAAGCGGCTGCCGCGCCCCGGCCGCACCGGCGGTACACGCTGGTCGCTGACCCAGTCGCCGGCGATCCAGTCGTGCAGCAGGCGTTTTTCATAACCGCTGAACACGCCGAACATCGCCGCCCCGGCGCCCTCGATCAATTGCCAGAAACGACTCTCGGCCGGGTCCTGGTTGCGTTTGATCCAGCCCTTGTCCTCCATCGCCTGCAGAAACGCGCCGATCTGCCCCGGCTCGGCCAGCCACTGGTTGACGGTCTTGCCCTCGAAGCGGCAGTAGTCCGAATGCATGTGCTGGCCGTAGGCGCGCTTGCGTTCGAGCATCGCGACCACTTCATCCTGCAGGTTGAAGGCATTGATCACAGCCGTGGTGCCGGGCCCCAGATCATTCAGGCGATAGCCCTCGGCGACGCGGCGGTAGAAGTCCGCCCTGCCCTCGCCCAGCGGCAACAGGTCCAGCACCGACTGCGCGGCCTTGCAGGCATGGCCGCTGCTGGCGTTGTCGATGGTCACGTGGAGGGTGAAGTAATACGGGTCGATGCCCAGTTCGCTCAGCTCATAGGAGGTGATCAACAGGTGCAGCGGCAGTTGCTCGTAACCGAGGTTGTAGCCGATCACTTCCGGCAGGAATTCCTCGGCGCACAGGCCTAAGGCCATTTGCAAGGCGCCTTGCAGGTAGTGCACGTCTTCGAGGCCGGCGTCGCTGTTGGCATCATGCTCGTTGAGCAACTTGCGGTAGATCACTACATGGTTTTGCGCCGCTTCACCATCGCCCAGTTCTTCGAGGTAAGTGGTGAGCAGGCCATCAAAGCGTGGGTCCTGCCAGTAGCGCAGCAGGCCGTAGAGCCAGGCGCCATCGACCTGCTTGGTCGGCGCCACGCGTTGCAGCACATACAGGGCGTGGGCCTTGTTCTGGAAGTAGCGCCGTGGCTGGCCTTGCTGGCGTTGCTCAAGGTATTCGGCATAGGCCTGGGCCACCTCGGCGCAGCGCTGTTCGACCCAGGCGTGCAACTGCTCGGGCTCCTGCGGCAACTCGCTGGGTGCTTCGCGCACCTGGGCCAGTTGCGCCTGCAAAAACTCGCGCGCAATCGCGTCGGCGCCACGGGTTTCGCCATACAGCTGTTGATACAACCGCTGGTAGCGGCCCGACTGGGTGATAGAGGCCGGTTGGCCCGACAGCGCTTTTAGCAGCGTCATGATGGCAGTGTCCGCAAAGTCCGATACAAGCGGGCTTCCCCACAAGGAAGCCCCCAAGAGCGCTCACAATCTCGCGCTTCTAACAGTGCAGAGCATCGGCGGTTGCGGAAAATTCAATCGAGGTTATCCAGGGGCGGATCGGCGGTTGTCAGTAACCCACGCCGCGCACACCGCCCGACGCACGGATTGATTCGCCGGTAACCCAATGCGCCGCCTCGCCGGCCAGGAATACCGCCAGTGGCGCGATGTCTTCGGGCTCGCCGAAGCGTCCCAGCGGCGTGCCGGCGATCAGCGACTGGCCAAACTCGCCGGCGAAGTTGCCATCGGTGGCCGGCGTGTTGGTGTGGCCCGGCAGGATCGAATTGACACGAATCCCGCGTGGCCCCAACTCGCGCGCCAGGGCGAAGGTCAGCGTATCCACCGCGCCCTTGGTGGCCGAGTAGACGCTGGAGGCCAGGTAGGGGTCAGTGCTGAGGATCGAGCTGATATTGACAATGCTGCCACCCTGCCCCAGCAGCTTGACTGCCTCGCGGACCGCCAGCAGGTAACCCAGCACGTTGAGGTTGAATTGCTGGTGGAAGGCGTCTTCGGTCAGGTCTTCGATCATCTGGAACACGGCCTTGCCCGCATTGTTGACCAGGATATCGAGGCGGCCGTATTCGCTGCGCACCGTATCGAACAGGCGCACCACATCGGCGGCCTGGCTCATGTCGGCCTGCACGCTGAGCGCGCTGCCGCCCTGGGCCTGGATATGCGCAACCAACGCGTCGGCGTCGGGTTTGCTGCTGGCATAGTTGACCACCACCGTAGCGCCTGCTGTTGCCAGGGCCTTGGCGATGCCTGCGCCGATGCCTTTGGAGGCGCCGGTCACCACTGCGATTTTTCCGTTGAGTGTCATAGCTGTTTTCCTGAGTAGAGTGATAGAGCTGACCTTCAGTATTCGGGCAACACCTGACGCAGCGTTTGCCGGTTTCTCTCCCATGCTTGCCTATTCTTCTCACTTGGCTTGCGTTGCGTTGCGGCACGGGTCATGGTCGACGCCATGAATAACGACCTGGATGAACTGCGCCGCCTGGTGATGCGCGCAGGCAATACGTGGACTGACACCGGCCTGCCGCGCGTGGCCATGGTGCGCGCCGAAGCCTGCGCCGATCAGGTCTACCCGCCGATGCTGCACCTGGTTTTGCAGGGTTCTAAAACCCTGTCGATGGGCGATCAGGTCGCAACCTGTGGGCCGGCCAGCTATTTCGTGGTGCCCGTGGAGGTGCCCGCTACCGGCCAGGTGCATCCGAGCGCGCCAGACCTGCCCTACCTGGCGATCAGCCTGACCCTCGACCCTGTCGTCATCGCGACCGTGCTGGCCGATGAAATCAAGCCTGGCGAAGGCCGCGGCACTCTGCACTTCTCGCCCGTGCAGGCACCGGCCGAATTGCTGGATGCCTGGCTGCGCATGCTGCGGCTGATGGACCGGCCCACCGAAGCCGCGGTGCTGGCGCCGCTGGTCGAGCGCGAGATTGTGTTTCGCCTCCTGCAAGGCCCACTGCGCGATACCCTGGTGCAGATGGCGCGCCCGGACGGGCGTCTGGCGCAGATCCGCCGCGCCACCGAATGGATTCGCGCGCACTACACCGAGCCCTTTCGGGTCGAACCGCTGGCGGCGATGAGCGACATGAGCGTCGCGGCGTTCTATCGCCATTTCAAGGCGATCACCGCGATGACGCCGATCCAGTACCAGAAACGCCTGCGCCTGCTGCGGGCGCGCTGGCTGCTGCTGTTCGACAGCCTGGATGCGACGTCCATCGCCTTCACGGTGGGCTATGAAAGCGCCTCCCAGTTCAGTCGCGAATACGCACGACTGTTTGGCCTGCCGCCGGGGCGCGATGCGGCGCGGTTCAAGGTGCCGGTCAATAGTCCGTGACGGTGGTGCCGCCAATCGACTCGGCAAATTGCACTCCAAAGAGATGGGCTGGGGTTTCAAAACCCTCGCTGCGCTCCCCGCTCAATACCCGGCGTGCCGCTTCCACTGCGACCAGTGGCGTGTAGGTGTAGCCATTCACGGTTTCGATCACTGAACGCACGACCTTGCCATCAATGCCGGTGACTTCGGCCACGGCGCGTGCGCGATGGGCGTCGCGTTGTTCAGCCGTGGGGCCGTCGGGCAACAGGCTGAGGTCGCCTTCGGGGAAGGCCGCGCCGCTGATGTGCACGAACATCGCGATATTCGCGATCGCCGTGGAATGCCAGGCGGTTACCAGGTCGCCGAAAGACAGCGGCGCACAGAGCACCGGGCCGGCGCCGAAATCGAGGGGCTGCGGCTGTGCGTCCGGGGTGGCGACCAGTTGACCGTCGACCCGGGCCAATACGCCGGCGCCGATGATCGCGCCGACGCTTTTTGCCGAACCGCGGGACATGGCGCCCGGCACCTGCAGGGCAATACGCAGCGATTGCGGGTGTTGCACGCGGCTGGCGACGTGCATCGCCAGGCAGTCGCTGGGCACCACGTCCCAGCCGACGCCGGGCAACAACATCACGCCGGCGGCAGCGGCCTCGCTACTGAGCTGCTCGGCCAGGCGGTAAACGTTGATCTCGGCGGTGATGTCCAGGTAGTCGACCCCGGCCTTGATGCAGGCGTGCATCAGTGGGCCCGCCGTTTGCGCGAAAGGCCCGGCAACGTTGAGCAGCACGTCGATACCGTCCAGCGCATTGGCGAATGGCGCGTCGGTGGTGAAGACGCGATACGGCACGTCGAGTTGCTTGGCGAGTACCGCCAGTTGTTCGGGATTGCGCCCGGCAATCACCAGGGGCAGGCCCTGGGTCTTGGCGTGTTCAGCGGCCATGCGCCCGGTGTAGCCGGTGGCGCCGTAGATCATCAGCGTTTTCATGAGGTTGACTTCCAATCAGATGATGTAGCCGCCCGCGACCTCGAGGGTCTGGGCATTGATCCAAGTGCTTTCTTCCGACAGCAACAGGGCGATCACCCGTGCCACATCTTCTGGTTCGCCTACGCGGCCGAGGGCGGTCTGCGCAGCCAGCAGCGCTTCGAACTCATCGTTCAAGCCGCCGCCCAGTTCGGTACGAATCGCGCCGGGGGACACGGCGTTGGCGCGGATGCGGCGCTCGCCGAATTCCTTGGCCATGTAGCGGGTGAGTACGTCAAGGCCGCCCTTGAATGCGGCATACGGCGCCACGCCGGCCGTGGCGACACGGGTGGTGGCGCTGGTGAGGTTGACGATGCTCGCGTGTTCGGCGAACACCGGCAGCAACGCTTGGGTCAGGAAAAACGGGCCCTTGAGGTGCACGTTGAACAGGCCGTCGAACTGCGCTTCGCTGACCGAGGCCAGGGGTTCGAACAGGCCGTAACCGGCGTTATTGACCAGGCCATTCAGCGCGCTGACGCCAAAGGTGGTCTGCAACGTCTGCACCACGCTTGCCCGAAACTGCTCGAACTGGCTGACGTCCGCCACATCCAGCGCCAATGCCACGGCCTTGCCGCCTGCCGCTGCGATACGCGCCACCACGGCCTGCGCGGCCTCTGGATGGCGGTTGTACGTGAGGATCACGCCCATGCCCTGCCGGGCGCACAGTTCGGCGGTGCTGGCGCCGATGCCGCGGCTGCCTCCGGTGATGACGACTACGTTCATGTGCTGCTCCACTGCGGTTCGGATGAGCCCCCACAGTAGCCCTGCCCTTGCGCACCGACGTGGCGGTTCCTGCTCCAAACCTGCCTGTTTGTGCTTTTTGCTTGCAACGCCGCCGCCGGCGCGAGCAGGATGCCGGTCATGAAAACCCAACTGAACGAACTGCGTACCTTGACCGCCAAGGCCGGCAACCGCCGCACCGAGACCGGCATCCCGCGCGTGGCCATGGTCCAGGGCGAGATCCCCGAGCACCTGCTGGCGGCGGTGTATGACCCGATGATCAACCTGATCCTGCAGGGCAGCAAATCCCTGACCGTGGGCGATCGCACGCTGCACTACGACCCGGCGACGTATTTTGTGATGTCGATCGAACTGCCGGCGGTCGGCAAGGTGCACCCGGCACCCAGCGGCGAACCTTACCTGGCGGTGAGCCTGACCCTCGACCCGACGGTGCTGGCCAGCCTGCTGGGCGACCTGCCCGCGCCGGGTCGGCGGGCGGATCAGGACGCCGGGTTTTCAGTGGCGGCGGTTACGCCGGAGTTGATGGACGCCTGGGTGCGCCTGCTGCGCCTGATGGGCAACCCCGAGGCAATCGCCGCGCTGGCACCGGCCTACGAGCGCGAGATCCTTTACCGCGTGCTGCAAGGCCCCCACGGCTGGATGCTGCGCGAGATTGCCGCGCCGGACACGGCCATGGCGCGGGTCAGCCTGGCGATCCAGTGGATTCGTCGGGACTTTGCCGAGCCGATCAGGGTGGAGGCGCTGGCGTCGAGGGCGGCGATGAGTGTTTCGGCGTTTCACCGGCATTTCAAGGCGGTGACCAACCTGAGCCCGTTGCAGTACCAGAAGCGCGTGCGACTGATGCAGGCCCGCTCGTTGATGCTGGCCAATGCCAGCAGCGTGACCACGGCGGCGTTTGAGGTGGGTTATGAGAGCCCGACGCAGTTCAGCCGCGATTATGCGCGGGTGTTCGGCCTGCCGCCGGCGCGGGATGCGGCGCGGATTTTGGCGCAGACCAAAGGGCTGGCGGGATAAAAATGTGAGAGGGGGCTTGCCCCCGATGGCGGTGGCTCAGTCGCTACATCTGTTGACTGGCACACCGCTATCGGGGGCAAGCC
>NZ_JBAWDE010000417.1:0-10482 GCF_049590575.1 Pseudomonas sp.
CTTTACATCACTTGCTGCTGGCTACCACCGTGTCCGGCTGCCAGCCACCGCCCAGGGCCTTGTAGATCGCGACGATGCCGCGATACAGGTCCACTTCGGCCTGGGCCTGGGAATCTTCGGCGGCCAGGCGTTCACGCTGCGCGTCGAGCAGCACCAGGAAGTCCACGGTGCCTTCGCGATAGCGGATCGCCGCGAGGTCGGCAGCGGCGCGGCTCGACTCACTCTGACGGATCAACGAAACCAGACGCTGTTGGCGTTTGCCGTAATCACTGAAGGCATTTTCCGATTCTTCCAACGCCAGCAGCACCTGCTGCTCATAGGTCGCCAGGGCGCTATCGGCTTCGGCATTTGCGCCGCGCAACCGCGCACGCACGCTGCCCAGGTCAAACGCCGCCCAGGTAATGCTCGGGCCCAGGGACCAGGCATTGGCGGCGGCCGAACCGATCTGCGAACCGCGCCCGGCGGTAAAGCCGAGGAAGCCACTGAGGCTGACCCGTGGGAACAGGTCGGCCTTGGCCACGCCGATACGAGCGGTGGCGGCGGCCAGCTTGCGTTCGGCGCTGAGGATGTCCGGGCGACGTTGCAGCAGTTGGCCTGGGTCACCGATCGGCAACGCCTTGGCAATCGCCGGCAGGTCTTTGGGGCTCAGGTCTACGCTCAGCTTGTCGGGGCGCTGGCCGAGGAGGGTGGCGATGCGGTTACGCTCGCGCACTTGTTCGGCCTGCAGTTGCGGCACGCTGGCTTCAACCGCTGCCAGGCGCGCGTCGGCACGTTCCACGTCAAGCTGATCGCCGACACCGGCGTCGCGCAGGCTGACGGTGATGCTGCGCGAGTCCTGCTGGTTCTTCAGGTTGTCCAGGGCAATTTTTTCGCGCAGCTGGGCGCCGCGCAGTTGGCCGTAGGCATCCACCAATTCGGCAATCATCGTGACTTGCAGTTGGTACAGGTCGGCCTCGGCGACCTGCTGGTCGGCGTCGCTGGCTTCCAGGTTGCGGCGGATGCGCCCGAACAGATCCACTTCCCAGGCCATGTCCAGGCCCAGGTCGTAGCGTTCGCTGTTGACGCGCCGGGTGGTCTGGCCGGGGATCTGGCCTTTGCCCACGTCGCTGCTGGCACGGCTGGTGACCACCGGCATGACGTCGTTGGCGGCGTCGTCACGGATGGCGCGGGCCGCCCGCAGACGGGCAAACGCCACACGCAGGTCACGGTTACCGTCCAGCGACTGGGTCACCAGTTGGTCGAGGGTCGGGTCGTCGAACTGCTGCCACCAGATGCCTTCGAACTTGGCGTGGTCATACTGCTTGGCATCGGCGGCGGCCGTGATGTTGGCCGCCTCCAGCTGCTGGGTTTTGTAGTCCGGGCCCACGGCACAGGCGGCAAGCGCCAGTACCAGCAAGCTCGGCAGGAATACTTTCACACTCATTGCTGTGTCTCCAGCTTCAAGGCCTTGGCCGCTTTGCGCGCGTCTTGGCGCTCCACATAGCGACGGATCAGTACGTAGAACACTGGCGTCAGCAACAGACCGAAGAAGGTCACCCCGATCATCCCGGAGAACACCGCCACACCCATGGCGTGGCGCATCTCGGCACCGGCACCGCTGGACAACACCAGTGGCACCACACCCATGATGAACGCGAACGAGGTCATCAGGATCGGCCGCAGACGCAGGCGGCAGGCTTCGAGTACCGCGGCAAGCGGGTCAAGGCCTTCCTGCTGTTTATCCTTGGCGAACTCGACGATCAGAATCGCGTTCTTGCACGCCAGGCCCACCAGTACGATCAGGCCGATCTGGGTGAAGATGTTGTTGTCGCCGCCCGAGATGATCACCCCGGTAATGGCCGACAGCAGCGTCATCGGTACGATCAGGATCACCGCCAGCGGCAGGCTCCAGCTTTCGTATTGGGCGGCCAGTACCAGGAACGCCAGCAGTACGCAGAGCGGGAACACGAACAGCGCGGTGTTGCCCGAGAGGATTTGCTGATAGGTCAGGTCGGTCCACTCGTAGGTCATGCCGTTGGGCAGTTCGTCCTTCAACAGTTTTTCAATCGCAGCCTGGGCTTGGCCGGAGCTGTAGCCCGGCGCGGCGTTACCGTTGATTTCAGCGGTGATAAAACCGTTGTAGTGCATCACGCGATCGGGGCCGGAGGTGTCGCTGACCTTGATAAAGGTCGCCAGCGGGATCATCTCGCCTTTGTTGTTGCGCACTTTCAGCTGGCCGATCTGGTCGGAGTCCTGGCGGAACTGCTGCTCGGCCTGCACGTTGACCTGGTAAGTACGCCCGAAGCGGTTGAAGTCGTTGGCATACAACGAACCCAGGTAGACCTGCAGGGTGTCGAAGATGTCGCTGATCGCCACGCCGTGGGTCTTGGCCTTTTCGCGGTCGATGGCCGCATCGACTTGCGGCACGTTGACCGTGTAGCTGGTGAACAGACCGAACAGTTCAGGCACGCCGTGGCTTTTGGTGATGATGTTCTGCACTTCTTTGTACAGTTCGTCATAGCCGAGGTTGCCGCGGTCTTCGATCTGCAGGCGGAACCCGCCGATCGTACCCAGGCCCTGTACCGGCGGTGGCGGGAAGATCGCCATGTAGGCTTCTTCGATGCCGGCGTACTTGCCGTTCAGTGCACCGGCAATCGCACCGGCCGACATGCTCGCGTCTTTGCGCTCATCGAACGGCTTCAAGGTCACGAACACGATGCCGCTGTTCGGGCTGTTGGTGAAGCCGTTGATCGACAAGCCAGGGAAGGCAATCGCGCTTTCCACGCCTGGCTGTTTCAGGGCGATGTCCGACATCTTCTTGATCACGTTTTCGGTGCGATCAAGGCTCGCGGCGTCCGGCAGTTGCGCGAAGGCCACCAGGTATTGCTTGTCCTGGGCCGGCACAAAACCGGTGGGTGTGTGGGCAAAGCCGAAGAACGTCAGCACCATCAAACCGGCGTAGACGAACAGCGCGATGCCACTGCCGCGAATCACCCGGCGCACCGTGCCCACGTAGCCATGGCTGGCTTTTTCGAAGAAGCGGTTGAACGGGCGGAACAGCCAGCCGCCGAAGATCTTGTCGAGAAACTTCGAGAAGCGGTCCTTCGGCGCGTCATGGCCACGCAGCAACACGGCGGCCAGGGCCGGCGACAGGGTCAGCGAATTGAACGCCGAGATCACCGTGGAAATCGCAATGGTCAAAGCGAACTGTTTGTAGAACTGCCCGGTCAAGCCGCTGATAAACGCCGCCGGAATGAACACCGCACACAGCACCAACGCGGTGGCGATGATCGGCCCGGTTACTTCGCTCATGGCTTTTTCAGTGGCCGGGAAGGGCGCCAGGCCCAGCTCGATGTTTCGCTCGACGTTCTCCACCACCACGATGGCGTCGTCCACCACGATGCCGATGGCCAATACCAATCCGAACAGCGACAAGGCGTTCAGCGAGAAGCCGAACAGGTGCATCACTGCAAACGTACCGATCAGCGATACCGGCACCGCCACCAAGGGAATGATCGAGGCGCGCCAGGTCTGCAGGAACAGAATCACCACCAGCACCACGAGGATCAGTGCTTCGAACAGGGTATGCACTACCGCCTCGATGGAGCCGCGCACAAAGATCGTCGGGTCATAGGCGATGCGGTAATCCATGCCTTCCGGGAAGCTCTTTTTCAGCTCCGCCATCTTGCTGCGCACATCATTGGAGATGTCGATGGCGTTGGAGCCCGGGCGCTGGAAGATCGGAATCGCCACCGCCGGCTGGTTATCGATCAACGAACGCAGGGCGTACTGGCTGGAACCCAGCTCGACCCGTGCGATATCCTTGAGGCGGGTGATTTCGCCATTGTCGCCGGCGCGAATCACAATGTTCTCGAACTCTTCCTCAGTGACCAGGCGGCCCTGGGTGTTCACCGACAGCTGGAAGCTGGTGTCCGTTGGTGCAGGCTGCGCGCCCAAGGCACCGGCGGCGACCTGACGGTTCTGCTCACGGATCGCGTTGACCACATCGGTGGCGGTCAAATTGCGCGAAGCGGCCTTGTTCGGGTCCAGCCACACACGCAGGGAGTAGTCGCCCATGCCGAACAACTGCACGTCGCCGACGCCGCCCAGGCGCGCCAGTTCATCCTTGATATTGAGGATCGCGTAGTTCGACAGGTAGAGCATGTCGTAACGCTGATCCGGCGAGGTCAAGTGCACCACCATGGTCAGGTCGGGGGAGGCCTTGTCCACGGTAATACCGATGCGCGTCACTTCCTCAGGCAGTTTTGGCTGAGTCCGCGTCACACGGTTCTGCACCTGTACCTGCGCGTTATCCAGGTCGGTACCCAGGGCGAAGGTGATGGTCAGGGTCAGCTTGCCGTCGGCGGTCGACTGCGAGGACATGTACAGCATGTTCTCGACGCCGGTGATGGCTTGCTCCAGCGGCGCGGCCACGGTTTCACCGATGACTTTAGGGTTGGCACCCGGGAAGTTGGCGCGCACCACCACGGTCGGCGGCACCACTTCCGGGTATTCGCTGATCGGCAGCTGGAACAGCGAGATCGCACCGGCGATCAGGATCAACAGCGAGAGCACCGCTGCGAAGATCGGCCGCGAAATGAAGAACTTGGAAAAATTCATCTGGAGTCGTATCCCTTAACCGCGTGGAGACGCAGCAGCTGCGAGCTTGGGCGCGGTTTTGTCCGGCGCCACTTGCTCCAGGTTGCTGGCTTCAAGCGCTTGTCGTTGTTGTGCCAAGGCCGCGAGGGTTTCCTTGCTGGCCATCGGGATGGTCTCAGGCGCGACCGGCGACCCAGGGCGTGCACGCTGCAGGCCCTTGACGATAATCGTGTCGTCTTTATTCAGGCCGCTGCGCACGATGCGCAAGCCTTCGATCTTCGGCCCCAGTTCCACCGCGCGATAAGCCGGCTTGTCGCCGTCCATCACCAGCACGAATTTCTTGCCCAGGTCAGTGCCCACCGCTTCGTCGTTGATCAACACGGCGGAGTAGGTGCCGCTGCCCACCAGCTTCAGGCGCGCGTACAGGCCGGGGGTGTATTCGCCCTTGCTGTTATCGAACACGGCGCGCCCACGGATGGTGCCGGTGGCCGGGTTGACCTGGTTGTCGACGAAGTTCATCTGGCCCAGGTGCGGGTTGCCGGTTTCATTGGACAGGCCCAGGTATACCGGGGTGGTCGCACCGCGACGGCCTTGGCGGGCCAGCTCGGTGTACTTGAGGAACACGCGCTCATCGGCGTCGAAGTAGGCGTAGACCTTGTCGGTGGAGACCACGCTGGTCAGCGCGGTGACATCGGCGGTCACCAGGTTGCCGGCGGTGATTTCGGCACGGCTCACACGGCCGCTGATCGGCGAGGTCACACGGGTAAAGCTCAGGTTCAGCTTGGCCAGGTCCAACTGCGCCTGGATCCCGGCCACGGCGGCGCGGGCTTCCTGGGCGGCGGTGGTGCGCGAGTCGGCCAGTTCGGCGGAGATCGCATTGCTCTGGCGCAGGCGGTCGCCGCGTTGCGCTTCGTTATCGCTGCGGGTCGCGGCGGCGCGGGTTTGCGCAAGCTGGGCTTCAAGGCGGCGCACTTCAGCCTGGAACGGACGCGGGTCGATCTGGAACAGCAGGTCGCCTTTCTTGACCAAAGCGCCTTCGGTGAAAGCGACTTGGTCAATCTGGCCGGAAACCCGAGGACGAATCTGCACGGTTTCCGGTGCTTCGAGGCGACCGGTGAACTCGTCCCACTCGTTGACCGGCTGTTCCAGCACCTTGGCCACGCTGACTTTCGCCGCCGGCATGGCGGCCGCTTGTTCAGGGGCCTTGCCGCACGCGCTCATCACCACCACGGCCAAAACCGCCAGGGGGAAGCGCAAATGTTTGAGAGACTGTTCCATGAGGTGCATCCGCCAATGTATTTGAGATGGGCGGATCATGCGCGGCGAGGTGCTATGTCACGAATCGAATGAAGCAAAGGTAACTATCATTCGGAATGATATAAGCGCGGGATTAGCCCTCTAGAATGCGGGTTTCGTTAGGGAGCTATCAATAGGAGTGATGACAAAACACTGTTGCAGGCTGCGCAATCCTCTGCAATTCACACTAGCAACGGCGAATCACCGGCTCCACCGCAGCCGTTGAACCCCGCCGTTGCAACAATTCGATCTGCTCCGCCGGCACCAGGGTGCGCAAGGTCTTGTACAGCACGCGGGTTTCCAGCAGGTTCCACACCCGCAGCATGGTTTCCAGCGCATCCAGCGGTTTGCTGATGAAGTCCCGGGCGCCGAGGGCCAGGGCGCGCAGGCGGGTGTCGCGCGTGGCATCGGCGGTCAGCACCAGGATCGGCAGGTATTCGCCGTTGGGGATGCGCCGGTTGAGCTGTTCGAGCACTGCGAAGCCGTCGAGTTCGGGCATGTGCAGGTCGAGAATCACCAGGTCTGGCTCGAAGCTGTTGAACAGCTCCAGGGTGCGCAGTGGCTCGGTGCTGCTCAGCACGTTGGTCAGCCCCTCGCGCGCCAGCAGTTGCTCCACCAGGTCAAGGTTCGGGCGTTGGTCGTCGATGATCAGAATGCGCAGGTCGAGGTTCACGCGGGCTCCGGGAAATACTGTTCGAGGTGGGCGAGAAACGCGGGTACGTTAATTGGCTTGTTCAAGACGGCCGTTGCGCCCGCATCGTGCAGCGCCTGGCGGGTAAGGTCACTGGCGTCGGCGGTGATCATCAACACCGGCGTGTGCCGGGTGATCGCCGCGCGGCGCAAACGTTGCAGCACGGCCAGGCCGTCGATGTCCGGCAGCGACACGTCGAGCAGAATCAACTGGGGCGCATGCTGGGCGGCGAGGTCCAGGCCCAGTTGGCCTTGCATGCTCGACAGCAGCTTTATCCCCGGCCTGCGTTGCAGCAAGGTCTCGATCAGCGCGAGGCTGGAGAGGTTGTCTTCGATATACAGCACTTTGCCCTGGCTTGCCGACATGGCCACGGCAGGGCGTATCGACGGGATGTCGAACTGCACAGCGGCAAGCCCTTGGGGTTCGTGCACGCGCACAAACGGCAGCTCGAGGGTGAAGCGTGAACCGATGCCGTGCGTGCTGTGCACGCTCAGCTGGCCATTCATCTTTTCCAGCAGGCTTTTACTCAGCGCCAGGCCGAGACCGCTGCCTTCGATATTCGGGTCCGCGCCCAGGCGCTCGAACGGTTTGAACAGTTGCCCGAGCCGGTCTGGCGCAATGCCCTTGCCGGTATCGCAGACGGACACGCCGATGCGTTGCCCCTGGACCGTCACCTCGATGCTGACCTGGCCCCGGGGCCGGTTGTACTTGATCGCGTTGGACAGCAGATTGAGCAGCACTTGGGTCAGGCGCTGTCGGTCGGCAACCACGCCGACATCCGGCGTCAGGATTGGCACCGGCTGCAACTGGATGCCTGCGTCCACAGCCATGGGTGACACCAGCGCCAGCGCCTCTTGCAGCGAGGCTGCCAATGCAATCTTTTCGATATTGAGCGGCAGGCGTCCCGCCTCGATCTTGGCGATATCCAACACTTCGTTGATCAGCGTCAGCAGGTGCTGGCCGGCACGCAAAATGTGCCCGACCTGGGTTTTTTGCCCTGCCACCGCGTCCATGTCCAACAGTTGGGCAAAGCCCAGGATCGAGTTGAGTGGGGTACGCAGTTCATGGCTCATGCGCGACAGAAATTCGCTTTTGGCACGGCTGGCGCGCTCGGCTTCCTCGCGTGCGGTGCCCAGCGCTATCTCGGCTGCGCGACGGTCGGTGATGTCGCGGGTGATCTTCGAAAAGCCGCGCAACGCCCCGGTCGCATCGAACTGCCCGGTGATCACCACGCTGGCCCAGAACCGCGTGCCGTCCTGGCGGCAGCGCCAACCTTCTTCCATGTAATGACCGTTGCGGGTGGCTTCCTCCAGCGCCATGGCCGGGTGTTGCGGGCATTCCTCCGGCAGGTAGAACACCGAAAAGTGCAGGCCGATGATTTCCTGTTCGGTGTAGCCCTTGATCCGCTCGGCGCCAGCATTCCAACTGGTGACATGGCCTTCGGTGTCGAGCGCGAAGATGCCGTAGTCCTTGACCCCATCGATGATCAGCCGCAAGCGCTCTTCGTTCTCACGCAACGCGCGCTCGCGCTCGGCCAGCAGCGCGCCGGCTTCCACCAGGCGCGTGCCCAACTGGCCAATCTCGTCGTTTTCCGGTGGTTGCGGCTGCAACGGCTGACCGAGTGCCAGGCGCTGCGCATTGCGCTGCACTTGCTGCACGCGCGCGGCAATGCCCTTGGACAGAAACAGCACCGCGACGATTGCCCCGAACAGCCCGCAGATCGCCGCCAGCCAGGTCGACAGCAGCAACCGCTGGCGAGTTTCGGCGGCGGCGCTCGTGCGCTCGGCGAGCAACGAATCCTCAAGGGTCAGCATGGTGCCGATGTGCTGGCGCAGGGCGTCGAGGATGTGTTTGTTGCTGACCAGAATGCTGGTAATCGACGCCGCACTGGTCGTCGGCTCGCTGAGCATGTCTTCCAGGCCATCGATTTTGCTGTTGATCAGTGGCGTGATCGACGCGAGTTGTTCGCGCACGCGTTGATCGCGAACGTTCTCGTCGAGTCGGCGCAAGGCTGCCTCGATCTGTGGCTTGGCGTTGCGGTAGCCCGGCAGGAAATCCTCGCGGCGGGTCAGCAGGTAACCGCGCACGCTGGCGGCCGCCTCGGCCAGCAGCGTGTGCACGGCGCGGATGTCGCCTTGCACGCGCAACACCCGGCGCACGTCTTCTTCAGCGCGGGCGGTCTGCCGTTCGGTGATGTAGATCAGCACCAGCGACAACAGCAGCACCACCAGCGGCAGCGAAATCACCACCAGCGCCTTGCCGCGCAAGGGCAGGTTGGCCCAGCGCCGGGCATAAAATACCCTCATGCCTGGGTCACCAGGCCCAGGGCGATGCCACGCACGGCGGCCTGGGTTCGGTCGGCCGCACCGAGCTTGCCGATCACCCGCTCAACGTGGGCTTTTGCGGTGCCGGTGGTGATGCCCAGTTGCTCACCGATCTGGCGGTTGCTCATCCCGTTCGCGACCAGGCCCAGCACCTGGCGTTCACGGGGGGTGAGGTTTTCAGTCGGCGTGCCACCCGCGGCGCTGCGCTCGGTCATGCGTCGCAGCAGGCGGGCGCTGACCGCGTTATTCAGGGCTTCTTCACCGGCCGCGACCCGTTGCAGTGCATCGATCACCTCATCGCGGCTGGCGTCCTTGAGCAGGTAGCCCACCGCGCCGGCGTTCATCGCCGCTTCCAGGTGATCGACGCTGTCGTCCATGGTGAAAATTACTACTTTCAACGCCGGCAGGCGTTGTTGCAGCAGGCGGGCGGCGCCCAGGCCATTGAGCACCGGCATGCGAATGTCGAGGATCACGATGTCGGGCAACAACTGTTCGCAGAGTTCTACCGCCTGCTGGCCATCGCGCGCCTGGCCGACCACTTCAAATTGCGGATGCCCCGCCAGCAAGGCGACGAACCCCGTGCGCGTGACTTCATGATCATCCGCCAGCACCAGACGTAATACGTGGTTCATTGCGGTGTTCCATTCAGGTGGGCAGGCACGCAGGCGTGCAGTTGGGTGCCGCCGTTGAGTGTGCTCACGCAATCGAGGCGGCCGCCCAACAGGCTGGCGCGTTCGTGCATGGTGGCAAGGCCCAGGTGCTGGGCATCCTGGGTATCGAGCGGCAGGTCGATGGCAAAGCCTTTGCCGTTGTCGCTGACCCGCAGCGAAGCCTGGGCATTGTGCAGCTCCAGCACCAGTTGTACCTGGCTGGCCTGGGCATGCTTGAGGATATTGTTGATCGCTTCCTGGCCGATCCGGAACAAGGCGATTTCCACCTGGCTCGGCAAGCGGCCCGCGTAGCCACTGGCCCATTGCACGCTCACGCCCGCTTCGCGCAGGCGGTCGGCCTCTTTGTCGAGTGCCTTGAGTAAGCCGAAATCATCCAGCACCGTCGGGCGCAGGCCGGCGATCAGTTGGCGGCCTTCGCCCACCGAGTGCTGGGCCAGGCTCAGGATCGCCTGTAAGTCCGCGTCCAGGGTGCCCGGCAGCGCCGGGCAACGGCCGGCAAACCCTTGCAGGCGCTGGTGCAAACCGGCGAGGGTTTGTGCCAGGCCGTCGTGCAGGTCGTAGGCCACGCGTTTGCGCTCGTCTTCCTGGGCGCGCAGCAAGCGGTCGACCAAATCCGACAGGGTCCTGTCGCGGGTTTTGAGGGTGGTGAGCAACCGAGCGTTATGCAGATGCGCAGCCAGCAGCGTGGCGAGCAATTGCAGCGACTCACTGTCTTCATGGTCTGGCGCGCGCAGGCTCACACTGTTGCCCAGCACCAGTACACCCAATGTATCGCCGTCGCCGCCGCGCAACGGCACTTGCAACACGCTGGGCAGGGCACTGCCGGGCAGCTCCAGCCAGCACGGTGTGCGCAAGCTGCGGTTGGCGAGGGCGGGCAGGCTGCTCAGTCGGCCCTGGCTGCCGTGACGCGCGGTGGTCGTGG
>NZ_JBAWDE010000418.1:0-7025 GCF_049590575.1 Pseudomonas sp.
CCCAACGCATGCCAGCCAAGAGCGGCCGAGGCCGGGTCGGCCAGTACCAGGGTCATGGCCAGGCCGCCGGCGGGTGGGTGCAAGCAGCGCAGCCAGCACATCAGCACCACCGCCATACCCGCCGCCAGGCAGGCACCGCCCAGGGTGCGCCCGAGCACGCGGGCAACCAGCAACGCCACGACGCCGGCGCACAAATAGCTGCCGATGATCGACCACGGCTGGGCCAGCGCACCGGATGAGACCGCGAACAACAGCACGGCCGAAGCCCCTAGCGGCCCCAGCAGGTGCAACGCCACCTGCATGCCGAACACTTGGCCACACAGCCAGACACTGAACAGGGTGGCCAGCGCCATGCCGATGGCGGCACGGCCCCATTCTGTCGGGCGGGTATTGATAGCAGCGGGGAACCATCGAGCAAGCATGAAGGTAAATCCATAAACGGCAGGCAAAAAAAAGGCTTGTCTGGTTGCCCGGAAAAGCCCTTGAAGGTTCCAACGTTTGGGGGAAGGAACCTGTGCAGTGTGCAGTGGCGGCCAAAGCAGCGCCAATGCATATTAATGAGGGTTTAATGCAAAAATAATGGATTTAAGATCCCTGAAGGCAGCGGATTACGGCGGAACCGGTGTATTGAGTTTCCCCAGTACACGGTCATCGGTTTCGGCGTTGAACAAGCGGCTATGCAGGTTGGCCTGCAGCGAGGGGTCAGTGCCCAGCGGCCCTTTCAGTGCCACCAGCGCATTGCGCAACTGCATCAAGCGATGCAAAGGTGGAACGGGCAGGTAGCCGACGTGCACTTCATCGCGGGCTGGGGCAGCACAGGTGTCACGCGAAACATCATCTGGCACGGCGTTGTCCTCATCTGAAATAAGCCGCGATGGCTATAGCGTCCTTGTTGTTATCCATGACCTGTGGCGGTAAATGCTTACCGCACATGGCACCTGAGTTTACAGAGGGGTTTCAGGCGCGGGAAAGTGAAATGACACCAGCCATTACGTATAGCTGCGTAGGATTTTTCCAGGCTGGTAGCGTCGACTCGGCTTTCAAGGCCGCGCGATTTTGCCCAGATGCAGCAGCACATACGGGTTGCGGTCGAACTCACCGGTCAGGGTCGGGGTGATGTCGCGAAAACGCGGGTCTTGCAAACCTTTGTAATCTGCCTCGCTCATCACCAGCCAGGCCGGCCCCTGGACCGGGTCAAGGTCAGCCGCTTGCTGGGTGAACAAAGGCACCTCGTCGCAGTTGAGGTTGACCATATATTTGATCGCCTTGGCGTCTTTGCCCAGGCCGTGCAGGATCACCGGCGCCCGCTGTTGCATGACCTGCTCATGCACTTGCAGCGTGAAGGTGCGGGTGTCGTACACTGCGCGTACCAGCGGCTCGACCATGCCGATGTAGGTCACCCATACCGCCACCACGGCGACCAGCGCCGGGCCAACGGGGCGCGCCTTCAATAACGCCAGCAGCGCCACGACCTGCAAGCCGCCGAGTACCGCGAAGGCCAGCCCTGAAGCGTTCGATTGCTCTGGATAGTGGCGACGCGCGACGATCAGGCCGGCGATCAGCAACGTCGGAAGCAGCGTCCAGATTCCCAATATCAGCCCGCGCAGCCAGGCAAACAGTCGACCTTGCTCGGCCTGGAACGGATAGGCTGCAATGATCGCCGCCATGGGCAGCATCGGCAGCACATAGCGTGCTTTCTTGGCCTCGGGAATCGACAGCCCGAGCATCACCAGCAGGCCGGCGGCCGCGCAGTACAACACCAGCTGCAAGGCCGGCCCCGGTGTACGTCGCCCACCTAGCGCCACGGCCAGCAGCACCAGCAACGCCAGCGGATACGCCATCGCGTAATTGCCCAGCGAGCTGGTGAAGTAATACAGCACGCCGCTGGAGCCTTCACTGCCATCCAGGCGCCCGAGAAACTGCATGCGGATCACGTCCTGCATGAAGCTTTCGCCGCCACTGAGCTTGGCCATCAGCAGCAGCAGGCCGATGCCAGCCACCAGTAGCGCAAAGGCCAGCAAGCCGAAACTGAGCAGTTGGCGCCATTGCCGGTTGATCAGGTAGTAGCTGCACAGCACGCCCGTGGGCACCACCAGGCCAATCGGGCCACGGATGGCAAAGCCGACAATCAGCAGCAGGTACAACCAGTGCAGGCGTTTGGCGGCGCCGAAATGGTCATGCGCATAGCCCAGATAGAACACCGCCAACGTGATGGCCGCGAGCATCTGGTCGAGGGACACCGCACGGGTCTCGGTGATAAACGTACTGCTCAGCAACAGCACCGCGATGCTCACCACGCCCCAGCGCTGGGAGTGCGGCGCTGTGAGGCGGTACACCAGGATCACGATCAGCGCCGAGGCCATCGCCGTGGGCAGCCAGGCCGTGAAGCTGGTGACCTGGCCCAGAGGCAGCGACAGCAGCCAGGTCAGCAGCGTCGAGGTGGCCAGGTAATCCGGATACGGCTGCCCGTAGGTGGTGGGGAAAAAACCCGGCCCATGGCGCAGCATCTCCTGGGCGAACACCACGAAGCGCGAGTCGAAGCCGATAATTGCCTGGTGCCAGCTGCCGGCGATAAACAGCAACAGCGCGAGCACGCCCAGGCCGAGGGATTGGCGGCGGATCGTCAGGTTCAGCAGGGGCGGTTGAGCGTTGTTCACGTATCAGGCTTCCATGGCCTGATTGGCCTCTTGAGCCACCCATTGCTGTTGCGGAATCGGTAACTGGCACGAGTCGCCACGGCCCATCGGGAAATACTGGAAGCCTTTGCGCGCCAGGCGCTCACCTTCGTAGAGGTTACGGCCGTCGAAGATCACCGGGGTTTTCAGACGTTGGTGGATCAAGTCGAAGTCCGGCGCTTTGAACTGCTGCCATTCGGTGCACACGATCAGCGCATCGGCGCCGCTCAAGGTAGATTCCGGGGTGCCCATCAGCATCAGCCGTGGGTCGTCGCCGTAAATACGCTGGGTTTCCTGCATGGCTTCGGGGTCGAACGCGCGCACATTGGCGCCGGCCGCCCACAGCGCTTCCATCAGCACCCGGCTTGGGGCGTCGCGCATGTCGTCGGTATTGGGCTTGAACGCCAGGCCCCACAGGGCGAAGGTCTTGCCGCGCAGGTTGCCCTTGAAAAACGCATTGATGCGCTCGAACAACTTGCTCTTCTGGCGCTGGTTGATGGCTTCCACCGCTTCCAGCAAATCGCTCGAGCAGTTGGCCTGCTTGGCGCTGTGGATCAGCGCGCGCATGTCCTTGGGGAAGCACGAGCCGCCGTAGCCGCAACCGGGGTAGATGAAGTGGTAGCCGATGCGTGAGTCGGCGCCGATGCCCAGGCGCACGGCTTCGATGTCTGCGCCCAGGTGTTCGGCGAGTTCGGCGATCTGGTTGATAAAGCTGATCTTGGTCGCCAACATGCAGTTGGCGGCATACTTGGTCAGCTCGGCGCTGCGCAGGTCCATGAAGATGATGCGGTCATGGTTGCGGTTGAACGGCGCGTACAGTTCGCGCATTACCTCGCGCACTTCTTCACGCTCGCAGCCGATGACGATGCGGTCCGGGCGGCGGCAGTCGGAAACCGCCGAGCCTTCCTTGAGGAATTCCGGGTTGGAGACGATATCGAACGCCAGGTGCCGGCCAGCCAGGCGCAGGGCTTTTTCCATGTGCGCGCGCAAGGTGTCGCCGGTGCCTACGGGGACGGTGGATTTTTCCACCAGGATCACCGGGTCGATTCGGTGCCGGGCTACCGCATCGCCCACCGACAACACGTATTTGAGGTCGGCCGAGCCATCCTCGTCCGACGGCGTGCCCACAGCGATAAACAGCACTTCGCCATGCTCGACCGCGAGTTTTTCGTCATAGGTGAAGTGCAGGCGCCCGCTTTCCAGGTTCTCCTTGACCATCGCGGCCAGCCCCGGCTCGAAGATGCTCACATGGCCCTGCTGCAACAGCTTGACCTTGTTCTGATCGACGTCCATGCAGATCACATCGTGACCGACTTCGGCTAATACGGTGGCCTGTACCAGACCGACGTAACCACTACCAAATACACTGATTTTCATGGGGCATTCCTGGGACTTGTGGTGCTAGCACGGCGAGAGTTGATAACCAGCACTCCGAGGATGACCAAGGCCACCCCCAGGGTTTTTGAAAGCGAAAAATTTTCATTGAACACCGGCAGGCTGGCCGCCAGCAGGTACACCAGCGCGTAGCTGATGCTCAGCAATGAATAGGCGCGGCCCAAGGGCAGGTGCTTGAGCGCGCCGAGCCAGCAGAGCATCGACAGCGCGTAGGCCAGGATCGCCAGCAGCACCACGCCGAGCGCCACACGATCAATCTGGGCGCTGAGCCATTCGTTGGGCAGCGGCAAGCGCGTCATGCTCCAGCGCATCCCCAGCTGGGCCGCGCTGACCAGGCCGACGCTGCCCAGGGCCAGGGCAAACCCCTTGGCGCGGCTCATACGTGACGCCCCAGCAGCACGACGCCGGCAATCACCAGCGCCACACCCAGCCAGTGGCGGCCGTCGATGTGCTCATGGAACACACAGCGCGCCATCAAAGTCACCAGTACAAAATTCAGGCTGAGCATGGGGTAGGCGATGCCCACTTCCAGGCGCTGCAACACCAGCAGCCACACCAGCAAACCCAGGCCCAGGCACACCAGTGCGGTCCACAGCCACGGCGAACGCAGTTTCAGCGCCCAGCCGTCCGGCAGTTCGCGCCAGCTTTCCACGGCAAACTTCTGCGACACCTGGCCCATGCAGGTCAGCAGGCAGGCGGCCAACAACAGCAGCAGGGTGATCATGGCGCGGCCTGCGGGAAGATCAGAATCACGATGTTGCCTTGCTCATAGCGCTTGCCGTCGGTGGGCAGCAGGGCAACTTCGGCCATTTCATCGTCCCCTTTGACGCGCATGACCACGCCCACCGGGCCTTTTTTACGCGCTTCGCTCATCCATTGCTGGACGTGCTGGGTATCGACCTTGTGATGACCGGCATCCGCGAAGGCAAGGCCGTATTTGACTTCGCCGACGGTGTTGTAGAGCGTCACATCCGCGCGTTGCAGGCGCCACGCCAGGGCCGATGCGGCGCCCAGGTCGTTGCTCAGCAGGGCGCTGGCAGGGCGCAGCTCCGGCAGGTGGTCGATGATGAATTGATCCGGGGTCTTGTTGTAAACCACCGAGTGCGGCAACGCGGCCGGCAACAGCGCAACCATCAGCCAGCTGCCAAGGACCGGCGCGGCCCACATATGCAACGGCCGGGCGGCCTGCAGCAGGTTGGCGAGGATCCAGCCGAACAGGAAGACAAACACCAGCACCAGGCTGAGGGCCTCGTGGCCGTGTTGGTACACCGGCTTTTTCAGCTGGAACCAGGTCAGCGCGAGCACCCCCAGCACGCCAATCACCAGGTTCAGCCAGCCATTGATGCGCAACACGCGGTCGCGGCCCTCGGCCAGTTTATCGCCCAGGGTGTTGGCCATCAGCAACGCCAGCGGCAGCAGGCACGGCATGATGTAGGACGGCAGCTTGCCTTTGGCCAGGCAGAAGAACGCCAGGGGCATCAACAGCCACAGCAACACAAAGCCGACTTTTGCATTGCGCTTGTTCACCCAGGCCTGTCTGGCGGTAGACGGCAGCAACGCGACCCACGGCAGGCTGAACGCAACCAGCAGCGGCAGGTAATACCAGAACGGCTCGCTGTGCTGCGCGTCGTCACCGGCAAAGCGCTGGATATGCTCGTGCCAGAAAAAGAAGTGCCAATAATCCGGTTCTTGCAGGTGTACGGCCAGCGCCCACGGCAGGCTGACAGCGATCGCCACGGCCACCGCCACCAGGCCATAGCCCAGCAGCTCGCGAAAGCGTTTCTGCCAGAGGGCGTAGGGCAGGGCGATCAATACCGGCAGCAACCACGCAAGGAAGCCCTTGGTCATGAACCCCATGCCACACGCCAGCCCAAGCAGCGCCCAGGACCACAAACGCCCGCTACGGGTACTGCTGTCGAAGCAAAACCACAGGGCCACACCGGTCAGGTTCACCCAGAAGGTGAACTGCGGGTCAAGGTTGGCATAACCGCCCAACGCCGCCACGCTGACAAAGCTCATGTACAGCACGGTGCCGACCAGGCTTTTCTGCGGGTCGTTCCACAGGCGGCGCGACACCAGGTACACCAGCAGGATGCTCAAGCCGGTGCTCAGGGCCGAGGCAAAGCGCACGCCGAACAGGTTCTGCCCGAAAATCGCCTGGCCCAGCGCGATCATCCAGTAACCGGCGGCGGGCTTTTCGAAATAGCGGATGCCCATGAAGTGCGGCGCGGCCCAGTTGCCGGTCAGCAACATTTCCTGACTGATCTGCGCATACCGGGTCTCGTCCGGAATCCACAAGCCATGGGTGGCCAGCGGCAGCAGGTAAAACACGCCGAACGCCAACAGCAGCAAGGGCAACGCCAGACGCCGGATCATGCCTGTTGCACTCCGAGCCAACCCTCGCGGCCACTCAGGGCGCCGCGCACCAGTTGTTGCTGGGGCAGGGTGGTCAGGTCCGCCGGCAACAGGTCGCCCAGCGGTTTGAAGTCGATGCCGCGCTGCCCGGCATGGGCAAGCAACTGGCGAAAATCATTGGCCATCAGAATCCCTTCTACTTCTGCGTGGATCGTGTAGACGTTCAGCTTCGACGCGTTGAACCGGTCGAGAATGAAACGGTTGAAATCGTTGGCAGCCACCACCGGTCCGACGACTTCGTCGAAAGTCGGCAGGTCCACCGGAATTTGTGCGGTGCCCGCGCTGCCATCGGCCAGGGTTGGTCGAAACAGGCTGGTGCCCCGGCAATCGCTGTTGTAACGAAAGTTGAAACCTTGCTTGGCTTGCACCACGCGCTCATCCGCACGCCAACCGGCGGCGGCTGAACAGTCGATACGTTCGCCGAGGATGTCGCTCAAGGTGTCGACGCCGCGGCGGATCTGCTCGACCAGCTGCGCGTCGCTCCAGCGCCCGGTGTTGGCCTGCCAGCCGTGGTGGTCCCACGCGTGCAGGCCGACCTCG
>NZ_JBAWDE010000419.1:0-1964 GCF_049590575.1 Pseudomonas sp.
CACTCCAAGGAGTAACTTATGCAAATCCACAAAAATGAAATTACCACGGGCATCCTGGTGTTGGTGACCTTCGGCGTCTTGCTCGCCATTCTGGTCGTCATCGGAATGCCCGGCGTCATCAGGCCGCTCAACACCTATCGGATCTACTATGATAATGCCAGCGGCATTCGCCCTGGCGCGCCCGTGCTCTTGGCCGGTCGTGAGATCGGAAAAGTTACGGACCTCAAATCCCCGGTGCCACTGGACAAACGACCGAACGGACATCCCGATGACGAAGTTTCCATTGATGTTGAGGTGGACAGGATTGCGGAGATCTATCGCACGGTGACGGTGCATTTAACTCAACAGGGTCTCATGGGCCAGATGGTGATCGACTTTGTGCATGGGGATGAGAGCACCGGATTGGCGGGGAATCACGCCGAGTTTGTGGGAGAGCGGGTGCCCGACATCTCCGAAGCGATGGCCGATGACATGAAGCATCTGACCGGGCCTGACTCCGATCTGGCCCTCACCATCAAAAATGCGAAGACGTTCATGGAGACGTTGAATAATTCCCAGATTCCGCAGGTAATCAAAAATACCGCGCAATTCACTGATACCCTCAAGCGGGAACCGTGGCGTCTCCTATGGCCCGCCACCAAGTCCTACCCTGGCGATGAGACAACTCCACCCGTAAAGAAGAAATAACATTTCTTTTTGGTCAGGTCGCAAAACAACACCTGGCGAAAGCCAATGATCATGGGGTGAACACCCCATAGCACCCTTTACATGGCCGATGTATTTTAAGTATGTGAGAGAATTCACTTTCTCGCTCGAAAGGTAACAAATGGTTTCTCTGGTAATAACTCTAATCGTAATTGGTGTGCTGCTCTGGCTGGTCAACACCTACATTCCCATGGACGGGAAGATCAAGCAGATACTCAATGTTGTCGTGGTGATTTGCGTGGTCGTATGGCTTTTATCCGCCTTCGGCGTTCTGGGTCACTCAGGCGACATTCAAGTGCCGCAAGTTAAATAATCGTACGGTCGTGTGGCTCAGTCGCGGGAGTTGATCCATGAAATCTGCGCCGCCCCGCATTCTGACCATCAACGGCGGCTCGTCGACCATCCGGTTCGCGATCTATGAGGCTGGCGAGAAGCCGCAGCGACTCCTCGATGGGAAAATTGATCGCATCGGTTTGAGCGGCACGAATTTGATCGTCAATAATCGGACTGGAAAAGCGTGCACTCCTCTTCACCTTGCCGCCGCCGACCACCGTACGGCAGTGGAGTTTCTGCTCGACTGGTTTAAAGCGCAGCCGATTTTCGCATCGGTCAAAGCCGTAGGACACCGTGTTGTGCACGGCATGAAGCATTCCAAGCCGGAACGAGTCACGCCGAAGCTGATCGCGGAACTGCGCCGGATCATGCCGTATGACCCCGATCACCTGCGACGCGAGATCGGGTTGATCGAGGCGTTCGTGCGACGGCACCCCAAACTGCCCCAGGTGGCCTGCTTTGACACCGCGTTTCACCGCACCATGCCGCGTGTCGCCAAGTTACTGCCGATCCCGTGGCGCTATGCGACCAAGGGCGTCGAGCGTTACGGTTTCCACGGTCTATCTTACGCCTATTTGATGGAGGAACTCGGCCGTCTCGACCCTGCGGCCACGAAGGGCCGCGTGATTCTCGCGCATCTCGGCAATGGAGCCAGCCTGGCTGCCGTGCGCCAGGGCAAAAGCATCGATACCAGCATGGGATTTACGCCCACGGCAGGATTGGTGATGAGCACGCGTTCGGGAGACCTTGATCCGGGGCTGATTTACTACTTGGAGCGTACCGAGCGCATGACTATCAAACAATTTCAGCACATGGTGAACCACGAATCGGGGCTGCTCGGCGTTTCCGGGACGAGTTCCGACCTGCGCGACTTGCTCGCGAGTGAAGCCACCGATATCCGGGCGGCGGAGGCGGTGGACCTGTTC
>NZ_JBAWDE010000420.1:0-5290 GCF_049590575.1 Pseudomonas sp.
CCCCTGCACCCGCACGTGCGTCTGCGCCCAGTGCGCATTCGCCGGCGCCCAAGCGCAAGGCTTACAAACTGGTGGCGATCGGTACGTCCACCGGCGGCCCGGTGGCCCTGCAACGCGTGTTGACCCAGTTGCCGGCCAACTTCCCGGCGCCGATCGTGTTGATCCAGCACATGCCCGCCGCGTTCACCAAGGCCTTCGCCGAACGTCTCGACAAGCTGTGCCGCATCAGCGTCAAGGAAGCCGAAGACGGTGACATCCTGCGCCCAGGCCTGGCCCTGCTGGCGCCGGGTGGCAAGCAGATGATGGTCGACGGGCGTGGCGCGATCAAAATCCTGCCGGGCGACGAGCGCCTGAACTACAAGCCCTGCGTGGATATCACCTTCGGTTCGGCGGCCAAGTCCTATGGCGACAAAGTTCTGGCGGTGGTCCTCACCGGCATGGGCGCCGACGGCCGTGAAGGCGCGCGCCTGCTCAAGCAGGGCGGCAGCGCGATCTGGGCCCAGGACGAAGCCAGCTGCGTGATCTATGGCATGCCCATGGCCATCGTCAAGGCTGACCTGGCGGACGCCGTCTACAGCCTGGACGATATCGGCAAGCATCTGGTGGAGGCTTGCCTCTGATGGATGTCTTGAGCCTGATCGGCATCATCATGGCGTTTGTCGCGATTATTGGCGGCAACTACCTCGAAGGCGGCCACCTTGGCGCCCTGGCCAATGGCCCGGCGGCGCTGATCGTGATCGGCGGCACCGTGGGGGCCGCGTTGCTGCAGTCGCCCATGAGTTCGTTCAAGCGCGCGATGCAGATCCTGATCTGGATCATTTTCCCACCGCGTGTCGACCTGCCAGGCGGCATCGACCGCGTGGTCAACTGGAGCCTCACCGCGCGCAAGGAAGGCCTGCTGGGCCTGGAAGGCGTGGCCGATGCCGAGCCCGACAGCTACGCGCGCAAAGGCTTGCAATTGCTGGTGGACGGCGCCGAGCCGGAAGCGATCCGCAGCATCCTCGAGGTGGATTTCTACACCCAGGAAAGCCGCGACATCAATGCCGCCAAAGTCTACGAAAGCATGGGCGGCTACGCGCCGACCATCGGCATCATTGGTGCGGTGATGGGCCTGATCCACGTGATGGGCAACCTGGCCGACCCTTCGCAACTGGGCAGCGGGATTGCCGTGGCGTTTGTCGCGACCATCTATGGCGTGGCCAGTGCCAACCTGGTGTTGTTGCCGGTGGCCAGCAAGCTCAAGTCGATCGCCCTGCGCCAGTCGCGTTATCGCGAGATGTTGCTCGAAGGCATCCTGTCGATTGCCGAGGGCGAGAACCCGCGCTCCATCGAATTGAAGCTCCAGGGCTTCATGGATTGATGGGAGGTCTGTGTGAGCCGTCGTCGTCGCGAACCTGAAGAACACGTCAACCACGAACGCTGGCTGGTTTCGTATGCGGACTTCATTACCTTGCTGTTCGCGTTTTTCGTGGTGATGTATTCCATCTCGTCGATCAACGAAGGCAAGTACAAGGTCATTTCACAGGCGTTGATCGGCGTGTTCAACGACACCGACCGCGCGCTCAAGCCGATCCCCATCGGCGAAGAGCGGCCCAAGACCGTGACCCCGGCCAAGCCGCTGGTCAACGACAGCGATGAAACCGCTGCCGGCGTGGGCGGTACCAGCGACCCGTTGAAAAGCATCGCCGACGACATCAGCGCCGCGTTTGGCGACCTGATCAGCTCCAACCAGATGACCGTGCGCGGCAACGAGTTGTGGGTCGAGATCGAGCTTAATTCGAGCCTGCTGTTCGCCAGTGCCGACGCGATGCCCAGCGACCAGGCGTTCACCATCATCGACAAGGTGGCGGCCATCCTCAAACCGTTCGAAAACCCGGTGCACGTGGAAGGCTTTACCGACAATTTGCCGATAAGCACCGCGCAATACCCGACCAACTGGGAGCTGTCTTCGGCGCGGGCGGCGAGCATCGTGCGCATGCTCGCGATGCAGGGCGTGAACCCTGGGCGCCTGGCCTCGGTGGGCTATGGCGAGTTTCAGCCGGTGGCCAATAACGCCACGGTGGAAGGGCGTGCGCGTAACCGTCGGGTGGTGCTGGTGGTCTCGCGTAACCTGGATGTGCGCCGCAGCCTGACCGGCACCGGCACCGCCAATGCAACACCGGACGCGGCCTTGAAGCGTGCTGGCACACAAACTGCACCGGCGACTGCAAAGCCGCCGGTTCGTCAGAGTGCCGTCAATTCTCCGTCGCCGGCTCAATAACCTTATGCAATGTCTCGGTCGCGCCAGTGCCTGCCGGGAGGAACCAACCGAATGAGAGTCTGGGCAGTTGCCAATCAAAAGGGTGGAGTCGGCAAGACCACCACTTCCATCGCCTTAGCCGGCTTGCTGGCCGAAGCGGGCAAGCGTGTGGTCGTGGTCGACCTGGACCCCCACGGCTCGATGACCAGCTATTTCGGCTACGACCCGGACGCGCTGGAGCACAGCAACTACGACTTGTTCCTGCACAAAGGCAACGTGCCGTCCGACCTGCCCGGACAACTGCTGCTGCCTACCAGCAATGCCAGCATTTCCCTGCTGCCGTCGAGTACCGCCCTGGCCACCCTTGAGCGCCAGTCGCCGGGGCAGAGCGGCCTGGGCCTGGTGATCGCCAAGACCCTGGCGCAGCTGTGGCAGGACTTCGACTACGCCATCATCGACAGCCCGCCGTTGCTTGGCGTGCTGATGGTCAACGCCTTGGCGGCCAGCCAGCAACTGGTGATCCCGGTGCAAACCGAGCACCTGGCGGTCAAAGGCCTGGAACGCATGGTCAGCACCCTGGCGATGATCAACCGTTCGCGCAAGCAGGCGCTGCCGTTCAGCATTGTGCCGACCCTGTTCGACCGCCGCACCCAGGCGTCCCTGGGCACCTTGCGCGTACTGCGCGATGCCTACCCGGACACTATCTGGAATGGCTATATCCCGGTCGACACGCGGCTGCGCGACGCCAGCCGCGCGGGCTTGACGCCTTCGCAGTTCGACGGCAAAAGCCGCGGCGTCCTGGCGTACCGCGCGTTGCTCAAGCACCTGCTGTCCCAGCAGCTTGTCGCGCAGGTGGCGTGATGAACCGTCCCGTCGAACTCAAGACCCGCCCGCAACTGGCACTGGAATCCTACCTGGATGCCCTGCTGCAGGAGGCGACCGAGGAAGAACAGCCGCTGTTGGTGCTGGAGCCGGCCGTTGAGCCTGCCAGCACGCTGGATGAATTCCAGCTGGCCGTGCTGGAAGAACAGGCCCGCGACAAGCAGGTCGTGACCGCGCCGGTAGTGGTGCCGATCCTGCCGGCCGTCGTGGCGCCGGTGGTGGTCGCACCGGTGGTGGCCGAGCCGGCAGTGGTGGCGCCTGTGGTCGAGGTGCACCTGCCGCCTAGCATCACGCCGCCGCCGGTTGCCGGCGATGATCGCCCGGCCTGGGCTGCCGAGCCGTTCGAGTGCCTGCTGTTCGACGTCGCCGGGTTGACCCTGGCGGTGCCGCTGGTGTGCCTGGGCTCGATCTATTCGCTGGAAGGCCAGGAGCTGACGCCGCTGTTCGGGCAACCGGAGTGGTTTCTCGGCATCCTGCCCAGCCAGGCCGGCAACCTCAAGGTGCTGGACACCGCGCGCTGGGTAATGCCCGACCGCTACCGCGATGACTTCCGCCAGGGCTTGCAATACGTGATCTCGGTGCAGGGCTACGAGTGGGGGTTGGCGGTGCATCAAGTCAGCCGCTCGTTGCGCCTGGACCCGAACGAAATCAAATGGCGCAGCCACCGGGGCCAACGGCCTTGGCTGGCGGGCACCGTGATCGAACACATGTGCGCGTTGCTCGACGTCGCCGAGCTGGCCGAGTTGATCGCCAGTGGCGCCGTCAAGACGATGCCGGTGAACAAACGCAGTTGATTGAACAATAAGGGCCGCGTGATTGCGCAGCCGATGAAGCATATACGCCGTGTCGAGCGGCATTTGAAGGGGTCAGAGAGATGAACAAGTCAGCGTCCGCACAAGGTTTGGATGATCCGATCCTGCAATGGGTTACCTTCAAACTGGACAACGAGTCCTATGGCATTAACGTGATGCGCGTGCAAGAAGTGCTGCGCTACACCGAGATCGCCCCGGTACCGGGTGCGCCAAGCTACGTGCTGGGCATCATCAACCTGCGCGGCAATGTGGTAACTGTAATCGACACCCGCCAGCGCTTTGGCCTGGTGCCGACCGACGTCAACGACAACACGCGTATTGTCATCATCGAAGCCGACAAGCAAGTGGTCGGGATCATGGTCGACAGCGTGGCCGAGGTGGTTTACCTGCGCCAGTCGGAAGTCGAAACGGCGCCGAACGTGGGTAACGAGGAATCGGCCAAGTTCATCCAGGGCGTGTGCAACAAGAACGGCGAACTGCTGATTCTGGTTGAGCTGGACAAGATGATGAGCGAAGAAGAGTGGTCGGATCTGGAGAACATCTGATTGTTCCTTGAAGCGGCGGTGATTGTCCTGGCCCTGTTGTGGGCCGGGACTTTGGCGTTTCTGCTGCGCTATGTGCGCCAGCAGCGCGAATTGGCTTTGCAACAGGCCGAGCGTGATGCCGTGCGTGATCGGCGGATCCTGGAGTTGGTCAAGCGGGTGGATCATTTCCAGCAGAGTGCGGTGAAGGTTGGGGATGAAGTGCACGAGTTGCGCGCGATTCTTGGGCCATTGCCGGACAAGTTGGCGCAGATTGAGCAGCGCGATCCGGCGAGTCTTTCGTTTGCACAGGCGGCGAAGCTGGTGGGGATGGGGGCTACGGTGGATGAGCTGACGCAGTCGTGTGGGTTGACCCAGGCTGAGGCGCAGTTGATGAGTAAGCTGCACAAGAGCTGATTTGGATTTTTGTGCATATCCATTATTTAGGTAGCGGCGGCTTATGGTTCCGCTCTTACAGCGGGTCACTTTGGAAAAGAGCCCCAAAGTAACCAAAGGGCTCTTGCCCCAACACTCGGCACCTCGCCTGCGGCTCGGTGTGCCCTCACTGCGGCTTGAATCCGTGGGCCGCCGCCATGGGCCATCCTTGGCCCATCGCGGCTAACCCGGCGTCCTGCCGGGTTACCCACGGATTCGAGCCTGCGTTCGGCCAGCGTGTTTGACGGGGCGCCTGAGATCAAGATCAAAAGCAAGAGCACGGCGGCCTAGTAGCCTACCTGAGTGGTTGAAGCAGATCAAGAGCGCAGAGCGAGGAGCGAAAGCAAATCTACAGCATAAGCAGATCTGCTTTTCTGTGGGAGCTGGCTTGCCTGCGAAGG
>NZ_JBAWDE010000421.1:0-1724 GCF_049590575.1 Pseudomonas sp.
CTATCGGGGGCAAGCCCCCTCCCACAAGGGGTTCCCACAGTTCTGTAGAACATTGCCCCTCAGATAGCTATCCATGCACAGTCCCTCAACGCCCATCGATGCCTGCCAGATGCACGTCCCGCACACCGAACAGGTCTGCGCGTGGCTGATGCAGCAGGCCGGGTTGAAAACCGTGGACCTGGAGCGCGCCCGGCGCCTGTCCCAAGAAGGCGGCGAGACTGAATTACTCGGCCTGCTGACCCGCCTGGGGCTGGTCTCCGAAGCCGAATTGGCCCGCGCCTGGGCCGACCTGCTCGGCGCGCCGCTGCTGCTGGCCGACGCCGCACCACCCTTGCTTGACCCTTTGCCTGCCTTGACCGAGCGCTTTATGCGCCACTATCAAGTCGTGCCCGTGGGCTGGAGCCAGGGCGGGCTGCGCGTGCTGGCGGCGAATCCGTCGCTGGTCTACCCGTTCCAGGCCATGGCCTATGCCTGCGGCGTGCCGGTGTGGCTGGCGGTCGGCCCGCGCAACGAGGTCGAAACCCTGATCGAGCGTTATTACGGCCAGGGCCGCTCGGCGATGGGCACGCTGATCGAGAACCTCGACGAGCAAAGCGGTGCGCTGGAAGACATCGAACACCTCAAGGACATGGCCTCCGAAGCGCCGGTGATTCGTCTGGTCAACCTGATCCTGCAGCGCGCGGTGGAACATCGCGCCTCGGACATCCACATCGAACCGTTCGAAAACCAGCTCAAGGTGCGCTACCGCATCGACGGCGTGCTGCACGAGGCCGAGGCGCCGCCGTCCAGCTCGTCGGCGGCGGTGATTTCGCGGGTGAAGATCATGGCGCGCCTGGACATCGCCGAGCGCCGCCTGCCCCAGGACGGCCGGATCATGCTGCGCATCCAGGGCAAGGAACTTGACCTGCGGGTGTCCACGGTGCCCACCAGCTTTGGCGAATCGGTGGTCATGCGTTTGCTTGATCGCCAGACCGTGCAGTTCGATTTCCAGAGCCTGGGCTTCGATGGCCAGCGCCTGGAAACCTTCCTTGAAGTGCTGGAACGACCCCACGGCATTCTGCTGGTCACCGGGCCTACCGGCTCGGGCAAGACCACCACGCTGTACACCGCGCTGTCACGGCTCAACACCGCCGAGCGCAAGATCATCACCGTGGAAGACCCGGTGGAATATCAGCTGGAAGGCATCAACCAGATCCAGGTGAAACCGGCCATCGGCCTGGACTTTGCCGGCGCGTTGCGCTCGATCGTGCGCCAGGACCCGGACGTGATCATGATCGGTGAGATCCGTGACCTGGAAACCTGCCGCATCGCCATTCAGTCGTCGCTGACCGGGCATTTGGTGCTGTCTACTTTGCACACCAACAGTGCCGCGGCGAGTATCACGCGGCTGCTCGACATGGGCGTCGAGAGCTACCTGATCGCCTCGACCGTCAACGGCATTCTGGCCCAGCGCCTGGTGCGCCGTCTCGACCCAGCCACGCGCGAAGCCTTTGAAGCACCGCCCGAACTGATCGCCGAGCACGGCCTGGACCGCTTTACCGATGCGCGCCCGATCATGCTTTATCGCCCGCGCGCCAATGCGCCGGGCGGCGGTTACCACGGCCGCAGCGCCATCACCGAACTGCTGGTGATGAACGAAGAACTGCGCAGCCTGCTGATGCGCCAGGCCGACGCCGCCACCCTCGAAGCCGCCGCCCGCCGTGGCGGCCTGCGCACCTTGCACG
>NZ_JBAWDE010000422.1:0-5140 GCF_049590575.1 Pseudomonas sp.
TCGGGGGCAAGCCCCCTCCCACATTGACTCGATTTCACATTCAATTTGCAGTGGTTTTAGATGACGTGATTGATACGAGGCATGCAGTCGATGGTGCGATCCACCACGGTCTTGGCCATTTCCAGCAAATGCCACACCGCATGGACTTTCGCGCGGTCGTGCGGCTGCAGGTGCTCACAACAGTCCCATACGGTGGCCGATGCGCTGTGGATCAGGTGAGCGATATAAAGTTGGGCGTCTTCGAAACTGAGGTTTTCGTTGGCGACAAGGCAGTCAACGGGTGGGTCGGGAAGTGCTTTGGTCATGGTGTAACTCCTATTGAATACGGGAGCGACCACTAACGCTGCTAAACGATAGGTGGCAGCTGTACGCGGGTTAGCAGACTGGCCAATAGGAACACCAGCGCACCCGAGGGTGCCCCACGCACAGCCACCATAAACGTGGATGTGAACCGTGTGCCTATTGAACTCAGGCTGCTAAACCCGATCGCTGAAAACCAGCGACGGGCCGAAGACTAGCCATCCATTCCAACAGTCACAAGGCGGCGGGGATTGTCTCGGAAACGTCCTGCAATTTAAAGGGACACGGCTTGCTGGCCCTTTACAAATCATGACGAAATGCCAGCATCGATCACCTGATGAACTTTCTTGTAGGAAATATCTTCCATGACAGTTTTTTATGGCTCCGCTGACGACTTTTCGCTTTTCCGGAGAGTGGTGAGGTTAGTTAAATATTGACTCCAACCAACCCCGTAAAGAACCGCAATGAATATAAATATAAGTACTTTCCACCACGAAATTTCTAAAGTCAGGCTTTCTAAAACCGCATTCAACGAACTACTGAGCGCAAAAGCCAGCTCCGAACCGGATGATCAAACTAATCGATTCGATGCAAAGCCTGCTTACATCGCCCCCCATCACTCGCAGACCCTCAGCGCAGAACTGCGCAATATACGAAAAATTGTTGATCACGAAAAACACGTCCTTATCCTAGATGGATTTAAAGTCGATGATCTTGCAGGTTTCAAATCTTTGATATGGACGTTCGGCTCTTTGCTGGGAGCGCCAATGGTGCAGAACCATCTTGGCCATAGGGTTATTGAGGTGTATGACCGGGGAGGTAAAAGCATTGAAGAAGGTGCGAGATATCATCAGACCCGTCAGGGCGCATATATCCATAACGATGGCGTAAGCGATCCGCTCCCTATCGATTATTTGATTCTGGCTTGTGGCCAGAAAGCCTTACTCGGCGGCGAAAGTATTCTGATAGACGCAAGTGCGGTATACGCTGAATTAATGGCATTCCCTGAGGTACTGGAAGAACTTAAGTGCGATTTCTATTTTGAAAATCGAGGTATGGCGGAGGAAGAACAATTATTCAAAGCGCCAATCTTGAGCTTTTCAAATGAGGGCATCCCTTTGATTAGGTACTTCCGCGTCTATATCGAATCGGCCCACATCAAAGCGGGTGCGCCATTAACCCTGGCGCAAATACATGCATTGGATTTGCTAGATACCGTCCTTGATCAATCTTCAGTTCAACATCGAGTGCTGCTTGAACCAGGGCAGGTTCTTATTTCAGCTGACAACAAGTTTCTCCATACCCGAACGCATTTCATCGATAAGAGCGCTCCGCGCTTAGAGATTGATGACGCAGTCTCTTTGAAAGATCTCAATCGATACATGTTACGAATGTGGTTGCGCAAACGATGATCCCTAGCTGGCCATAAGGCACAACTTCATATTCCCATCACAAGCCGAGCCCCATGGACAACTCCAACATCGCGATCACCCTTGTTTTGATCTCCGCCTTCATGCACGCCACCTGGAACGCGGTCGTCCGGGCGGGGAGCAGTCGCTTCATGACCTTGGCCATGGTCGATGGTACGGCGTTGCTGATCTGCCTGGCGGCGCTGCCGCTGGTGAATACGCCAAGCCTGCATGTGTGGGGCTACGTGCTGGTTTCCGTGGTGCTCAACACGGCCTATCGATTGTTTCTGATCAAAGCGTATGAAACCGGCGACTTTGGGCAGGTCTACCCGGTCATGCGCGGGGTGCCACCGGTTTTAGTCGCGCTGTTTTCCTATTTCCTGCTGCACGAGCAGCTATCGTTTCATGCCATGGCGGGGGTGTTGCTGATTTGCGTAGGCATTATCAGCCTGACATTCGTGCGCAGGATGTCCGCGCGTATGTTCAAACCAATTCTGATGGCGGTGTGCGCAGGTGCTTTCATCGCGTCATACACAGTGGTGGATGCCAAAGGTGTCAGAGCCAGTGAGACGGTGCTGCAATACATCATCTATCTGACGGTATTCCAGAGCATTCCGATTCCGGCGCTGGCGTTTTTCAAGAAACGTCTGGAATTCGCAGAGGCCATTCGCAACCATTGGAAAGTCGGCGTAATGGGCGGCGTTTTTTACCTCACTTCCTACGGCCTGGTGCTGTTCGCGCTGTCGCTGGATGCGGTGGCCAAGGTCTCAGCGTTGCGGGAAACCAGTGTTATTATCGGCGCCATTATTGCCGCGCTGTTTTTTCACGAGCGGTTCGGCTGGCGGCGGATGCTTTCGGCGTTCGTCATTGTTTGCGGGATCATCCTGATCAAAGTGAGCACCTGATGGGCCAACGTCCGCCACCTACACCCATGCTGCAAGCCTTTGTCAGTGCTGCACGAACAGGCAGTTTCGCCCGCGCAGCATCAGAGTTGAGCCTCACCGCCAGTGCCATCAGTCATCAGATCGCAGGTCTGGAAGAGTGGTGGGGCGTTCAGTTGTTCGAGCGCCATTCGCGGGGCGTCAACCTCACAACCGCCGGGCAGGCTTTGTTGCCGGTGACCGATGATTTTTTCAAAACCCTTGAGACGGTGTTGCACTCGCTGAATGCGCGCAAATCTCAGCTCCTTTATCTTTCGTGCACTTCGTCCCTGTGTTCGACCTGGCTAATCCCCAGAATGCATGGTTCCCACACCGACGCTTCATTCAATCTCGACCTGGTATTGACCAGTGCGGATATGAATAGCGCCAATCTCGGTGCCCATCAATTCGATGTTGCGATTGTGATGGGGTACGGCGACTACCCGGATCATCATGCCGAGCTTCTGATGCGCGATGCCGTGTTCCCGGTTTGCTCACCGGCGTTTCAACGCATGAATGGCGATATTTCGCTGACGGATATCGCGCGGTATCCACTCATTCACCGTGTGGAAGATCAAGTGTGTCCAGGGTGGGAAAGCTGGTTTGCGTTCCAGGGCCTGGCAGCTGCGCCTTATCACCATGGGCCGCGCTTTCCGGACTCAAGCCTGGCAATCAGTCTGGCGGTGAAGGGTGGCGGGATTGCGCTGGCCAGGACAGCGTTGGTGTATGACCAGTTGGAAGAAGGTGCATTAGTCACACTAGGCGGCCCGCTGATGATGTCGCCGGCGGCGTACTACGTTATTTGTAGGAATGGGCGGCAGTCGGAACCTGATATCGCTCGGTTGATTGACTGGCTTAAAGAGAGCGCTAGAAAGTTTCAGCAAGAAGTTGAAATCCGGTATCCGCAAATCGCCGGGGTTGGCGCACTTTGATCGTGTGATGTTACTGAAACGGATGCAAAAAAAAGGCCGCACCCTGCCAAGGAAACGGCCAAAAAATTGTCGAGGCTTTTGCAACTAACGGGCGGTAATCACCGACAGCTTGGTAATGCCCGCGCGCTCGATAGACGCCATGGCTCGCGCCACTTCGCCGTAGTTCACGCCATCGTCAGCCTGCAGTTGCACCCGCACATCGGGGTCCTTGGCCTTGGCCGCCTGCAGGTTGAATTCCAGCAGGTCCGGCTGGATTTCGTCCTTGTTGATAAACAGTTTGCCGGCGCCGTCGATGCTCACCACCAGCGGGTCCTTCTGCTCCACCGGCGCCACGGCTTCGGTCTTGGGCAGGTTGATCGGGATCGCGTTGGTCAGCAGCGGCGCGGTCACGATAAATACCACCAGCAACACCAGCATCACGTCCACCAGCGGCGTGACGTTGATCTCGCTCAGCACCTCATCACTGTCTTGCGTGGAGAAGGCCATATCAGGAAGCCTCCTTCACTTTTTGCGCGGTACCGGCGACGTTTTTGGTCAGCGCCGGGTGCAGCAGCACGCGGAAGGAATTCTTCTGCGCCAGGCTGTAGAAGTCGTGGGCAAAATCGTCCAGGTCAGCCGCCGTGAGCTTCAGGCGGCGCAGGAAATAGTTGTAGACCAGCACCGCCGGTACTGCGACGGCAATACCCACGCCAGTGGCGACCAGGGCCGCACCGATCGGCCCGGCCACGGTTTCCAGGCTGGCGGAACCGGCCGCGCTGATGCCCTTGAGCGCTTCCATGATCCCCCACACGGTGCCGAACAGGCCGATAAACGGCGAGGTGCTGCCGATACTGGCGACCACGGCCAGGCCGGTCTCCAGGGAACGGCGCTCACGCACGATCTGCTGGCGCAAGGCGCGTTCGAGGCGGTCTTGATGGTTGATCGCCTGGCTCAGGTCAGCCGCATGGGGCGCCTCGCCAACCTGGATTGCGGCATAACCGGCCTGGGCTACACGGGCAGCGGCACCCGGTTGGGTTTCCGCCAGTTCGGCGGCCGAGTCGAGACTCGACGCCGCCCAGAACTGTTTGTGGAATTTGCGATCCTGCGCCTTGAGGCGCCCGAACTGCACGCCCTTGAGCAGGGCCAGGCCCCAGGTGGCGACCGAAAAGACCACCAGCAGCCAGATCACCGCGCTTTCGATGGATTCAAGTGGAGATGCTAATGCCATGATGTTTTCCCTCTGAACAGGTCGCGGCGTGTGCAACACACCGCAGCGCAATAGTTAGTGAATCTTGAAATCGATCGGTACGCTGACCCAGCCGTCCTGGGCCACTTCGCCCTGCTTGGCCGGCACGAAGCTCCAACGCTTCACGGCGGTCAGTGCGGCGTCGTCGAGTTGCTGGCGACCGCTGCTTTTCTGGACCTGGATCTCACCCGGCTTGCCGCTGGCCAGCACGTGCACCCTGAGCAATACCGTGCCTTCCCAACCGCGACGCTGAGCCAGTGACGGGTACTCCGGCGCCGGGTTCTTCAGGTACGCGGCGTTGGCCGAAGCAGGTGTTACCGGGGCCGGCGCAGGCGGCGCAACCGGTGCAGGTGC
>NZ_JBAWDE010000423.1:0-3530 GCF_049590575.1 Pseudomonas sp.
GGCACACGCGCCGAACAAAGCCCACAGGGCGGCGCGGCGGTTGGCCAGCAGCAGGCCGAGTGCGATCAACATGCCGGCCAGGGGCTGGTCCAGCAACAGGACTTGCGCAAGGCCGGTAAAGGGCGCGCTGAGCACGGCGAGTGTGTCGGGTTCAACCAGGGCCGACGGGGCGTGCGGCGCTGTGCCCAACAGCAACCAACCCAGGCCGACAAACGGCGCGGTGTAGGCGGGCAGGTCATCGGGCTGGGTCGCGTGTTTCAGCCAGTGGCGCGTCAGGATCGCACTCAGGCCACCGCACGCCAGGATCAACGGCGGTAACACCGGCGACCAGGTGAAATGCTGGCCTATCAACACACCCAACAGCACACCGTTGTAGCTATACAGGCCGGCCTGGCGTTCGGCCTTCGGATAGCCCCGACGCTGGGCCGTGAGCAAACCGGCGAGCCCCCCCAATAGCGCTGCGCCGAGCAAAGCCGGGGCGCCGACCAGGATTGCCAGCAGGCACAGCAAGCCACACAGCGGCTGGCGCTGCAGGAAGATCTGGCTGAAACCGTTGAGCAGGGCTTCGGCCCAGTCGGGGCAGGTGGGGTTGTGCATGGTGGTTTAGTCAGTGAGGCCGAGTTGCCCCCAATCGCAGGCAAGCCAGCTCTCACATTGATTGCGTTGTCATGACGAACTCCGCTCAAATGTGGCAGCCGGCTTGCCCGCGATGGGGCCCGAACAGGTGCTAAATCAACGTCTCTATGCGCAGCGAGTTGGTCGACCCCGGCTGCCCGAACGGCACCCCCGCGGTAATCACCAACGTATCGCCGCGTTGCGCCATGCCTTGGGCCTGGGCAATTTCCAGCGCGGTGGAACACACCTCATCGACCTGGCGCAGGCGGTCGTTGACCACCGAATGCACGCCCCAGGCCACGCTCAACCGCCGCGCCGTGGCGATGTTGGGCGTGAGGTTGAGGATCGGCGCCACCGGCCGTTCCCGCGCCGCGCGCAGGCTGGAGCTGCCGGATTCGCTGTAGTTGACCAGCACCGCCACCGGCAGGATGCTGCTGATGCGGCGGATCGCACAGCTGATCGCGTCCGACACCGTGGCATCCGCCTTGGGCCGGCTGACGTCGAGTTGGGCCTGGTAGTCGGGGCCGTTTTCCACTTGGCGGATGATCTTGCTCATCATCTGCACGGCTTCCAGCGGGTACTCGCCCGAGGCGGTTTCCGCCGACAGCATCACCGCATCCGCGCCTTCGGCCACGGCATTCGCGACATCGGTGACTTCGGCGCGGGTCGGCGCGGGGGAGAAGCGCATGGACTCAAGCATCTGCGTGGCCACCACCACCGGCTTACCGAGCTGGCGGCAGGTACTGATGATGTCTTTCTGGATCTGCGGCACGCTTTCGGCCGGCACTTCAACGCCCAGGTCGCCCCTGGCCACCATGATTGCGTCGCTCAACTCGGCGATTTCCCGCAACCGAAGTACGGCGGAAGGTTTCTCGATCTTGGCCATCAGGAACGCCTTGTCGCCGATCAGCTCGCGGGCCTCGCGGATATCCTCCGGGCGCTGCACAAACGACAGCGCGACCCAGTCCACGCCCAGCTCCAGGCCAAAGCTCAGGTCGCGGCGATCTTTGGCGGTGAGTGGGCTGAGTTCCAACAATGCTTGTGGGACGTTCACGCCTTTGCGATCAGACAATTCGCCGCCATTCAGCACCGTGGTGTCGATTGCGTCGGCATGCTTAGTGACCACGCGCAGGCGCAGCTTGCCGTCGTCCAGCAGCAGGTCCATGCCCGGCTCCAGCGCGGCGATGATTTCCGGGTGGGGCAGGTTGACCCGGCACTGGTCGCCCGGCGTCGGGTCGAGGTCCAGGCGCAGGGCCTGGCCGCGCACCAGTTGCACCTTGCCCTCGGCGAATTGCCCGACCCGCAGCTTCGGCCCTTGCAGGTCCATCAGGATGCCCAACGGGTAATTCAGCTGGCGCTCCACTTGGCGAATCCACTGGTAGCGCTGGGCGTGGTCGGCGTGGTTACCGTGGCTGAAGTTGAGGCGGAAGATGTTCACCCCGGCCTCCACCAGCTCGCGGATGTCATCGATACCGTCGGTGGCCGGGCCGAGGGTAGCGAGGATTTTGACCTTCTTGTCAGGCGTCATGTTTGGCAGTCTCAAGGATCAGAATGGCGCGGAAGTCGTTGACGTTGGTGCGCGTCGGCTCGGTGATGATCAAGCCGTCGAGGGCGGCGAAATAGCCGTAGCCATTGTTGTTGTCCAACTCATCGCTGGCCGACAGGCCCAGGGCTTCGGCGCGGGCGTAGCTGGTCGGGGTCATGATCGCGCCGGCGTTGTCTTCCGAACCGTCGATGCCGTCGGTGTCGCCGGCCAGGGCGTAGACGCCGGGCAGGCCCTTGAGGCTGTCGGTCAGGCTCAGCAGGAATTCGGCATTGCGCCCGCCACGGCCATTGCCGCGCACGGTGACGGTGGTTTCACCGCCGGAAAGGATCACGCACGGCGCGGCCAGCGGCTGGCCATGCTGCACGATTTGCCGCGTGATGCCGGCGTGCACTTTGGCCACATCACGTGCTTCGCCTTCGAGGTCGCCGAGAATCAGCGGGCTGAAACCGGCCTGGCGCACTTTTACCGCGACCGCTTCCAGTGACTGTTGTGGGCGCGCGATCAATTGAAAGTGGCTGCGCGCGAGCACCGGGTCGCCGGGTTTGACGGTTTCCGACGCCGGGTTCTGCAACCAGTTGCGCACGGCCGCCGGGGCGTCGATGCCGTAGCGCTTGAGGATCGCCAGGGCTTGCTGCGAGGTGCTCGGGTCGCCGACCGTGGGGCCGGACGCGATGACCGTGGCCTGGTCGCCCGGCACATCGGAGATCGCGTAGGTGTGGACCGTCGCCGGCCATGCCGCCTTGGCCAGCCGCCCGCCCTTGATCGCCGAGAGGTGCTTGCGCACGCAATTCATCTCGCCAATGGTCGCGCCGGATTTGAGCAGGGCTTTGTTGATGGCCTGCTTGTCGGCCAGGGTGATGCCCTCGGCGGGCAAGGCCAGCAATGCCGAGCCGCCGCCGGACAGCAGGAAGATCACGCGATCGTCTTCGGTCAGGTTGCTGATCAATGCCAGCACGCGGGTGGCCACGGCCAGGCCCGCTGCATCCGGGACTGGGTGGGCGGCTTCGACCACTTCGATTTTTTTGCACGGCGCGCCATGCCCGTAGCGGGTGACCACCAGGCCCGAGACCTCACCCTGCCAGCAGTTTTCAACGACGAGTGCCATGGCCGCCGCGGCTTTGCCGGCGCCGATCACGATCACACGGCCGCTGCGGTCGGCGGGCAGGTAGGGTTCGAGGACTTGCCGGGGGTGGGCGGCGTCGATGGCTGTGGCAAACAGCTCGCGAAGCAGGTGTTGCGGATCGACCGACATAAGCGGGCTCCCGGGGTTTTTGTTATTAGTTTTGTAACTTGGAGTGGGCACCCAAATGTGGGAGCTGGCTTGCCTGCGATAGCGGTGTGTCAGGCAATTAATGGATAACTGAAGGAC
>NZ_JBAWDE010000424.1:0-6040 GCF_049590575.1 Pseudomonas sp.
CATCGGCACGCTGCTGTCGCCGGAGCGCGGCATGCTGGCAGCGCGCAAGCAGTGGCTGGCCGGTCATCTGCAAACCCGCGGCACCCTGGTGCTGGACGACGGCGCCGTCTCGGCTTTGTCCCAAGGCAACAAGAGCCTGCTGCCGGTGGGCGTCAAGCGGGTGCAGGGCAGCTTCCGCCGAGGCGAGATGGTGGTGTGCGTGGCGCCGGATGGCCGTGAGATCGCCCGTGGCCTGGCTAACTACAGCGCCCTTGAAGCGCAGAAAATCATTGGACAATCGTCCGACGCGATTGTCGGACTATTGGGTTACATGGCGGAACCGGAACTGGTGCACCGCGATAACCTCATCCTGGTCTAAGCAAAGGAATACACGATGCGCGTAATGAAGGGATTGCTCGGCCTGCTGCTGGTCATGCCGCTGTGGGCTTCGGCCGAAGAGATCGGCCAGGTGTCGACAGTGTTCAAGTTCGTCGGCCCAAACGACCGGATCGTGGTCGAAGCGTTTGATGACCCCAAGGTCGACGGCGTGACCTGTTACCTGTCGCGCGCCAAGACCGGCGGCGTGAAAGGCGGCCTCGGCCTGGCCGAAGACCGCGCCGAAGCCTCGATCGCCTGCCGTCAGGTCGGGCCGATCCGCTTCAAGGGCGACCTCAAGGATGGCGACGAAGTGTTCAAGGAACGTACCTCGCTGGTGTTCAAAACCATGCAGGTGGTGCGCTTCCTCGACAAGAAGCGCAATACCCTGGTGTATCTGGTCTACAGCGACCGCTTGATCGAAGGCAGCCCGCAGAACGCGGTGACGGCGATTCCGATTCTGCCGTGGCCGACCGCTCAGTAATCGGCAGGCGAGTTTTGTAATCGGCGTCTATGATTGCAGGCTTGCGGGTTGTAATCTCGACGTGTCGCAACGTAAAGAACATAGGATATCTGGAGTTCGTCATGAGTGCTTTCCACGACCTGAAACTCAAAGCTCTGGACGGACAAGAGCTGCCGCTGGCGCCTTTTAAAGGGCAAGTTGTGCTGGTGGTCAATGTGGCCTCCAAATGTGGCTTGACCCCGCAATACGCGGCATTGGAAAACCTCTACCAGCAGTACAAGGACCAGGGTTTTACCGTGCTTGGCTTGCCTTGCAACCAGTTTGCAGGCCAGGAACCGGGCACCGAGGAGCAAATCCGTGAGTTCTGCAGCCTGAACTACGGCGTGACGTTTCCGCTGGGCAGCAAGCTCGATGTGAACGGCCCTGACCGTCACCAGCTGTACCGGTTGCTGGCGGGGGAGGGCGCCGAGTTTCCTGGGGATATCACCTGGAATTTCGAGAAGTTCCTGCTGGGCAAGGACGGTCGGGTCCTTGCGCGCTTCTCGCCGCGCACCCCGCCGGAAGACCCTTCGATCGTCCAGGCGATCGAAAAAGCCTTGAGCTGAATATCGGATAGAGGGGCTCTGCGTGGCCATCGATCCCCTCGCTTTTACCCCTTAATCACCCACATCAATAGTGCTATGCAGCGCTGCGAGCGGTCCATATTATCCACATCATAAATTCGTCTTTTCGTGGAGTGCTCCCATGCCTGTCCAAGCCTTGTTCAAACCGTTTCAGCTCGGTGCACTGCAATTGTCGACCCGCGTAGTGATGGCGCCAATGACCCGTTCGTTCTCGCCGGGCGGCGTACCCAACGCCAAGGTCATCGAATACTATCGCCGCCGTGCTGCGGCGGGCGTGGGCCTGATCATCACCGAGGGCACCGTGGTGGGTCACCAGGCTTCCAACGGCTATCCGAACGTTCCGCATTTCTACGGTGAAGCCGCGTTGGCCGGCTGGAAGAAAGTAGTCGACGCCGTGCACGCCGAAGGCGGCAAGATCGTGCCGCAGCTGTGGCACGTGGGCAGCGTGCGCCGCATCGGCACTGAGCCTGATGCCAGCGTGCCGGCCTATGGCCCGATGGAAAAACTCAAGGACGGCAACGTGGTTGTCCACGGCATGACCGCCCAGGACATCAAGGATGTGATCGCAGCCTTTGCCCAGGCCGCCAAGGACGCCCAGAGCATCGGCATGGACGGCGTGGAAATCCACGGCGCCCACGGTTATCTGGTGGACCAGTTCTTCTGGGAAGGCAGCAACCAGCGCACCGACGAATATGGGGGCAGCCTGGCTAATCGTTCGCGCTTCGCCATCGAGCTGATCCAGGCCACTCGCGCCGCCGTGGCCCCGGACTTCCCGATCATCCTGCGTTTCTCCCAGTGGAAGCAGCAGGACTACACCGCACGCCTGGTGCAAACCCCTGAGGCACTGGGTGAATTTCTGAAGCCGTTGTCCGACGCCGGTGTGGATATTTTCCACTGCTCCACGCGCCGTTTCTGGGAGCCGGAGTTCGAAGGTTCCGAGCTCAACCTGGCCGGGTGGACGCGCCAGCTCACCGGCAAGCCGACCATCACCGTCGGCAGCGTCGGCCTGGATGGCGAGTTCCTGCAGTTCATGGTCAACACCGACAAGGTTGCGCAGCCGGCAAGCCTGGAAAAACTGCTGGAGCGCCTGAACAACGACGAGTTCGACCTGGTCGCCGTGGGCCGCGCGTTGCTGGTCGACCCGGATTGGGCGCTGAAGGTGCGCGAAGGGCGTGAAGGCGACATCCTGCCGTTCAGTCGTGAGGCGTTGACGACCCTGGTGTAAGCGGCGACAGGGCGGGCACTGGTTGCCCGTCCTCGCACACCCCGCGCAACTGGCGTTCGAACTGCTCGATAATTGCCGGCCAGCCCTGGCGACTGGCATGCTGCCGCGCATTCAGCCGGGCTCTGCGCAAGGTCTCGCGCTCCTCCAGCAGCCAGATGGCCGCATCGCAAAACGCCTCCTGATCCCCCGGCATGGCCAACACGCCGTTGTAGCCATGGCGAATGTGCTGGGTGGCTGCCGCCTGGTCGTAAGCCACCACGCCGAGCCCGGACGCCATGGCTTCAAGCACCACATTGCCAAAGGTCTCGGTCAGGCTGGGGAACAGGAACAGATCCCCGGAAGCGTAGTGCCTTGCCAGTTCCTCGCCACGCTGGATGCCGCAGAACACCGCTTCGGGCAGTTCTCGCTCCAGCACCGCGCGTTGCGGGCCATCACCGACGATGATCAGCTTCATCCGGCGCTGTGGATAAGTCGCCTGCAGTGCATCAAAGCAGCGCTTGAGCAGGCCGAGGTTTTTCTCCTGGGCCAGGCGCCCCACATGCAGGATCGCAATGTCGTCGTTTTCCAGGCCCCAGCGTTCGCGCAATGCGCTGTCGCGCCGGGCCGGGTGGAACAACTGGCTGTCGACCCCGCGCGACAGCATCCCGAGGCGCTCGAAATGCCGGCGCTCCAGCTCCAGACGCTGGCTGGCGCTGGGCACCAGGGTCAGGCTCGAACGGTTATGAAACCAGCGCAGGTAATGCGTGACCAAGCGGCTCAGCAGGCTCAGGCCGTATTGGTTCGAATACTGCTGGAAGTTGGTATGAAAGCCGCTGACCACGCTGATTCCCAAGCGTCGCGCCGCCCGCAGGGCCGACAGCCCCAGCGGGCCTTCGGTGGCGATGTACAGCACGTCGGGGCGCTGGCGTGTCCAGCGGCGCAGCAATTTGTGCATCGACGACTGGCCCCATTGCAGGCCCGGGTAACCCGGCAACGGCCAGCCGCGGCACAGCAGCAGGTCATTGTCGCTGGGCCGGCTCTGATCGGCGCCCTGGCGCGGGCGCACCAGTTCCACTTGATGGCCGCGCGCGCGCAAACCGTCGCACAGGCGGCCAAGGGTATTGGCCACCCCGTTGATCTCTGGCGGGAAGGTTTCGGTGATCAGGGTGATGTGAAGCGAGGCTGTCGTCATGACCCACAGTGTCGCCGTGGGCCATGTCTTCATTGTGTCATTGGCATGATGGATTTATGACTGGGTGACCTTTGGCGCCGCCATTGCTTCAGCACCTTGCTCGCGCACCCAGAACAACGTGGCGCCCGCCACCGCCGCCGGCATCATCAACAGGTTGAGCACCGGCACCAGCAGCACCAGGTAGACGATCCCGCCAAAGCTCATGCTCTGCCAGCGCTTCTTGCGCAGCCAGGCGAGCATTTCGTTCCAGCCCAACTTGTGGTTGTCGGCCGGGTAGTCGATGTACTGGATCGCCATCATCCACACGCCGAACAGCAGCCACAGTGGCGCAGCGATCAAGTTGACCACCGGAATGAACGACAGGATGAACAGGCCGATGGCGCGCGGCAGGAAGTAGCCCAGTTTGCGCATTTCCCGCGCGAGCGTGCGCGGCACCATCGCCACCAGTTCGCCCCAACTGAACGCCGGGAAATCATCGGTGCCGCGCACCACCACCTCGACCTTCTCCGCCAGAAACCCGTTAAAAGGCGCCGCAATGATATTGGCCAGCATGGTGAAGGTGAAAAACACCATCAGCACCACCAGCACCACGAACAAAGGCCACAGCAGGTAATTCAGAAAGCTCAGCCAGTCGGGCAGCGTCGGCATCAAGTGGTCGACCCACAGGCTGAACTGATGGCCGGCGAAGTAAATCAAGCCGACGAACAGCACCAGGTTGATGGCCAGCGGCAGCAGCACAAACAGGCGCAGGCCTGGGCTCAACACCAGTTTGAGACCTTCGCGCAGGTATTGCGGGCCGGAAAGAACAGGGGCGGGCATGGTGAACTCCGAGCAGGATGACGAACGCGCCGACCTTACCGGCTTTGCATCAGCGGTGAAAGCGGCGACCTCTGCAGTACATGTAAGGTAACAAAGCCGTCGATTAATAGTGTGGACTGCATAGAGACCACCTATGAGCTGGATTGTTATTGCGTATTTCCTTAATCTTGCCCCCCTCGATACCCTGCACCCATTATTTTCAGGGCCTGCGAGTTCAAGCCTTCCCCAAGTGCTTCGTGGTCCCTTTTTTATTCCAGCCGTCTTGTAGTCCGGGCGGTCGATAGGAGTGAGTCATGTCTGATACCCGTCATTCGCGAGTGATTATTCTCGGTTCCGGCCCTGCCGGTTACAGCGCTGCCGTCTACGCTGCCCGGGCCAACCTCAAGCCGTTGCTGATCACCGGCATGCAGGCGGGCGGTCAGTTGACCACCACCACTGAAGTCGACAACTGGCCGGGCGACGTCCACGGCCTGACCGGCCCGGTGCTGATGGAGCGGATGAAAGAACACGCCGAGCGCTTTGAGACCGAGATCGTCTTTGACCACATCAACAAAGTCGACTTCTCGAAAAAACCTTACAGCCTGACCGGCGACAGCGGCGTGTACACCTGTGACGCGCTGATCATCGCCACCGGCGCCAGCGCTCGTTACCTGGGCCTGCCGTCGGAAGAGGCGTTCATGGGCAAAGGCGTTTCGGCCTGTGCGACCTGCGACGGTTTCTTCTACCGCAACAAGCCGGTCGCCGTGGTCGGTGGTGGCAACACTGCCGTGGAAGAAGCGCTGTACCTGGCCAACATCGCCAGCACCGTGACCCTGGTTCACCGCCGCGAGACCTTCCGCGCCGAGAAGATCCTGATCGACAAGCTGCACGCCCGTGTCGCTGAAGGCAAGATCATCCTCAAGCTCAATGCCACCTTGGACGAAGTCCTGGGCGACAACATGGGCGTGACCGGTGCCCGCCTGAAGAACAACGACGGCAGCTTCGACGAGTTGAAAGTCGACGGCGTGTTCATCGCCATTGGCCACACCCCGAACACCTCGCTGTTCGAAGGTGTGCTGGAAGCCAAAGACGGTTACCTGGTGGTGCAGGGCGGCCGTGAAGGTAACGCGACTGCCACCAACATCGACGGCATCTTCGCTGCCGGCGACGTGGCCGACCACGTTTACCGCCAGGCCATCACCTCGGCCGGCGCCGGTTGCATGGCAGCCCTGGACGCCGAGCGTTACCTCGACGGTTTGAAGGACGCTGCGTTCTAAACCGCAGAAACAAAAAAACCGGCTGCGAGGCCGGTTTTTTTATGCACGGGATTTGATGATCACCGCAGTCCAAATGTGGGAGCGGGCTTGCTCGCGAAAGCGGTGTGTCAGTCACCCGATGTATTGACT
>NZ_JBAWDE010000425.1:0-6942 GCF_049590575.1 Pseudomonas sp.
CCTTCGATGTGCGGCTCACGCGAGATACGCCCACCGGTCGCCGGTGCATTCAGCGCCGGGCGCAGGGTGCGGGCAACGCGCTCGGTACGCGCCACAGGACGCGAGGATTTACGCTGCATACGCTCAAGCTTGTCTTTGCTCTTGGCGTTCATCTGCGGCATGGCCACCGGCGTCAGGCCGACTTCGGCGCTGAGGATGTCGACTTCGTACTGGCTCATTTCGCGCCAGCGGCCCATCGGCAGGTCGGAGTTGAGGAACACCGGGCCGAAACGCACGCGTTTCAGGCGGCTGACCACCAGGCCTTGGGATTCCCACAGGCGACGGACTTCGCGGTTACGGCCTTCCATCACCACGCAGTGGTACCAGTGGTTGAAACCTTCGCCACCTGGCGCCTGCTTGATGTCGGTGAACTTGGCCGGGCCGTCTTCCAGCACCACGCCGGCCTTGAGGCGCTCGATCATCTCGTCATCGACTTCACCGCGTACGCGCACGGCGTACTCGCGGTCCATCTCGTAGGACGGGTGCATCAGGCGGTTGGCCAACTCGCCGTCGGTGGTGAACATCAGCAAGCCGGTGGTGTTGATGTCGAGACGACCGATGTTGATCCAACGGCCTTCTTTGGGCTTGGGCATTTTGTCGAACACGGTCGGACGGCCTTCCGGGTCGTCGCGAGTGCAGATCTCGCCATCCGGCTTGTTGTACATGATCACGCGGCGCACCGATTCGGCGGCCTCTTCACGCTTGATGACCTTGCCATCAATGGTGATTGCGTCATGCAGGTCGACGCGCTGGCCAAGGGTGGCCTCGACGCCGTTGACCTTGATGCGCTTCTGGGTGATCCAGGCTTCGACGTCGCGGCGCGAGCCCACGCCGATACGCGCCAGCACCTTTTGCAGTTTTTCGCCTGCAGGGCCGATTTCCTGGCTGTCGTTCTGGTCTTTGTCGTTCATCTTAAGCACCTCCCGGTGGGTCGATTCAGGCGTGGCCTGAAGGGTATTGAAAGCGGGGCTTTGGGCGAATAGCTCGCCAAAGGGTCGCGAATCATACGCGCATGGCGCGCGTTGCGCATCAAAGACTAGTCGATCAGGCCGCAGTCATTTGCTTTTCCGCCGACCGGTGGCGCCCAACGCCAGCAGGCGCAGCTCGGCTTCGGCCAATACCGTGCGCTTGTCGGCCTTGTCGAGCTTCTTCCAGGCGCGGATTTCACGCTTGCTGCGGCCACAGCCAACACAGATGTCATCGTTGAATTTGCAGATGCTGATACAGGGGTCTTTGGTTGAACTCATCACTACCACTCTCGTTCCCACGCTCCGCATGGGAACGATCGTTTGGGTTCAGGGCAAACGTTTGACGCTGAATTTTTCACCGGTCCGGGACAGCTTGGCCTGCCAGCTCTGCCCATTACAGTCGAGTTTGACCAGGACCGGGATGCTCGTGCCGTCATCGTCGGTGAATTGTGTGGGCTTGCACCCCGCCGGCAGCGTGTTGGAAGCGCCGATCCATAACGCTTTCGATGAACCCGGCCGGTAGTACACGGGGCGCTCCCCGGCCGTACCTTTGCTCAAGCCAATGGCTCCGGTGGGGTCGGCGCCTGAGACAATGCTCACGCTTTGATCGCCATCCAGAGGTGCATAGGCGGTGGCAAGCGCATAACCAGCGGCGAAAACCGCCGCGCCTGCCAGTGCCGCCACGCCGAACGCATGGGTGAAACGTTGACCAGTGGTTTTCATGATGAGTCATCCATATTCAAAGAAAGGGATCACACCACCACGGATCAACAGCCCAGGCGCAATGGCGTTCAGCGAGTAAATACCGCGACTCAACGCCCCACAACTGTCAGAACTAACAGGTACAGCTTGTGTAACAGAACCCGACGCCTGATCAGGGCTCGAACGAGCGACGCTCGTTTTCAATGGCTTCAGCCAGCGCGCGGGCTTCGTCTTCCTCGTCGCTCAAGGGCGGTTGCTCAAGGGCGGCGACGGCTGCCAGGAGTTTCTCGCGGGCTTGCGCAACGCCAAGGATGTCTTCGTCAGGCGCTGGCTCTGGTTCTTCAACTTCGACTTCAGGCTCAACGTCAACGTTCAGTTGGGTTTCAGGCTCAGCCGCACCGTCACGCAGCAAGTCGTCGAAGTCGGTCTTGATGCCCTGCTCCATATCGTCCAGTTCAAGCAACAAGGTGTGGAAACTGGTTTCGTCCTTCGGCTCTTCCGGCTCGGCCGTGGCGTCGGCCAGTTCCTGCAGGCTGGCGGGCACCGGGGCGTCGTCGAAGTCCAGCACCGGGTCGGGTTCCATCTCGCGCAGTTCGGCGAGCGGCGGCAGGTCATCGAGGTTTTTCAGGTTGAAATGGTCGAGGAACACCTTGGTGGTGGCGAACATCGCCGGTTTGCCGGGCACGTCACGGTAGCCGACGATGCGGATCCACTCGCGTTCCAGCAAGGTCTTGACGATATGGCTGTTGACCGCCACACCCCGCACGTCTTCGATTTCACCCCGGGTGATCGGTTGGCGATAGGCGATCAGCGCCATGGTCTCCAGCATCGCCCGTGAATAGCGCTGCGGGCGCTCTTCCCACAAGCGGCCGACCCACGGGGAAAACTTCTCACGGATCTGCAAGCGATAACCCGACGCCACTTCGCGCAATTCAAAGGCGCGGCCATCACAGGACTTGCGCAGTATCTCCAGCGCCTTCTTGAACACCGGCGGCTCAGGGCGCTCGGCCTCTTCAAACAGTTCGAACAGGCGCTCCAGGGATTGCGGTTTGCCCGAGGCCAGGAGAAAGGCTTCCAGCAGGGGCGCCAGTTCGCGGGGTTCAGTCAGATTCATCGATTCAGCTCTTTATTCGGCTCGCGCCCGCACGTGGATAGCCGCAAAAGGCTCATTCTGGACCAGCTCGACCAAGGATTCCTTGACCAGTTCGAGGATCGCCATAAAGGTTACCACCACCCCCAGGCGCCCTTCTTCTTGGGTGAACAGCTCGACAAACGGCACAAACCCGCCGCCCTTGAGGCGATCGAGTACGTCGCTCATGCGCTCGCGGGTCGACAGGGCTTCGCGGCTGACCTGGTGATGTTCGAACATGTCACCCCGGCGCAACACTTCGGCCATGGACATCAGCAACTCTTCGAGGCTCACGTCCGGCAACAGCTTGCGCGCCCGTGCTTCGGGGGCGTCGAGCTTGGGCACCACCACGTCACGCCCAACACGGCTCAAGCCGTCGATGCCCTCGGCGGCCGCCTTGAAGCGCTCGTACTCCTGCAGGCGGCGGATCAGCTCAGCGCGCGGGTCGTCCTCTTCGGCCTCGACCGTCTCCGAACGCGGCAACAGCATGCGCGACTTGATCTCGGCGAGCATGGCCGCCATCACCAGGTACTCGGCGGCGAGTTCCAGGCGCACCGACTGCATCAACTCGACGTAGCCCATGTACTGGCGGGTAATTTCCGCCACCGGGATGTCGAGGATATTGATGTTCTGCTTGCGGATCAGGTACAGCAGCAAGTCCAGCGGGCCTTCGAAGGCTTCAAGGAAGACCTCCAACGCATCCGGCGGAATGTACAGGTCCAGCGGCATTTCCATGACCGCCTGGCCATACACCATGGCGAACGGCAGTTCCTGCTGGGCGCCCGCCTGGCTGTCGACGGTCTCCACGGCGGACATTCAGGCCTCGGCCATGAATGGCGCCGGGTCACCGCAACCCACGCGGATCACTTCCGGCTCGCCGTCGGCCAGGTTGATCACAGTGGACGCCTTGCCGCCGCCAAACCCGCCGTCGATGATCAGGTCCACCTGTTTTTCCAGGAGCTGACGCATTTCGTAGGGATCTTCCAGCGGCTCGGTGTCGCCGGGCATGATCAGCGACACGCTCATCAGCGGCTCACCCAGCTCGGCCAGCAGCGCCAGGGCAATCGGATGCTCGGGCACGCGCAGGCCGATGGTGCGTTTTTTCGGGTGCAGCAACAGGCGCGGCACTTCACGCGTGGCGTTGAGAATAAAGGTGTAGGGGCCCGGCGTGTGGGCCTTGAGCAACCGGAACGTGCCGGTGTCGACCTTGGCGAACAGGCCCAACTGGGACAGGTCGCTACAGATCAGCGCAAAGTTATGCTTGTCATCCAGTTGGCGCAGGCGCCTTACACGCTCGACTGCGCCCTTGTCGCCGATCTGGCAACCGATGGCGTAGGACGAGTCCGTTGGGTAGATCACCACGCCACCGGCGCGAATGATCTCCACGGCCTGCTTGATCAGACGCGCTTGAGGGTTTTCCGGATGAATCTGGAAAAATTGACTCACGTGTTCTACCTGTTCAGACGGTGGCAATAATGGGGTCATGCTTGAATCGCCCCCACAAGAGCGGCAAGTCGTCCGGGACCTGGCGATATTCGCCGATCTCGGACCAGCCGCCTGGGCCATGAAAATCACTGCCGGCACTGACCAGCAGACCAAATTCGCGGGCAAGAATCGCCAGGCTGCCGACCTGATCGGCGGGTTGGTGGCCGTTGACCACTTCAATTGCGTGGCCGCCCGCTCCAATATAGTCGCCAATCAGCTTGCGGCGCTTGCTGCGGGTGAAATCGTAATGCCAAGGGTGCGCCAGGCTGACCCAGGCCCCGGCGGCGCGCAGGGTGCCGACGGTATCCTCCAGGGTCGGCCAGTGTTGCTTGACGTCCCCCAACTTGCCGGCGCCCAGCCATTTGCGGAAGGCTTCGGCGCGGTCCTTGACGAAACCTTCACGCACCATCCAGTCGGCAAAGTGCGGCCGGGCCGGTGCATTACCGCTGTCGCCCAGCGCTTGCTGGATCGCGCGGGCGCCTTCAAGCGCGTTCGGCATGCCTTTAAGGCTGAGTTTTCGGCTTATTTCTTCGGACCGCAGCCAACGGCCATCGTGCAATTGGGCTATCGCGCCCACCAGTGCCGGTGCGTTTTGATCGAAACCGTAGCCCAGCACATGGATGGTGGCGCCGCCCCAGGTGCAGGACAATTCCACGCCGTTGACCAGTTGCATGCCCAGGGCATGCGCCGCCGTACGGGCCTCGTCGAGGCCTTCAAGGGTGTCGTGGTCGGTCAACGCAAGGACTCGCACGCCTTTTTCAAACGCACGCGCAACCAGTACCGCGGGCGCCAGGGCGCCGTCGGAGGCCGTGCTGTGGCAGTGCAAATCAACATTCACGGGAGTGTGTAACCTCAAGTCAGCTGGCGCTTTCGCTACCAAGGATGTTTGTTATTATGCCGCCACATCCAGCTTCTGGCTCTTACTGTGAAACAATTCATCGACTTCATCCCGCTGTTGCTGTTTTTCATCGTTACCAAACTCGACCCCAGGGTTATCGATATCGCCGGTCACGAGCTGACGTTCGGGGGCATCTACAGCGCCACCGCCGTACTGATCATCAGCTCTGTGGTGGTCTACGGCGCCATCTTCATCTCACAACGCAAACTCGAGAAAAGCCAATGGCTGACCCTGGTCGCCTGCCTGGTCTTCGGCGGCCTGACCCTGGCCTTCCACAGCGAAACCTTCCTTAAATGGAAAGCCCCGGTGGTCAACTGGCTGTTCGCCCTGGTGTTTATCGGCAGCCACTTCATCGGTGATCGCCTGCTGATCAAGCGGATCATGGGCCATGCACTGACCCTGCCCGACCCGGTCTGGACGCGCCTGAACGTGGCCTGGATCGTGTTTTTCCTGTTCTGCGGCGCCGCCAACCTGTTCGTGGCCTTTACCTTCCAGGACTACTGGGTCGACTTCAAAGTCTTCGGCAGCCTGGGCATGACCGTATTGTTCCTGATCGGCCAGGGTATCTACCTGTCGCGCCACCTGCATGACACCGCCCCCACCACGCCGAAAACCGAGGACTGACATGCTCTACGCCATCATTGCCACCGACGTTGCCAACTCGCTGGAAAAACGCTTGTCCGTGCGCCCGGCACACGTGGAACGCCTTAAAGTGCTGCAGGCCGAAGGCCGCCTGGTACTGGCCGGCCCGCACCCGGCCGTAGACAGCAACGACCCCGGCGACGCCGGTTTCACCGGCAGCCTGGTGGTCGCCGAGTTCGCCTCGCTGGCCGACGCCCAGGCCTGGGCCAAGGCTGACCCCTACGTAGCGGCAGGTGCGTACGCCGACGTGGTAATCAAGCCGTTCAAGCAAGTCCTGCCTTGAGCTGAGTGGCGCCGACGCTTAAACCGTTCGGCGCCCTGCTAATGGCTCATTATTCTCGGTAACCTGCCGACAACGTTCTGAATATTCGTGTGGAATCAGGAGTTCCGATGCGCTTACGTCAGTTGTGTCTGTTGGCAGTGTTAATGATCGGGGCTACGGCCCACGCTGAAGAAACCTCGAACACCGGCAGTTCCACGCCCCTGTCCTTGAGTGCCGGCGCCCAGATCACCGAGTTGCAGCAACGCTTGAAAGAAAGCGAACGGCTGCGTGAAGAACTGGGCAAGCAGCTGCAAAGCGCAGACGCTACCCGCGAAAGCGCCCAGCTGAGTCGCCTTCGCCAAGAGAACCAACGCCTGGCCCAGCAACTCAAAGATACACAGGGCGGTGCGATGACCCGATGGCTGACCGAGCAACAGCAGTGGTTTGTCACCGGCGCGGCCGTCGCACTGATCGCCTTGCTGTGCGGGATCTTCGCCAGCGGTGGGCACCGTCGCCGTCGACAATGGCTAAATTGAGTGAGTCATGAGCGAGCTGTTACTGATAGATGATGACCAGGAGCTCTGCGAGCTGCTGACCAGTTGGTTGAGCCAGGAAGGTTTCCAGGTGCGCGCCTGCCACGATGGCTTGAGCGCGCGCAAAGCCTTGGCTGAATCCGCCCCGGCGGCGGTGGTGCTCGACGTGATGCTGCCCGACGGCAGCGGCCTTGAGCTGCTCAAGCAATTGCGCAACGACCACCCGGAGCTGCCGGTGCTGATGCTGTCGGCGCGCGGCGAACCGCTGGACCGCATCCTCGGCC
>NZ_JBAWDE010000426.1:0-31068 GCF_049590575.1 Pseudomonas sp.
CCGCCAGGCGCTGGATGCCTGGGCGCGGCAGCAGCCGGAAACCCTGGCGGACATGGCGGCGCGCTTTGTGCCGCTGTCCGACGCGCTGGATGGGTTGAACGGCGCGCTGTACAGCGAAAGCGGCCAATACTGGCTGGGCGAAGACCTGTGGCGCGCGATCAAGGCCATCCCCATGACCGAGCGCGAGCAAGACCCGGCGACCGACACCACCAGCTTGCCGCCGCTGTACCCGAAATAAGCCCGCGCAGGCTGAGCCGCTGCTGCGCCGAAACGCAACGGCCTCAGGAACCACTCGTCGTCACTGTCAATTCTGACAGTAGATTCGCTCAGCGCTCCCAGCGTTTTATTGACCTTGCCCGCCGCGCGGCCCGCGCGCGTCCCAACCTTGCAAGGTAAAGGCTATGTCTACGCTGCCAATTGATATGCTCGACTCCCCCCCACAGCCAGCCTTCCGTGCAGTGCCGCTGGCCGGCACGCTATACCCCGAAAGAGCCGCCTTTGGCATGGGCACCCGCCACTTGCTGCCTAATTTCGAGGCATACCTTGAGCGGTGGTTTAACTGCAATGTAGGCGATTTCTATAGTCTCTTCGTAGGAAACATGAACACTCCGTTGATTTCGGCTTACGTCAGCGATCAACGTAATCGTTACAGTTGGACCACCCCGGGCACGAATGTCCCGCAGGGCGAAGTCCCGATGTTCGCCCGGGTCATACGCGCAGGCAGCGGGCAGGAAAGCATCTCGGCCATCGAGACCTACCTGATCAAGACAGCCCTGCCAGGCGGCTTCGACCCCGTCGCCGGGAATATCTGGCACGATGGTTTATCCATGTCGATTGATGGCATGCCACGAGGCTCGATCATCAACGCAACCGTTGCCGCAAGCGGAATGACGGCCTTGATCAACAAGTACGCTAACATCCGCGCCAACGACGAAATTGAAATCTCCGTCGGCGGACCGCTCGTCTACCACACCGTAAGCCCCGCCGAGGCCGCCGGGCCTGGGCCGATCCGAGTGCCCATCCCTCGGAGCATTTTCTCCCAGATCAACCAGTCCGGCGATGTGGCGATCAACTTCACGGTCACTGACGTGGTGAAAAACGTCTCCGGGCCTGGCGGCATAAAAGCCCTGTATTCCCCGCCGTATATTCTAAAAAGTGAACTGGACCCCAGCTTGCTCGGAAACCCAGTGTTCTATGCGGACAACGCGGAAGCCCCTGTGGTGGACCTCGACACCCAGAGCCAGTCTGTGTTCACCGTACTGATACCGACCGTTCGCACACCGACGTTGCCCAGTCCCAACCGGCTTGTGGTAATACTGACGATTACCAGGCCAGACGGTTCTGTTGAAATCGTACGATTGCCGCCAGTCAACGACCTCAACCGGTTCAGCGAAATTGTCACCGTCCCGAATGCTTTGATCACGCCACTGGCCGGCGGCTCGTTTCAGGTGTCGTTCGAACTGCAAAACGCATCCGGGGTACGTCTGCGACAGTCGGGCAGCTATTCGGTCCAGGTGGTCGGCACCCCCGTGACGCCACCGGTGTACCCACCGATGAACACGCTGCAGGTTCGGCCATTAATCAACGCAGTGCCCAACAACGGCTCGCTGGATTTGAATGCATTCGCCGGCAATGGTCAGCTGTCCATGGAACGCTGGCCATCGAGCGCGGCAGGGCAACGGGTGTGGATCACCGCCAGCGGTGCCGGTGTACCGGACCTGGTGCTGCTGAGTGGCGTGGCGATCAACGCCAATGAAGCCCTCAACGGGCTGTCAAACATCCCCGTACCGCGCACGTGGCTGCGGCAGGTCAAGTCGGGCAACATTACCCTCTCAGGCGCGATCACCCTCAACGGCAGCACTGACCGGGCGACGGCGGTGGCTTTCGCGTCGACAACCTACAGCATCCGATGGGAACTGGGGATAATCGAAAGCATTATGGTGGGTGCGCAACCGCATTGGATCGTGATCACCCGGGATGGCCGGACGGCCTACCTCACCAATCACGGCAGCCACACCGTCTCGGTGATTGATATTGCCCAACGCAAGGTAGTCAACACCATCGGTGGTTTCAACCGGCCGTTCCGCATCGCCATGCACCCTGATGAGTCGCGCTTGTACGTGGGCAATCTGGGCTCGAAAACCATCTCCGTCATCAATCTGGACAACAACGCACTGATTCAGACAATTCCAAGCTTCCAGTACATTTGGGGGCTTTGCCTGAACAGGGCCGGTACCCGGCTGTTTGTCAGCAGCAGTATCGACAACCTGGTGGGCACCTATGATGCGATGACCGGCACACTCCTGAGCACAACCTATGTCACCAACCCGTTCGGATGCGCGCTCAATCACCTGGAGTCACGGTTTTATGTCGCCGGGCCGTCTCAGGTGAACCTGCTGAATCCATCGGGTGCCTCGGGATTGATCGGTGCAATTCCAGGCATCAATACCCAACCGGTCGGCTCTGACATCGCGTTCAATCCGTTCGATATGCCGAGGGAACGCGCTTACGTGACCGGCACAAATGCGGTGTACATCATTAACCCGCCGACCAATACCATTGCCAAAACCCTGCCTGGTTTCACCTATGCTTACGGTGTGGCCATGAGCCCCCGCGTTCGGGAGTGCTATGTCACCGATAACGGGAATACCTTCACCGTCATCAATACCGACACAGAGACCGTGGTGCGCAGGCACTCCGGCTTCGCCAACCCTGCTGGCGTCGCGGTGACACCGGATGGTTCGGTTGCGCTGGTGGCCAATCAGGCAAACGGCACGCTGTCTTTCGTCGCGCTTTAGTTGCAGAACACAAAAACGGGACTCGGTAGCGGTGGGTCCCATTTTTTTGCCTTTAGTTAAAGGCCAGCAGTCCTTATCCCTTTAATCTGCGGGAAGTTTCCTAGACAATCCCACGGCCTTGCGCCTGCTCAGTCCACTGGCTAGCCTTCACTCCGTCGCTGCGTATCAGCGATCAGGGGTGAGATCCTGTCAATAGGGTGCCAAGTGTCACAACCGCGAGCAACATGCTCTATGGCGGCTGTGTGCGGGCAGACTTCGGTCTGGCCGGGTGGCCTCCTACCGGTTATCTCACCCCGCACATAGCTGCCACCTTTTGTCGAGTGAGATCTGCAAAAGAATGGCTCCCAATCCAGTAGGAGCTTACTCATGAACAAAATCGTCCCCGACCCACCCCGCGAAATCTTCGAACGCGCCCTGCGCCACTACCTGCAACCCACTTCACCACCCTCCTTTGCTGTACATCAAGACCTCAGCTTCGAAGACGCCCTGACCCAACTCTGCGACCTCCTACGCTGCGCAGCCGCCACCGCCGCCGGCACCACCCAGGCACTGCTCGGCCATGAGCGCGACCTGGCCGGCGCCACCGAACACCTGATCGCCAGCGCCAAAACCCTCGCCGACCGCGCGCTGGAGTGCCTGCACACCCCATAACCCCCGGTGGGAGCGGGCTTGCCCGCTCCCACGCGGGTTATGTGTCGGCCTCGGGCACCGCGGTGGCTTTTACAGGTAAACTCCCCTCCTTTTCATCTTCTCCACGGAGTTCGCCTTGCGTCTGTTTCACACCTCCGACTGGCACCTGGGCCAAAACCTCCACGGCCAGGAACGCGACTTCGAACACGCCTGCTTCCTCCAGTGGCTGCTGGGCCAATTAAAAGCCGAGCGGCCCGACGTGCTGCTGATCGCCGGCGACATTTTCGACACGGTCAACCCGCCGCTCAGGGCCCAGGAGCGGCTGTATGACTTCATCATCAGCGCCCACGAACAAAACCCCACACTGACGATTGTAATGATCGCCGGCAACCACGATTCCGGCTCGCGCATTGAGCTGCCTGCGCCGCTGATGCGCCGCTTGCGCACCCATGCCCTGGGCCGTGTGCTGTGGCTGGATGACGGCCAACTGGATGCCGAACGTTTGCTGATCCCACTGCCTGACGCCAAAGGCAAGGTCGCCGGCTGGTGCCTGGCGCTGCCATTTCTGCGCCCGGCCGAAGTCACCGGCGCACAGCTGGGCGACGACTACCTGCGTGGCATCGGCCACGTGCATGAACGGCTGATCGCCGCCGCGAATGCCAAACGCAAAAAAGGCCAGGCCCTGATCGCCATCAGCCACGCGCACATGGCCGGCGGTTCGGTGTCGCAAGACTCCGAGCGCAGCCTGATCATCGGCAATGCCGAGGCGCTGCCCGCCAGCCTGTTCGATGCCAGCGTGGGTTATGTCGCCCTTGGCCATCTGCACAAGCCGCAAAAGGTCAATGGCGAAGAGCGCATTCGCTACAGCGGCTCGCCGATTCCGTTGTCGTTTTCCGAAATCGGCTACAAGCACCAGATTCTCGACGTGACCTTCCAGGGCCAATGCCTGGTCAGTGTCGAGCCGCTGCTGATCCCCCGCTCGGTCGACCTGCAACGCCTGGAGGCCGCGCCGCTGGCCGACATCCTCAAGCAATTGGCCGACCTGCCCGACGTCGACCTGCTGGCCGAAACCCAGCGCCACCCGTGGCTGGAAGTGCGCGTGCGCCTCGACGAGCCGCAACCGGACCTGCGCCAGCAAATCGAAACCGCACTGCTGGGCAAGGCCGTGCGCCTGGTGCGCATCGCCGCCGAGTACGCCGGCACGGGCGCGCGCGAAGACTCTGACGACAGCCGCCTGATCGAACTCGACCAGCTCACGCCCCAGGAACTGTTCAGCCGCGCGTGGCAGGACAGCTACGGCAGCGAAGTGGATGAACAGACCCTGAAGGATTTCGCCGTGCTGCTCCAGGAAGTGCAACAGCAGGAGGATCAGCCATGAAGATTCTCGCCATCCGCCTGAAAAACCTCGCCTCCCTGGCGGGCCCGTTTGAAATCGACTTTACCGCCGAGCCCCTGGCCAGCGCCGGGTTGTTCGCGATCACCGGGCCGACCGGCGCAGGCAAAAGCACCCTGCTGGATGCCTTGTGCCTGGCGCTGTTTGGCGCGGTGCCACGCCTGGGCGATACCGGCCAGGCGAAGATGCCCGACGCCGACAGCGATATTTCCATCGGCGACCCGCGCACCCTGCTGCGCCGCGGCACCGGCGGCGGCTATGCCGAGGTGGATTTTGTCGGGGTCAGCGGGCGTCGCTATCGCGCGCGCTGGGAGGCCAATCGCGCCCGCGACAAGGCCAGTGGCAAACTGCAGAACAGCCGGCAAAGCCTGATCGACCTGGACAGCGACCAACTGCTGGCCAGCCAGAAAACCGAATACAAGACCCAGCTCGAACTGGCCCTGGGCCTGAATTTCGAGCAGTTCACCCGCGCGGTGTTGCTGGCGCAAAGTGAATTCAGCGCGTTCCTCAAAGCCAACGACAACGAGCGCAGCGAACTGCTGGAAAAGCTCACCGACACCGCGCTGTACACCCAGCTCGGGCGTCGCGCGTTCGACAAGGCCAAGGATGCCCGCGACGCGCACAAACACCTGCAAGACCAGGCCACCGGCGTGGTGCCCCTGGCCCCGGAAGCGCGCGCCGAGCTCGATCAGCAATTCGACGCCGCCCAGCAGCAGCTCAAGGCCCAGCAGGCCCAGCTCAAGCAGCTGGAGTTGCAGCACACCTGGCTCAAGGAACTGCGCGAATGGCAGGACCGCCAGCTGAGTGCAACCGAACAACTACAACGCGCGCAAGCCGAATGGGACGGCCTGGGCGCGCAGCGCCAGGACCTGAGCCGCCTGGAGCAGCTGGCACCGCAACGTCATCAGTTTGCACGCCAGATCGAACTCGACAGCCTGCTCACGCCGTTGGCCGCACAGATTCAGTTGCACCTTGAGCAACAGGTCCAACTGCATGCCCGTCAGGCCCAAGCGCAACAGCAGCAAACCAGCGCCCAGGCTGCCTTGGCCCAAGCCCTTGCCCACCAGGCCGACGCCGGCCCGCTGCTGCACCAGGCCTTTGCCGAGCAGAACACCCTCGCCCACTTGACCAAAGACCTGGCCAAACGCAGCGAAGACCAGCAATTGCAGGAAACCGCCTGCCGTGACGGCCAGGCGCAACTCACCGCCTTGCTCGACAAGCAGGCCGACGTCGCCGGGCGCCTGCAACGCCTGGCGGCCGAACTTGAGCGCAGCGCCGCCCTCGCCCCGCTGAGCGAGGCCTGGAACGCCTACCGCGATCGCCTGCAACAGCTGATGCTGATCGGCAATCGCCTGAACAAAGGCCAGGCCGAACTGCCGCAACTGGAACAACGCGCCACCACCTGCGCGGAAAAATTCGCCGAGCAACGTGAAGCCCTGGAGCTGCTGTACCAGGAAGCCGGCGCCGAACCGCATGCCGTGGCCGAGCAGATCCAGCTGTTGGGCGGCCTGCTGCAGGACAATCGCAAGCAACAACGCGCCTTCGAAGAACTGAGCCGCCTGTGGGACAGCCAGCAACAGCTCGACCAGCAGGCCGCTGCGCTGTCGCAAAAACTCGCGGACGCCCAGCAACAGCGCGACCAACTGAACCAGACCGGCCTGCAAACCAAGGCCGAGCTGACAGTCGCCGAGCAAACCCTGACGGTCACCAAACAGTTGCTCGAACGCCAGCGCCTGGCCCGCAGTGCCAGCGTCGAGGAGTTGCGCGAACAGTTGCAGGATGACCAGCCGTGCCCGGTGTGCGGCAGCCACGAGCACCCGTATCACCAGCCCGAAGCCTTGCTGCACAGCCTCGGTCGCCATGACGACAACGAAGAGGCGGCGGCGCAAAAGGCCGTCGATACCCTCAAGGAAAAACTCACCGAGCTGCGCGGTGAAGTGGGCGGCTTGATTGCCCAGCAAAAAGAGTTTTTGCTTCAGCAGGAGCAACTGGCGACGCAACAACAGCGCCTGGCGCCAAGCCTGGAAGCGCACCCATTGTCGGCCGCACTGTTCAACCAGCAGGCCGCCACGCGCAGCGCCTGGCTGGCGCAGCAGCTGAGCCAGCTGACGCAAAGCATCACCCAGGACGAGCAACGCCAAGGCGCCCTGCTCAACCTGCAACAAAATGCCGGGCGCTTGCAGCAACAACTGCAAGCCGCCCAGGACGCGAGCCAGCAAGCCCGCCAATTGCTGGTGGACCAGCAGCGCGAGCTGTCCAACGACCGCGAACGCCTCGACGAAGAACTGCACGCCTTCGCCAGCCTGTTGCCCGCCGACACCCTGGAAGGCTTGCGCCGCGAACCGGCCGCCACGTTCATGCAGCTGGACCAGCAGGTCAGCCAGCGCCTCGAACAGCTGGGCCACCAACGCGATGAGCTGGCCGAGCAGCAGGAGCGCCAGCAGGCCATCGAGAAAGAACAGACCCACCAGCAGCATCGCCAGCAGCAACTTGCGGCGCAGCAACAGCAGGTCACCGAGCTGGCCGCCCAGCAACAGGCGGCCCAGGAAAAACTTGGCGCACTGCTCGGCGCGCACAGCAGCGCCGAACACTGGCAGCAGCAACTCGACCAGGCGGTGGCGCACGCACGCCAAAGCGAGACCGACGCCAGCCAACAATTGCAGGCCACCGGCAGCGAACTGATCCAACTGGCCGCCGACCTCAAGGCCAAGCAGGAACGCCAGCAGGCGCTGCACGCCGAACAGCAGACGCTCGCCACCCGTCTTCAAGCATGGCGCGCGCTGCACCCGGAATTGGACGACGACGGTCTGAGCCGTTTGCTGACGTTCGATGATGCACACGTCAGCGAACTGCGCCAACAGCTGCAACACAGCGAAAAAGCCGTGGAACAAGCCAAGGTGCTGCTGCAAGAGCGCGAACAACGCCTGGCCGAGCACCAGGCCCTGCACAACGGCAACCTCGATGCGCAACAGCTCGACGCCAGCCTGGCCGCGCTCAATCAGCAATTGGCCGAGGGTGAGAAGCGCTGCGCGGAACTGCGCGCGCGTCAGTCCGAAGACCAGCGCCGCCAGGACGCCAACCACAGCCTGGCCGAGCAGATCGCCAAGGCCTATGACGAGTGGCAGCGCTGGGCGCGCCTGAATGCGCTGATCGGTTCGGCCACCGGCGACACCTTCCGCAAAATCGCCCAGGCCTACAACCTCGACCTGCTGGTGCACCACGCCAACGTGCAGCTGCGCCAACTGGTGCGCCGTTACCGCCTCAAGCGCGGCGGCAGCATGCTTGGCCTGCTGGTGCTGGACACCGAAATGGGCGACGAACTGCGCTCGGTGCATTCGCTGTCGGGCGGCGAAACGTTCCTGGTGTCGTTGGCGCTGGCGTTGGGCCTGGCGTCGATGGCCTCGAGTACGCTGAAGATTGAGTCGCTGTTTATCGACGAAGGCTTCGGCAGCCTCGACCCCGAGTCGCTGCAACTGGCGATGGACGCCCTCGACGGCTTGCAGGCCCAGGGCCGTAAGGTGGCGGTGATTTCCCATGTGCAGGAAATGCACGAGCGCATTCCGGTACAGATCCAGGTGAAGCGCCAAGGCAATGGCTTGAGCACCCTGGAGGTGAAGTGAGCGAGGCGCTGCTGTATTCGTTCAGGCGCTGCCCGTATGCGATGCGCGCACGCCTGGCCTTGCGTTATTCGGGCGTGCCGGTGCGCATCGTCGAAGTCAGCCTGAAGGCCAAGCCGCCCGAGATGCTGGCGCTGTCGCCCAAGGGCACGGTGCCGGTGCTGAGCGTGGATGGCCAGGTGATCGAAGAAAGCCTGGAAATCATGCAATGGGCCTTGGCCCGACACGACCCGGATAACTGGTTGCTGGGGGGCGACCCCGCCGTGCTGGCGCTGATCGCCGAAAACGACCAGGGGTTCAAACATCATTTGAATCGATACAAGTACGCCGATCGCTTCCCCGAACAGCCGATGGAACAGTATCGGGCCGAGGGCGAGGTGTTCTTGCAGAGGTGGGAAGGTTTGTTGGCGGATCGCGCGTATTTACTGGCCGATCACCCGAGTTTGGCCGACATGGCGCTGGCACCGTTCGTGCGCCAGTTTGCGCATGTGGATCGGGAGTGGTTTGCCGGCACGCCCTACCGCCGGTTGCAGCAGTGGCTGGAGAGGTTTCTGCAATCGCCGCTGTTTATCAGCGTCATGGCAAAAACCCCATAGCCGAGGCGCCGCCGCGCTAATCAGCCTTCAACCAGGTTCAACAATCGCTCGCGGGCCATCTCTGGTTCGCCGTCCACCAGCTGCACGGAAGACAGGATGGGCGCGGAATAAAGGGCCAGGATAAGGGCGGCGAGTCGAAGGGCCATGCTGTTGATTCCATGAGAAAGGCGTCAATAGTTGAGCGTCAAATTTAATCACATGGCAATGCGCCATTACTAGAATTTTTTAAGCAGACGCACAAACGCCAAACCACTCGAACGAGCCAGGCTTCGTTCCAGTGGTTTGGCGTCTGCTTGTGCAGGGTCAATCAACGCTCATGCCTGGGTTTTGTGATCCAGGGCGGCGTAGAAGTTAGCGCTTTGTTGCAGGTACTTCTGGGTGTAGGCGCTGGTGCTGGATTTTTTGCCGGCAACGTCGACGCTGGCAGAAGCCGGCAACGCGATGGTGGCGGAAACAGCGGATGCGGCGATGATGGAGAAGAGGTTCAAGTTCATGTCGGTAGCCCTAGTGTTCGTTTGGTTGAGTAGCCTGGTAAGGCCTTGAAACCAAACTTACGCCCGAGGGCGGGACCTTAGAAATGCTTTGAAACACTAGCCGCTATCAATACAATTAATACTAAAGGTCAGGCCCCGCACGGCGGGGCCTGTGGCTTATTGACGCACCAGGAACTTGAGATCGCTGGGCGCATCGATCGGCAATGTCTGCACGGTTTTACCCAGCAGGCCGGTCTTGGGGTCGCGTTCAACCACCACAATCGAGTTGCTTTTCTGGTTGGCCATCAGCAGGAATTTGCCGCTCGGGTCCAGGCTGAATTCACGCGGGTGGTCGCCCTCAACCGAGCGGCGCTGCAACTCCTTGAGGTGCGCAGTGGCCGGGTCGATGCTGAACACAAGTAGCTGGTTAGCCGTGCCGCGGTTGCTCACGTACAGGAATTTGCCATCGCTGGAAGCATGCAGCGCGGCGCCGGCCCTGTCGGACACCGGCTGCCCGGCGGCAAAGTCCACCAGCTGGGTTTGCGTGAGCTTGCCGTCCTTGTAATCGAACACGGCGATCTGGGCACTCATCTCCGTGCTCAGCCAGGCATGCTTGCCATCGGCGCTGAACAGCAGGTGACGCGGGCCGCTGCCCGGCGGCAGTTGCACAAGGGCCGGATCGGCGGGAGTCAGCGGCAGTTCGTGGTTGGCCTTGGGGTCGTAGCGATAGGCGAACACCTTGTCCGCGCCCAGGTCTTGCACGAACACGTACTTGCCATCCGGCGACGACACCACCGAGTGCACATGGTTTGACGCCTGGCGCTCAGGGTTGACCCGGCTCGCCGGGTGCGCGCTCAGTTGCACCGGCGCCGACAGCTTGCCTTGGGCGTCGACCGGCAATACCGCGAGGCTGCCGCCCGGGTCTTCGAGTACCGAATAGTTGGCGACAAACAGGTAACGACCGTCAGCGGCCAGGCTGGAATGGGTCGGCTCATTGCCCAGGCTCTGCACCTGGTTGATCAGGGTCAGCTGATGATTCTGCGGGTCGATGCTGTAGCTGCTGACCCGACCGACCGGGTCTTGCTGGCCCGGGCCGTTTTCGTTAACCACAAACAGATGCTTCTGGTCCTTGGAAACCGTCAGCCATGACGGGTTGGCCGCCTTGGCCGCCAGTACCGGCTTGCCGCTGAACTGCCCGGTACGGCTGTCGAACTGCAGGCGGTAAATGCCTTCGCTGGTGCCGGCGGTGTAGCTGCCGACCAGCAGTTCGTAAGTGTCCACGGGAGCGGCCTGCACCGACATCGCCCCCACACTGCCGGCCATCAGCAGCGGCCAGAATTTACGCATCATCATCCGCTTCATCCTCATCATTATTGTTGCCGGTGACGGCGTCCAGGCACACCAGGCGGTGCTCCCCCGTGTCACCGGTCAGGGTCCAGCTTTGCAACGACGCGTCGAACGTCGCCGCCTCGATCTGCTCCCGGCTGAACGTCCAGCGCTTTTCAATGCGGCCGTCCATGCACAGCACGCTCAAATGCTGTTCACCCAGCGTAAAGTCAAAAGCGTGCAAGCCGTCGATAAACAGCAGTTCGCTGGTGGCGAGCGTGGTCAGTAGAGTCTGGGTCATGGTCATCGTTCAGTCAGTTCAAAGCGCCAATGATAGGCCAGTTTGCGAGGTTGGCCTAAACCGGCGCCCGAGCGGTATCCGGCTAACACCCGGCGCCCGCTAGCCTGGCGGTAAATGGGCGCTCACTAAACGGCCCCGAAAAGGATTTTTCATGCCTGCACAGCCCTCGATCGCCACCCTGGCCCAGGCGGTCAGCCTGCAATTCAACAGCCGGCCAAGCCTGGCGAGCGTCGCCCGGCAGATGCTCGCCGACGCCATCAAAGCACGTTACCCGACACTGCTCATCGACCTCCAGCTCACCCGGCTGGCCAGCCCCCAGGCCGGCGGAGGCTGGGCCCTGCGCCCGCTGATGGACCACGTGCTGGACTACCTGGCCAGCGGCGTCACCCTGAACCTCGCTGACGTCGCAGGGCAGCCCTGCTTTCTCAGTGACCGGCCCCCCACCCGGCTCAAGCTGCCCGGCAGCGTCGCAGAAAAATTGCAGATGAGTGCCATCGCCGAAATGGTCCAGGAGCTGGCCTGGACCCTGCCCCTGGGTGTGCAAGACGCCCTGACCCGCTACTGGCAGGAACCCACCGAATACGGCCCCAACCGCTGGCGCTGGCTGGCCGACAGGCTCAGTGACACCCTGCGCATCAGCGCCCTGCGTCAACCGGGGCTCGATGCCCTCGAACGCGCCAGTGTCGACCAACTGGTCCAGTACCCGGACCGCGACACGCGCATCGAGCGCTTTGGCGAAACCGCGGTGTTTGCCTACTGCCTGCAAACCACCCTGACTCACCAGGGGCGCAGCGTGCAACTGCTGAGCCCCGACCTGTTGCTGGTACGCGTGATGCCGGGCCGTACCCTCGGTTTGCTGTGCAAACCCGACGGCAGCATCGAGCGCCTGCGTTCGCTGGACACTTTCGCCCAGACCTGGGCCGGGCGCATGGCGCGGCGCTATGCCGTAGACAGCCTCAGCAGCCAGCGCTATGAACCGGATGGCAACCTGTTCGATAACCAGGCCGCGCTGATCCTCAACCAGCAGGTAGAAGACCTCGGCGCCTTGCGCCTACCCGCCGGGCAGCCCCTGGAAGCGTTGAATGAGGTGTACCGCCAGCTGAGCGATCCCGGGACGTTTTTTCTCAACCCGCAGCGCGCCCTGCCGCAGGCACTCGCGGTCCTCAAACCGCGCATTCCCGATTGGCTGACGCAGGCATCCGCCGCCGACCAAATGCGCTACCGCGACGCTTGCCTGCAATTGGCCAGCGCGAAAAAACGCAGCGCCGGGCGCACGTTCCTCAGCGATATCCCGGATATCCGCAGCTATGCCGCAACGGTTCTATGGCAACAGCTGCAACTCGACGAGTCAGGCTTGGGCGGCGTGCAAGCGGCTCAGTCCCAGGCGGCCAACTTCAAGCCGGAAGACCTCGAACTGGTGTTCACGGTCGCCGCCGGCTACCCAGGCACCCCAGGCATCATTGAGCACCGCAGCTTGACGCTGATCGAACTGGCCCTGAAAAACCTCTCCGGCAAGCCCCGTGGCCAGGCCACTTTGCGCCATCGCCACGGCAAGCCGTTACCGGCCTGGCTGACGGCCGACTACGCCAGCGCGCTGATCGCGCAGGTGGACATCGGCAAGACCTACCCCGAACTGCTCAAGCGCCAGTTGCTGGGAGAGACCCCCGAAGCCCGCGAGCGGGAGGGCTGGTTCGCCGATCAGCTCGCCGCCCAACTGCCGTTGCAAGCGCTGGAACAGGCGCTCAAGCCAACGCCGACCCTGAGCGCGACCGGTGCGCGGTTGGTCGCTACCCTGCTGCAGGCCGGCCCCTGCGAGCGCATGCTCAACGGCCAGGCCGTGGTGATCCGCACCTTGGCGCTGTTGCGCAAACCCGAGGCGAGCGCCGATGTGGTCGCCACGATGTTCATCATCGAAGCCCAGGACATCACGGTTGGCCCGCACGTGCTGTACCGCCCGCTGTACGCCGACGCCTTGATGGAATTCGCCACCCGCCAGGCCTTGCTCGATGCTATCGCGGCGCCGGGCGAGTTGCAGGACAGCGTGTTGACCTGGTTGTCGGACGGCGCACGGCCGGTGTACGACCACGGCGGTTTTCACGAACCGCATTACGTTCGCTTCGGCCAGGGTGACGAGTTCACCCCACCGGCGGTGCCGCGCCCGGCCAGCCTGGCGACGGACGGTTCCAGCGACGAACTGCTGCAATGCCTGCTGACGGGTCGCCTGATGCAGTATTTGTACGGCAGCAACGCCAGGGCCCTGGTCGAGCAGGCCGAGCGCGATTCGGTGTCCAACCGCGAAAGCCGCTGGGCAGTGCTGCTTGAAGGCGGTGGCCTGCTGTTCAATAGCCTGCTGCTGCCCTGGCTGCGCGGCCCGCTGATGCTCACGGGCTGGTTGCTGGCGTTGATGACCAGCGCCAGCCAGGACATCCCGGCCCTGAACAGCCCCGACCCGGTGACCCGCGAGCTGGCTGCCGTCGACACCCTGCTCAACCTCGCCATGCTGTTGCTGCACCTGGCCCCTGCCCCGGCCATTGCCCCATTGGGTTCCAGCAGCAGCGTGGCACAGTTGGCGCTGAACCCCAGGGTACCGCTGCGGCAAAACTGGCCGATCAGCGTGCCGCCCACCCTTGGCGAAAGCACCGTGGCGGTTTACGGTCAGTGGCCTGGTGCAAGCCATGCGCCCCTGGATTTCAGCTTCGCCAACCCGCGCAATCAGCTAAGCGCGGTGCAGCGCGAACGCCTGGCCGGTTTCCAGGTGCCGCTGCCGGCCACCCTGCCCGCGCCGGTTGCCGAGGGCCTTGAGCAAGGCTTGTACCGCATTGCCCAAAGCCTGCACGTGTTGATCGACGCCAGCCTGTACACAGTCAGCCGCGAACCAGACGGGTGGGTGATTGTCGACCCGACCGACACTCACCGGCAAGGTCCCTACGTGCGCCAGCACAACCAGCGCTGGGAGCTGGACCTCAAGCTGCGCCTGCGCGGCGGCATGCTGAGCAAGAAACTGGCGGCCGAGCGCCAGCGCAAAGCGCAGCGCAAACAGGTGCTGCAAGCCGAGTACACCCAGTACCTTGAGCGCCAAGCCACGGAACAGCGTCGCGTCGACCTCGCGGAAAGCCTCTGGACACAGGCGCAAAACGACCCCAGGGCCGAGGTCCAAGACCGCATCAACCGGCGTCGACGCTTCGATACAGCCCTGCAACAGCAGGTGGCCGAGTACGCAAAAATCCTCGACACCCGCCAGGAACGTGAGCAACTGCACATAGCGCTGCCCCCCGAGGCGGCGGCCCGACTGATGGAAAACACCATCAACAATGCGCGCAAAAGCGTGGTGTTCGCCGGCAGCGACCGCGACGAGTTGTACAGCGCCCACCCGGCATTCACGTTACAAGGTCCGGCCCTGGTCCTCGCGGTGGCCACCGACCAAATGGGTTACCTGAACTTCGTACGGGCACTGGTGGAGATCAACGAGCGACAGATTCACTGGCTGGAACTCAAGGATCGCTACCTGGAGGAACTGTTCACCCTCGGTGAGGCCGGTGCCGAACCTTATCACCGGCTGACCACTGGCCGCTCCGAACGCGAATACAGTGCCCTGTCCGTTAAAAGCTTGCAGGTGCGCAGCTTGAAATTCCCGTGCCTAAAAGGCATGGAGCCGGGGCCGATCCTGGCGCTGGATACGATCTTCGACAGCCTGCAATTGCATGTTCGCACCCACAGCGAACTGAACGCCCTGGACCTGCCCCCCGGCGAGCGCCTGGAGGTGCTGAGCAGCCTGGTGGAGCATTATGCCTCGGCCCTGGATGGGTTGAAGGGCATCGGCATCGTCAACGCCGACGAGCTATTCCCCGACTACTTCAACCGTTTGCTCGGCCTGGTGGAAAGCCTGTACCAGGACGCAGCACGTCAATTGGCCGCCGAAATCAAGCCGGAACCGCAACCGCGCCGACGCCCACCCAAGCAGCCGATGCTGGCCGTCGGCAGGCCCGTGAAAAAAGTCATCAAGACCCGCAAGGGCATGATGATCGGAGTGCTCAAGCCAGCCGGCACAGCGTTGCCGATCGACGTGGTCGAAATGCGCACCGAGGACACCGACCAGCTGTTGTCCAGCTACTCCCAACACGAAGACGTCTGGGATGAAATCCGCGTCGAAACGGCCGGCACGGCCTCACCACCGCCCCGTAGCCTGGCCGCAATCAAGGCTGAGGCCCATCAACTGCTCATGGGCTTCGACGGCCATCTGAGCCGGGCCACGGACTACCTGAGAGTGACCCGGCACCCGCAGGAGCTGGAAGAAGTGCTGCAACACGAAGCCAATCGCATGCTCGCCGCCGCCGCTGAGCTGGAGCGGGCTGAAGGTACGCGCACCGCCCCCGAGCGGACACTGCTCGACAACTTGCGCTTCCAGGCCCAACGCCTGGCCACCCACGGCCGGGACCTGCGCATCCAGGCCAGCCTGCAACTGCCGCCGACCCACGGCAACCTGGAGTATTTGCTGCAAGAAGACCAGGTGCAAATCGCCAGCCTCGGTACGCGCCTGGCGATGCGCGGCGAGCAGCGCGATTTCCTCCAGGAGTACGCGATCAATGACAAGAAGGGCTTCCCGTTGTGGTACGCGCATTTTCACTACCCCAGCGCCACCACCCTCAAGCAGGACTACAGCGCGGCCCACCTGAAAACCCGCGCACAACGAAGGCAAAGCTACCAGTCGCTGCTGCGCGACGCCCATGACTCGCAAAGCATCATCAATGTGCATCGCGGGCTGATCGGCAAGGCCTTGGCGGAACGCCGCTTCCTGCCCTTGGTGCCCTGAGTCCCCAACAGCCGCAGCACGGGCTGCGGCTTTTGCACAGCGCTCTCGCGGCCCCACTGCGAGAGCGGTTCCTTCAACGGAGGCTTTACCATGATCACTCAAAATACCACCCTGGGTCCGCGTTACACCTTCACGTTGCCCGACGTACCTGCCCCGCAGCGCGTGCCGCCGCCCATTGCGCCGATGCCACCAACCGCCCCGGGCCTCAACGATGCCCTCCCACCCCCCGTCGCGACCACGGCGCAGTGGGTCAACGCACAGTTCGCAACACGCCCCACGCTACGCTCGGTAGCGGCCGGCGTATTAAGCGACGCCATCAAACAACTGGCCCCCAACCTGATACTGGACCTCGCGCAGGCTTCGGTGTCGCAAGCGACCGCCGACAGCCCGCCACAAACGCGAAGCACACCGCTGCTGGAGGTGGCCTTGCGTTACCTGAGCGGCGGCGAACTGGACTTCAACGACGCCACCTTCACTCCGCCCTTGAGCGACCAGGACACACAGAACGTCGAACTGGCGATCCGCAGCCTTCCCCAACTGATCCCGCCTGCCTTCCAGCAATCACTCGCCGACTACTGGGGCCAACCCGGCACCGGGGCGGGCCAGGCCGGCAGCCGTTGGCTCGGGCTCAGCAACACGCTCAAGGACACGCTGCGCACCGCCGCCCTGACCCAACCACAGCTTACCGATGCGCAGCGCCAGACCCTCGATCAGGTCCTCACCTGGCCCGACAGCGCGCAACGCCGACAGGCCATCGGCGACGATATGGCCAAGGTGTTTGTGCGGGGGGACGGTGCGGGGCGCTACAGCCCTGACCTGTTGATCACCCGTCAGGTCAACGGCCAGACTCTGGTGCTGCACGCCACGCCCGCCGGGGTTATTACGCCTTACCCTGGGCTTGAAACCTTCGACAAGGCAGGGGGCGAGCGCCAGGAGCCTGACGCAAACGTGTTCGACATCCAGGCGGGATTGCTGCTCAACCAACTGCTGGAAAACGTCGCCTCCATCCCACTCCCAGGCGCAGGGCCCCAACACGCGCTGGAAACGCAATTCGCCCGCGCCGGCAACCCAGCGCCCTGGTTTGTCGACGCCTACACGCCAACCGCCGAGCAGATGCATGCAACACTGCCCAGTTGGTTGAGCCAGGCGCCGCCCGCAGAACGCCTGGCCTACCATACCCACACCCTGGAGCTGGCCAGCAGCGTGCAACGCAACCAGGGCCGCAGTGCCCTCACGGGGATTGCCGATATCCGGGAATTCACTCGCCAACAGCTGCAGGCGCCGCTGCAGCGCCTGGGGTTGAACATCGACCACCTGCAGGTCACGTTCAAAGTGCCGGTGGGCGATCTGGGCAGCGGTTACATCGAACGGGTGTCCATGACCCTCACCGACATGGCCTTGCGCAACTTGGCCGGGCTGCCCAAAGGTGACATGGAGATTCACCACGATGGCCAACTGCTGAGCGACCCCGAACTGCCCCAGCAATTGAAGCAGATCATCACCCAGGTCGACATCGGCAGCACTTACCCGGCCCTGCTGCAACGCCAACTGCTTGATGACACCCCCGCCACTCGCGAGCGGCGTACGCTGTTCGCCGAACAAGTGCCGATCCAATTGGCAATGCAAGCCCTGGAATTCAAGCTCAAGGGCGAGTGCGGTATCAGCGAACGTGGCTATCGCTATCTCGACGCGGTGCTCAGCCCGGGTGCCGGCGACAAGATGGTCGATCAGCAGGCGATTGTCGTGCGCCCCCTGGCGTTTCTGCGCAAGCCCGACGCAGCGCCGGATGTCGTCACCAGCATGTATGTGATCGAGCCGCAAGACGCAGCCAACGGCCCGCACCTGCTGTATCGGCCATTGCAGGCACCGCCGCTGCTGGAATTCGCTACCCGCCAGGCCCTGCTGGAAGCGGTGCAGGCACCCGGGGCGTTGCAACGCAGCGTGCTGGCCTGGCTACCCGACGACAAAGCCCGAGCGGTGTATGGCAACGGCGGGTTCAACACGCCGAACATCGCCCACTACTACACCACCAACGAGTTCGATGCCCCCGCAACACCTGCACCCACGGCCCTGGCCGTAGAGGGCTATGCAGCGGCAGACAGCCTGGCCCGCGACCTGCGCGAAGGGCGGCTGATGCAGCATTTGTACGACGCCAACGCCCACAGCCTGGTCAACCTCGCCCAAGGCCAATCGGTGTCCAATGTGCAAAACCGCTGGGCCTCTTACAAGGAGTTTGGCTGGCTGCTGTTCAACAGCGTGTTGCCGGTGCTCAGGGGCCCGGGTGCCATGGTCGGCTGGCTGTTGCAGCTGGCCAATACCGACGCGCAGATCAACAAGCTCTCCAGCCAGGGTAGCCAGGACGCTTCGGCGGCGACGGTAGACTTGCTGGTCAATGTGGCGCTGTTGCTGGCCCATGCCACGCCTGCGCGGGCGCCGGAATCGACGGCGCCGCTGGAGCGGTTTGAGCCAATCCAGCCATCGCCATCCTCCCCTGGAGTGGTACACCGGGCCGCGCCGGGTACCGGCAGTGGCGGCATCCTCGACCAGCCCACGCTGTTGGACTTTGGCTTTTCCAGCCCACGCGCATTGACCCCGGCCCAGCGCGCGCTGATTGAACCCTTCAAGGTGCCTGCCCCGGTCGATGTCGGTACGCCAATCGCCCAAGGTTCGCAAAAGGGCCTGTATCGGGTGGATGACAAACTGTACGTGCACATTGACAGCCAATGGTTTCGTGTGGCGCAGGACCCGGATGGCGTGTATGTCGTTGATCAAAACAACAAGGCCCGGACCGGCCCGCCGTTGACGCGTGGTGCGCAGCAGCAGTGGGTTTTCGATACTCGGCCCAGGCTCAGGGGCGGCATGCGCAAACACAGCAGCGTCGCCGCACAATTGAAAAAAAATGTACAGATTCAACAGCAGATGAAGGCCCGGCGCGACCAAAGCATCATTGAACATGCACAGGCTTTCTCCGCCCGGTCGACGTTGAGACTCGAGGCCCAGGACCAGTTGATCGACTACGAGGCTGCGCGCAAGAAACTGCACACGCTGTGGAAGCTGGACAACCAGGAAACCCAGAGCGGGCGCTTCACCGCACAATATCAAGCCCAATTGCACATCACCCAGGAACTGCGGGCCAGGCTCGAACAGCAGATGGTAGAGCTGGGACAGCTGACGCAAACCGTCAGCGCCGCGCTGCAAACCCAGATCGAGACCCTCAACCCGAAAAAACTCGGCGGGCTGGACGACACCTCCGAGCAAAAGCGCACGCGCTCGATCGACTATGGCGGCATGTTCAATATTCACCGCGACATTGAAAACATCCGCATCCGCCTGGTCAACAACAGCACCGAGTTCGGCCTCGACGGCGCCCTGATGACGCAATTGTTGCGCAGCGCGGCCACCGGCAGCACACAGGCTTACAACCAGTTGCAGGAGAGTTTGAAGGCCAGCTATCAGGACCGGGAAAACCTGCGCACAGCGGCCGAGGCCACGCAAGCAGCCCTCGAAAAATGGCGCAACGACTCGCCATTCGGCAACAAAAAGGCCGAAGAGCACCTGCAGTCCCAGACCGCCTGGCCTCCCGCCAGGAACATCCTGCAGATGAAGCTCGGGGTGCTGTCCCATCTCAAGGAACTGAGCCTTGTCCGGTACACCCAAGCCGCCGACGCGTCGGAGCAGTTCTTCCTGCAACGCTTCAAAGACAACCAGCTGAAGTCGGTTTCCAACACCTACATGGAGCAACAGCAGTACAGCGGCTATACCTTGGCTGAACGCAAGGCCATCTTGCAGACGGTCATCGACGCATTCAAAGGCTCGTTGAATGACAGCACTTCACTGAACGAGTCGAACCCTGCGTTCTTTCGGGAAGAGTACCGCCAGCGCCTGGCCGAACGTCTCGGCGAAGTGATCAACGATGCCCAGGCGCAGCTGGCCGAGGTGATCAGGGAGGAGCAAGCCTTGTCGCCAGCCCAGCCCAAGCGTGCGGAGCAGCAGCGCAAACCCTTGAACCAACGGGTGTTCAAAACCCGCGACAAGCAAACCTTGATCGGCACCTTGCGACCCGCCCAGTCCGGGGACTCGAACCAGATCATCGACGTACTGGACATGCAGACCGGGGTACCCATCGCCAGTTACAGCGAACACCCTGCCGAGCATGAATGGGTCAGGATCGTCTCCGGCCAGGCCGCACCTACGCCACCGGCAACACCGTCGCCCAAGTCGATGGCCTCCTACCGAGCGGAGAGTCAACGGTTGATCGAGGAAGGCGCCGCGATCGAACGTACGATCCTGTTCCAGAAAAAGAAGCTCGACGACCCCCTGCGCCGGCAGAACGTCAACCCTCTGGACTGGAACGACATGCTGGAAACCCAGGCGAAAAAGCTGGAACAGACCGCACGGCGCGCCGCCGATGCCCACGGCACCGTGCCAGCCGCCGCCGAACAGATCAAGCAATGGCAAAGCGCGGCCGCGCAAATGCTGAAACAGGCTCGCCAGCATTGCGCCGACGGCTATAAGGCGTTGCCACCCAAACCGGAAAACATCGACTTTTTATGGCAACACGGTTTTGTCGATATCAACCTGGTGCAACGGGACGTGCCGACCAAAAGCGGCGACGTGTTCACCGAATACGCGGTGCGCGACAAGGGCAAGGTCGACGTGTTGTGGTACGCGCACTTTCACTACCCGGCCAAAGGTTCTGCGCGCAATCTCTACACGGCCGCCCACCTGAAAATCCCGGCGCAGCGCGCCAAGACCCAAAAGGACCTGGTCGCCGAAGCGGGTAACAACCGCATTGTCGAACAAATCACCCGAGCGCGGATCGGCCCGCCCCTGGATGAAAAGTTGTTTCTGAAACTGTGACCCAAAAAAAGAAGCCGCACACTGTGCGGCTTCCTTATGCGCGACAACTCAGTGGGCAAACAACGAATTGCCCTTTTGCCCCGCGAGTTTCTCGGGTTTGATCAGGAACCGCGCCAGCGCCGGCAACAGCCACAATGCGCCGAACATGTTCCACAACAGCATGAAGGTCAGCATCAGGCCCATGTCGGCCTGGAACTTGATGGCCGAGAAGATCCAGGTGCACACGCCGATGGCCAGGCACAAACCGGTGAACAGCACGGCCTTGCCGGTGGATTTAAGCGTTTGGTAGTACGCCTCTTGCAGCGGCAAACCGGCGCGCAGGAAGCTTTCCAGGCGGCTGTAGATGTAGATGCCGTAGTCCACGCCGATCCCCACGCCCAGCGCCACCACCGGCAGGGTCGCAACCTTGACGCCGATGCCCATGAACGCCATCAGCGCGTTGCCCAGCACCGAGGTCAGCACCAGCGGCAGCACGATGCACAGGGTCGCCGCCCACGAACGGAAGGTGATCATGCACATGGTCGCCACGCACAGGTACACAAGAATCAGGATGGTCAGCTCCGACTCCTTGATCACCTCGTTGGTGGCCGCTTCGATCCCGGCGTTACCGGCCGCCAGGATGAATTCCAGGCCGTCCTTGTTGTTGTCCTTGGCGAAGTCCTGCACCGCATGCACGGCGCGGTCGAGGGTCTCGGCCTTGTGGTCGTTGAGGAACACCAGCACCGGCGCCAGCGAGCAATTGTTGTTGTACAGGCCATCCGCGCGGGCGATGGAGTTGTTCAGCACATCGGGGTTGCGCGACAGGGTTTCCCACTTCAGGTTGCCCTCGTTCATGCCCTTGATCATCTGCTTGGACACGGTCACCAGCGAGATCGCCGACTGCACGCCCTCGGTGTTCTGCATCTTCCACATCAGTTGGTCGATGGGGTCCATGGCTTCGTAGCGCGAGCAGCCTTCGGCCTTGGTCTTGACCATCACCACCAGCACGTCGGAGCTGGTCGAGTAGTTGCTGATGATGAAGTTGTTGTCTTTGTTGTAGCGCGAGTCCGGGCGCAGTTCCGGGGCGCCCTGGTCGAGGTCGCCGATCTTCAGGTTCTGGCTGTACCAGAGGCCGCCGCCAAAGGCGACCAGTGCCAGCAGGATCGAAACCGGCGCCACTTTAGGGCTGGCGAACTTGGACAGCTGGCGCCAGAACGGGTGTTCGCGGTGCGCGTCTTTTTTGCTTTTGGCGATCGCGCGCTTGCTGATGCCCACGTAGGAAATCGCCACCGGCAGCAGGATCAGGTTGGTGAACACGATCACCGCCACGCCGATGGAAGCGCCGATCGCCAATTCGCGGATCACGCCGATTTCGATGATCAGCAGCGTGATAAAGCCTACGGCGTCGGCAAGGATCGCAATCATCCCCGGCAGGAACAGTTGCCGGAAGGTGCGGCGCGCAGCGGTCAGCGCGTTGTCGGCCTCACTCGATTGCAGGGCGATGCCGTTGATTTTCTGCACGCCATGGGAAATGCCAATGGCGAAGATCAGGAACGGCACCAGCATCGAATACGGGTCGAGACCAAAACCGAAAAAGTGCATCAAGCCGAGTTGCCAGACCACCGCCACCAGCGTGGTGCTCAACACCGCGATGGTGCTGCGCAGGCAATTGGTGAACCACAGCAACAGGATCAAGGTGATGACGAACGCGATGCCAAAGAACAGCACCACCATCACCAGGCCGTCGATCAGGTCACCGACTTTCTTGGCAAAGCCGACAATGTGGATCTTGACGTTGGGGTTCTGCGCTTCGAATTTGTCGCGGATCTTGTCTTCGAGCTCATGGGAGAACTTGCGGTAGTCCAGGGCCAGCAACTTGCCCTGGTCCTGCGGGTCCGGGTAGGACTCCAGCAGCGGGATGTCGACGATGCTCGACTTGAAGTCGTTGGCCACCAGGCGCCCGACCTGGCCGGACTTGAGCACGTTGTTGCGCAGCTGGTCGAGGCTTTGCGGCGAGCCGTTATAGCTCTGCGGGATCACCTCACCGCCGGCAAAACCTTCTTCGGTCACTTCGGTCCAGCGTACGCTGGGGCTCCACAGCGACTTGAGGCCCGAGCGGTCGACGCCGGAGATGTAGAACACCTCGTCGTTGATCTGGCGCAGGGTCTCCATGTACTCCTTCGTGAAGATGTCACCGTCCTTGGCCTCCACCGAAATGCGCACCGTGTTGCCGAGGTTGGCCAGGTCGTTGCGGTGCTCCATCATCTTTTCGATGAAGGGGTGCTTGAGGGGAATCATCTTTTCAAAGCTGGTGGATGGGCGAATCAACGTCGCCTGCCAGAACAGGAAAATGCTCACCAGCAGGCAGATCACGATCACTGCCGGGCGGTTGTTGAAGATCAGGCGCTCAAGAAAGGTCGCTTTATCGTTGTGATGACTGCTCATGCTTTCCCCGCCTTCTTATTGTTTTGTCGGTTCAGCGCCAGTAGCCGTGGCGACACGCACGCCACCCTGCCCGGCCAGAATCAAGTTGCCGTTGCCTGCCGCCGTCACCGACGACAGCGAAATACGGTCGGGGCGGTTGAACACGCTGAAGATCCGGCCGTCGTCGTGGCTGACCACCACGCTGCCGCCGTTGCCCACGACGACGATGGCGCCGTCATCCAGCAAGGTCGCGCCCGACAAACCAAACTCCAGCGCCCCGCGCGCTGCGTTCAGCTCAACCTGTTCCCAGGTGCTGCCAAAATCCGTGGAACGGTAAAGATTGCCGCGCAAGCCATAGGCCAACAGAGTGTGCGGCTGCGCGGTGCCGATCACGCCGAACAGCGAGCCCTCGTAGGGGCCTTCGAGTTTTTCCCAGGTCTGGCCGTCGTCGCTGGAGCGGAACATGCTGCCCTGCTCACCGACAATGAACAGGCCTGCGTCCTTGATCGATGCGATAGCGTTGAGGTGGTATTGGTCTTCGTTGTCGAGGCGGTCGCTGACGTCTTCCCAGGTTTTGCCGCCGTCGCTGGTTTCGATCAGCGCACCGTAAGCGCCCACGGCCAGGCCGTGGTCGGCATTGTTGAACCAGACGTCAAGCAACGGGGCTTCGCGCTTGAGGTCCTGGTATTGCTGGGTCCAGCTGGCACCGCCGTCGGCACTGGCAAGGATTTGCGCGTCATGGCCGACCGCCCAACCGTGCTTGTCGTCGACGAAGAACACCGCAGTGAGCAGTTGCCGGGTGGGCACTTTGGCCTGGGTCCAGGTGCTGCCCTGGTCATCGGAATAGAGGATGTGCCCGCGATCACCGACCGCCACCAGGCGCTTGCCCGCATGGACCACGTCGATCATCAGGCCTTTGACGGCCTTGGGGGATTCAATCGCAAAAGTGTTATCGCCGGCGGCCTGGACGGAGGTCGACAACGCGGCTGACGCTACCCCCAGTCCAAACAGCGAGAGCGCTGCGGCCAGCATCGCAACCCTGCGTGCGGCGCGTGGGCGGCAAACAACCCAACCCATGACAGGCTCACTCATAGACCTTTCTCCCCTTTATTATTGTTATCGCCTGCCTTCCGGGGCCCTGAAACCTGCAATCTAGAGCGCCTGGAGGAAGCAGGGGCCATCCTATCGGGCTTTCGAATCGTCTGACAATCGGCGCAACGTTATCTTTTGTTAACTGAGGGTGTTTGACCACGGCCTGAATATGCCTGCATCAGCCAGGCTGATTAATGAATTTTTATTCCATCTATTGAATTATGGGAATTTTTATTCCATTAATAACCCTCCTGAAAACAATAATCCAAAGGACCACGGCTATGCGTGAACTCGGAATCGGCTTGATCGGCACAGGCTTCATGGGGCGCGCCCACGCCTTGGCGTTCAACAATGCACGGGCGGTGTTTGAACTGCCGGTCCACCTCAAGCTGGCCGCCCTGGCCGACGCCGACACCGAGCGTGCGCAACGTTGCGCCAAGGCCTGGGGGTTTGCCCAGGCCCACGGCGACTGGCAGGCGTTGATCAACGACCCGGCGGTGGAGGTGGTGGCCATTACCACGCCGAACCATCTGCATTACCCCATGGCCATGGCCGCGATTGCCGCCGGCAAGGCGGTGTACTGCGAAAAACCCCTGGCCGTGAGCCTGGAGCAGGCCGACGCCATGCGCCGCGCCGCCAGCGCAGCCGGGGTGGTGACGCGCGTCGGCTACAACTACCAGCACAACCCGATGATCGGCCTGGCCCGGCAGATGATCGCCAACGGCGACCTGGGCGAGATCATCAGCTTCCAGGGCGAGTTCAGCGAAGACTTCATGGCCGACCCGGCATCCCCCTGGTCGTGGCGCTGCGAAGTGGCACATGCCGGGGGCGCCCTGGCGGACCTGGGCAGCCACTTGCTGGCGATGGCGCGCTACTTGGTCGGCGATGTGCTCAGCGTGTGTGCCGACACCCAGACCGTGCACGCGCAACGCCCAGCCGTCACAGGCAGCGCCGAGCATAAAACCATCGCAGTGGATGACCAGGTGCACGCTCTGCTGCGTTTCGCCAACGGTGCGCGCGGCACGGTGAGCAGCAGCTGGCTCAAGCACGGTTACAAGAACCACCTGAGTTTCGAGATCAGCGGCACCCAGGGCACGTTGGCGTTCGACCAGGAGCGCTTGAATGAACTGCGCCTGTGCCGTGTCGGCCAGGAAGGTTTTCAGCGTCTGTTGGCCGGTCCTGCCCTGCCCGGCTACGCGGCGTTCAGCCCGGCCGCGGGGCATCAGTTGGGGTACAACGAATTGAAGACGCTGGAGGTGCAGGAGTTGATCATGGCCGTGGCTGGCCAGGGCGCGGATGGCACTGACTTTGACGCGGCGTGGGCGGTCGAGCGGCTGGCGACGGCGATTCGTGTGGCGGCCCGAGAGGAACGTTGGGTCAAGGTGGACTCGGTCTGAAACACAATGCAAAACCCTGTGGGAGCTGGCTTGCCTGCGAAGGCATCACCTCGGTGTACCTGAAAGACCGAGTCGTCTGTTTCGCAGGCAAGCCAGCTCCCACCTTTGGACGGTGTACAGCCGATAATCAGCGCAAGGCCCGGCGCAGTACTTTGCCTACTGTGGTTTTAGGCAACTCGGTCGTCCGAAACTCCACATACTTGGGCACCTTGTACCCCGTCAGGTACTCCCGGCAGTGCGCGAGGATCTGTTCCTGGGTCAGGTTCGGGTCCTTGCGCACCACGATGATCTTGACCTTCTCGCCCGTCACGCCATCCTCCACGCCAATTGCCGCCACCTCCCCCACCCCCGGGTGCAGCGCCACCACGTCTTCGATTTCGTTGGGGTACACGTTGAAGCCCGAGACCAGAATCATGTCCTTCTTGCGGTCCACCAGGCGGATATACCCGCGCGCGTCCATCACCCCGATATCCCCGGTCGACAGCCAGCCCTCGGCGTCGAGCACCTCGGCGGTCTCCCTGGGGCGCTGCCAGTAGCCCTGCATCACCTGCGGGCCGCGCACTTGCAGTTCGCCCTGCTCGCCAATCTCGGCCAGTTCGCCGTCTTCGCGAATAAACCGCACCCAGGTCGACGGCAATGGCACGCCGATGCTGCCGGTGAAGTCCATCTCACGCATGCGCGCGATGTTGATCGGGCTAATGCTCACCACCGGCGAACACTCGGTCAGCCCATAGCCTTCGATGATCGGCAGCCCGGTGACTTCCTTCCAGCGCTTGGCCACCGCCGTGTGCGTGGCCATGCCGCCGGCGATCACCATGCGCAGGTCGGAAAAGTCCCGCGCGCAGAACTCCTGGTTCTCCAGCAAGCCATTAAACAGCGTGTTGACCCCGGCAATCCCGTTGAAGCGCTCCTTGCGCAGGATCATCTGCACGCGTTTCACGTCCCGTGGGTTGGCGATCAGGATGTTGCGCCCGCCCAGGCACATAAACATCAGGCAGTTCACCGTCAGTGAAAAGATGTGGTACAGCGGCAGCAAGGTGACGTTGGTTTCCTGCTTGTGCTGGTCCAGTTGGTCGCCGACCCAGGCCTTGGCTTGCAGCAGGTTGGCGATGATATTGCGGTGGCTGAGCATCACCCCCTTGGCATCCCCCGTGGTGCCGCCGGTGTATTGCAGGAAAGCCAGGTCGTCGAGGTGCATGTCCATCGGGAAATAGTTCAGCCCACGGCCCTGTTTGAGCGTCTGATTGAACCGCACCGCGCCGCGCAGGTTGAACGCGGGCACCTGTTTTTGCACGCTGCGCAGGATGAAGTTCATCGCCGCGCCCTTGAAGGTGCCGAGCAGGTCGCCGATGGCCGCCACCACCACGCGTTTTACACGGCTGCCGGTGATGACTTTTGCCAGGGTGTGGGCGAAGTTTTCAAAAATCACCACGGTTTGCGCGCCGCTGTCCGTGAGCAAATGCTTGAGCTCATGGGCGGTGTACAACGGGTTGACGTTGACCACCACCGCCCCCGCCAAAAGGGTGCCGAGCAGGCAGATCGGGTACTGCAAGCAATTGGGCATCATCAGCGCCACGCGATCACCCGGTTTCACGCCCTCGGCCTGCAGCCAGGCGGCGAACGCAATGCCCTGTACGTGCCAGTCGGCGTAGGTCATTTCGGTGCCGATGCTGACGTAGGCCACACGCTCGCGGTACTTTTCCAGGTGCTCAAGGAACACCTCGCGCAACGACGGGTAGGCCTCGATAGCGGCATCGATGTCTGCCGGGACGCCGGGCAGGTAAGCGTTCAACCAGATCCGTTCGGTGTGTTCCTGGCTTACAGCGTTCATGGCAGTCTCCTTGTTGTTGTTTTTGATAACGCTACTTTTCGACGATGGCGGTAATGCCCAGCCCGCCCGCCGCGCAGATCGAGATCAGGCCGCGCCCACCGCCGTTGTCGTGGATGGTTTTGGCCAAGGTTGCCAATTGCCGGCCACCGGTGGCGGCAAACGGGTGGCCGCAGCCGAGCGAGCCGCCATTGACGTTCATCCTGGCGCGGTCGACGGGCCCCAGCGGTGCGTCCAGGCCCAGCCGCTCGCGGCAGTAATCCGGGTCTTCCCAGGCCTTGAGCGTGCACAGCACCTGGGCGGCGAAGGCTTCGTGGATCTCGAAGAAATCGAAGTCGGCAAAGCTCAGCCCTTCACGCTTGAGCATGCGCGGCACCGCGTAGGCCGGGGCCATCAGCAGGCCTTCGGTGCCGTCGACAAAGTTCACCGCCGCCGTCTCGCCGGTGCGCAGGTAAGCCAGCACCGGCCAGCCATTGGCGGCCGCCCATGCCTCGCTGGCCAGCAGCACTACCGAGGCGCCATCGGTCAGCGGCGTCGAGTTGCCCGCGGTGAGGCTGCCGTTGTGGCGGTCGTAGGCCGGGGCCAGGCCGGCGAGCTTTTCCAGGCTGGCGTCGGCGCGCAGGTTGTTGTCCCGCGCGAGGCCGCGATGGGGGCTGATCAGGTCGTCAAAGAACCCGCGTTTGTAGGCGGCGTCCAGGCGCTGGTGGCTGGTGAGGGTCAATTCATCCTGGGCCAGGCGCTTGATCTGCCAGCGCTTGGCCATTTCTTCGCAATGCTCGCCCATCGACAGGCCGGTGCGCGGTTCGCCATTGCGCGGCAGCAGCGGCTTGAAGAACATCGACGGGCGCACCTTCAGCAAGGTCTTGAGCTTGTCGCCCAGGCCCTTGGCGCGGTTGGCTGCGAGCAAGGTGTGGCGCAGGGATTCGTTGATGCCGATGGGCGCGTCCGAGGTGGTGTCGGCGCCCCCGGCAATGCCGACCTCGATCTGGCCGAGGGCGATTTTATTCGCCACCAGCAAGGCCGCTTCCAGGCCGGTACCGCAGGCTTGTTGCACGTCGTAGGCGGGTGTGTCCGGCGACAGCGTGGTCGACAGCAGCGACTCACGCGCCAGGTTGAAGTCCCGCGAATGCTTGATCACCGCGCCGGCGGCAAACTCGCCCAGGCGCTGGCCGTGCAGGTGGTAACGGTCGACCAGGCCTTGCAGGGCGGCCACCAGCAAATCCTGGTTGCTGTCGTGGGCGTAAACCGTGTTGGAACGGGCAAACGGAAGGCGGTTACCGCCGATAATCGCCACGCGGCGCACCGCGGCTGGGGTGAAGCTGTAGTCACTCATGTAGGGCTCTCGTTCCAGATGAATAACCCGCGCATATGGGGTTTGTCGCCGGCAACATTGCGCACTTCGAATTCGCGGCGCGGGCCGGTCACGGGGTGGCTCCACAAAGCGACCTGGCCGGGCAGAAAGATCGGCAACTTGAAGTCGCAATGGGCTTCGGCCTGGGCCAGCCCGCCTGGCGGTTGCTGGGCGGCCAGGGCGCGGCCCAACGTCCACATGCCGTGGGCGATGGCGCGGCGAAAGCCGAAGATTTTCGCGCCAATGACTGAGGTATGAATCGGATTGAAATCCCCCGAGACCCTGGCAAAGCGCCGCCCCAGGTCGGCGGGCAAGACCCAGCGCTGGGTGCGCAGCAGGCCGTCTTCCTGCAACGGCAGTGCGTCGCCCCATGGCTCACCCACGGGGTTCATGACGTCACGGCGCAGGTACAGGCTGTCGCTTTCCCACACCAGGGTGCCCGCGCTGTAGGCCCGAGTGGCGATGCTCAGCGCCTGGCCCTTGGGATGGGCGACCCAGCGCTCGCCGAACACTTCCACCCGCAGCGCCTGACCTTCCTGCAGGCGCTGGTGCTGGCGAATGCGGTTGGCCAAATGCACCATGCCGCTGGCCGGGTAGGGAAAGCTCGGCCGCGTCAGCAGCATCAAGTGCAGTGGGAACGCCACTACGTGGGGATAGGACAGCGGCACGCCCTGCTCACGGCGAAAACCGCAGGCACGGCCATAGGCGGCGATGCCGGCGGCGGACAACTCCACCGCCGCGCGCACCAGGCGCTCCCTGGGCAGCAGCGGCGCACCGTCGAGTTTGGGTTTGTGCAGGGCGCGCACGCCGTCCAGCAACAGCTGGGTGCGCGAGGGCGGCGGGTCGATGATGTGTGTCACGTAGTCCATGGCTCAGGCTCCCAGCAGGCTTTGGCCGCACACGCGTACGACTTGGCCGTTGACCCCGCCAGACGCCGGGTGCGCGAGCCAGGCGATGGTCTCGGCCACATCGACCGGCTGCCCGCCCTGGGACAGGGAGTTCATGCGCCGCCCCGCTTCGCGAATCATCAGCGGGATTTTCGCGGTCATCTGGGTTTCGATAAACCCCGGCGCCACCGCATTCACCGTGACCTGCTGCGCCGCCGCGCGCGGCGCCAGGCCTTGCACCAGGCCGATCACACCGGCTTTGGAAGTGGCGTAGTTGCTTTGCCCGAGGTTGCCGGCGATGCCGGAAATAGACGACACGCAGACGATGCGGCCACCGGGGTTCAGCCCCTGGTTTTCCAGCAGTGCATGGCTCAGTTGCCACGGCGCCTCAAGGTTGACCGCCATGACGCTGCGCCAGGCGGCTTCAGGCATTTTGGCGATGGTTTTGTCGCGGGTAATACCGGCGTTGTGCACCACCACGTCGAACGCGCCGTATTGGCTGACATGCGCCTGCAGCAGCGCGGCGGCGTCCGCGGCGGTGATGTCCAGCGGCAACGCGGAGCCGTTCACGGTATCGGCGGCCTGGCGCAGCGCGTCCTGGGCTTGGGGCACATCGACACAGACCACATGGGCGCCGTCGCGGGCCAGCACTTGGGCGATGGCCAACCCAATGCCACGAGAGGCGCCAGTCACCAGCGCACGCCGACCGGCGAAGGGTTTGTCCCAGTTCACGGCGACCGCGCCGTCCACTGGCTTTTCCAGGCGCACCATTTGCCCCGACACATAGGCCGAACGGCGCGACAGGAAGAAGCGCAAGCTGCTGTCCAGAGCGTCTTCGGCGCCGGGCGCCACGTAGATCAATTGCACGGTGATCGCCCGGCGCAGCTCCTTGGCCAGTGAACGCACCAGGCCTTCAAGGGCGCGCTGGGCGATGGCCTGGGGCAAATCCTGGCAATGTTCCGGTGCGGTGCCCAGCACCACCACGCGGCTGTGTTGGCCGAGGCGCTTGGCGTTGGCGTGGAAAAATTCATACAGCTCGTCCAGCTGTTGCGGGCTGGCCACGCCGCTGGCGTCGAAGACTGCACCCTGCACCTTGACCGTGGACGGTGCCTTGGGCGTGGCCGGGGTGGCGCTTACGGTGTCGGTGGCGGTGAAGATGTGTTGCACGTGGGTGGAGAGCCGCCCTGCCCCGGCGATAATCACCGGGTTGGCCAGGCCCTGCCGGCCGCTGCGATGGCGTTGTAGCGGCAAGGGTTGCGGCAGGCCGACGGCCTGGGCCAGGCGGCGGCCCCAGGGGGAATTGACG
>NZ_JBAWDE010000427.1:0-18128 GCF_049590575.1 Pseudomonas sp.
GTGGGAGCGGGCTTGCTCGCGAAAGCGGTGTATCAGTCGACTTATTCAGTCACTGACACTCCGTTTTCGCGAGCAAGCCCGCTCCCACAGATGGTTTGGCACTGTTGCAGAAAACTTATGCGCTGAAACCACCATCAATGGTCAGGCTGGCCCCCGTGATATACCCAGCCTCAGGCCCCGCCAGATACGCCACAAAACTCGCAATCTCTTCCACCTGCCCATAACGCCCGACCGCCATCAACCCGATCAGGGTCTCGGCAAAATCGCTGTTCGCCGGGTTCATATCGGTGTCCACCGGCCCTGGCTGCACGTTATTGATAGTGATGCCGCGCGGGCCCAGGTCTCGCGCCAGGCCCTTGGTCAAGCCTACCAGCGCCGCCTTGCTCATCGCATACGGGCCGCCACCGCCAAACGGCATGCGCTCGGCGTTGGTGCTGCCGATATTGATCACCCGGCCACCTTCACCCATATGCTTGGCCGCTTCCTGGGTCGCGATAAACACGCTGCGCACGTTGATTGCCAGGGTCTGGTCGAAGTCTTCCAGTGTGAAGTCTTCCAGCGGTGCAATGGCCAGCACGCCGGCGTTGTTCACCAGGATATCCAGGCGGCCGAAGGCTTCGACGGTGGCGTTGACTGCGTTGCGAATCGCCGTGGCGTCAGCGCTGTCGGCCTGAATCGCCAGGGCTTTGCCGCCTGCGCTGATCACGCTGTTCTGCAAGGCTTCAGCCTTGGTCGCCGAGCTGACGTAGGTGAAGGCGACCGCTGCGCCCTGTGCCGCCAAGCGCTTGACGATGGCGGCGCCGATGCCGCGCGAACCGCCTTGAACCAAGGCGACTTTGCCGGTGAGATTTTGTGTAGTCATGTCGATCTCCAAGTAGTTGATGGGCTGAGTATCGACCTCACACCCGTAACCCGGTAGACCGTGATTGCTATAGTCTGTGTAAACCAAAAGTTGGGAATAGGCGGATATGGAAAGCTTTGGCAGTATCGAATGCTTTGTGCGCAGCGCCGAGGGCGGCAGCTTCGCCGAGGCCGCCCGCCACCTGAGCCTGACCCCGGCGGCAGTCGGCAAAAGCGTCGCCAAGCTCGAAGCACGCCTGGGTGTTCGCCTGTTCCAGCGCAGCACCCGGCGCCTGACCCTGACCGAAGCCGGCAAGCTGTTCCTCGAAGAAGTCAGCGGCAGCCTCACCACCATCCAGAACGCCGTGGCCAACCTGGCCAGTGCCGAAGGGCGCCCTGTGGGCACGCTCAAGGTGAGCATGGGCACGGTGTTCGGCAACCGTTATGTGGTGCCGCTGCTGGGCGAGTTCATGCGGCGCTTTCCGGATATCAGTCCGGACTGGCATTTCGATAACCGCCAGGTCGACTTGATCGGGCAAGGCTTTGACGCGGCCATTGGCGGGGGGTTCGAGCTGCCGCAAGGCGTCGTTGCGCGCAAGCTGTCACCGGCGCACCGGGTGCTGGTGGCTTCGCCGGGTTACTTGGCACGGCGCTCGCCGGTCATGGCGCCTGAAGACTTGTCGCGTTGCCTGGGCATCCTGATCCGCTCCCCGCAAACCGGGCGCATACGTTCCTGGCAGCTCACTGGCCCGGAGCGTGACCAACGCCCGCTGGCGCTGAAACCCGGCATGACCATGAGTGATTCCGAAGCCGCCTGCTGCGCCAGCGGCCAAGGGCTGGGTATCGCGCTGGTGAGTATGCCGATGGCCGTGCCATTTCTCGACAGCGGCGAGGTGGTGCGGGTGCTGCCTGACTGGTATGTCGACGACGGCAATATTTCCATCTACTACGCCGAGCACAAACTGCTGCCGGGCAAGACCCGGGCGTTTGTGGATTTCATCATCGAGCAGTTTGCCGAGCAGGGTTTGGGACAGCGGTTCAGCGCGATCTGAATGGGGCAGGGGCAAGCCCCCTCCCACAGTTGTTTTTCAGTGACCGAACTTACCGGGCCAGCCAATGACCTTCTTCGGTCTTGGCGTCGCGTAGGTCCGAATCTTCGACGTCGATAACCCCAGCCGCACCAGGGATTCGGCAATCGTGACCGCTGCGGTCACTCCATCCACCACCGGCACGCCGGTGCGGTGGCGAATCTGCTCATCGAGGCCGGCCATACCGCCGCAACCCAGGCAAATCACCTCGGCCTTGTCTTCGCTGATGGCCAGCTCGGCCTGACGCACGATGGCTTCCATGGCGGCCAGAGGGTCTTCTTCCAGTTCGAGTACCGCCATGCCGCTGGCGCGCACCGAGGCGCAGCGCTGGTATAAACCGGCGAGTTTCAGGCGGTCTTCGATCAGCGGCACCGTGCGGTCCAGGGTAGTCACTACCGAATAGGCGTGGCCCAGGAACATCGCGGTGCTGGCGGCCGCTTCGGTGATGTCCACCACCGGCACGTTCAACAGTTCCTGCAAACCTTCACGGCCATGTTCGCCGTAGCCGGCCTGGATCACCGCATCGAATGGCTGGTCGTAGGCCATCACCCGGTCCATCACGGCGATAGCGGCGAGGTAGCTTTCAAAGTTGCCCTCCACCGATTCCGCGCCAAAGTAAGGGGTGAGCCCGACAATTTCGGTGCCCGGTGCGGCCACCGCCCGTGCTTGCTGGGCGATGGTCTCGGTGATGGATTCGGTGGTGTTGACGTTGACCACGAGGATGCGCATGGAATGTCCTTGATTAATGACTGACGTTATCGACTGCAATGCTTTCGCCGCTGACATCGGCGTAGAACGGCCGGCGCTTGGCGATCAGCAGGTAGAGCAACCCTGCAATACCGGCGCCAAACAGCCAGGAAAACGGCGAGACGCTGGTAAATCCCGGCAACAGCGCCAGCAGGATGGCAATTACGGCTGCGGGAACAAACGCGGCTACCGCACGCAAATTCACCCCGCGGCTGTAGTAATAAACGCCATTCGAGTCTTCGCTATACAGCTGCGGCACGTCTACCTGGCTTTTACGGATCAGCCAGTAATCGACCATGATCACCCCGTAAAGCGGCCCCAGCAGGGCGCCCAGGCCAGACAGGAAATACACGATCACCAGCGGGCTGTTATAGAGGTTCCACGGCAGGATCAGCACCGCCACGGTGGCGCTGATCAACCCGGCACGGCGGAAGTTCAGGTACTTGGGCGCCAGGTTGCTCAGCACAAAGGCCGGCGCGACAAAGTTGGCCATGATGTTCACCGCCACGGTGACGATCAGGAAGGCCAGGCAACCCAGCACAAGAAAGAAGGTATTGGGGATGGCCGCGATGATTTCGGTGGGGCTTTCGATCACCCGGCCATTCAGCTGGAATTGCCCGCCGCACAGCAGCACGGTGATCGCGGCAAACACCAGGATGTTCACCGGCAAGCCCCAGAAGTTGCCAACCTGAATGGTCTTGCGGCACGGCGAGGAGCGCGCGAAGTCGCAGAAATTGAGGATCAGCGTGCCGTAGATGGCCAGCCACAGCGCGCCGCCGGCAAAGATATTGCGCCACATCTCGCCGCCGCTCAGCGGTTCGCGGATCGACCAGGCAATGTGGCCGCCCGCCTGGAAATACATCCAGCCGGCCAGCGAGGCGACGGTGAGCAAAATCACCGGGCCGGCGAAGCCTTCATAGCGCCGCACCATCTCCATGCCGTAGGCCAGGATCACCAGTTGCACCAGCCAGATCGCCACAAAACACGCCCAGCCCAGCGAGGACAAGCCGAGTATCGAGTTGTGGTCATAGTCGGCAAAGCCCGGATGAATCGCGGTCAGCAGCACGCGGAAAACCACCGAGGCCAGGTAGGTCTGGATACCAAACCAGGCAATCGCAATGACCGCGCGGATCAACGCCGGAATCTGCGCCCCATGGATGCCGAAACTGATGCGGCTGATAACCGGAAACGGCACGCCGGTCTTTTGCCCCATATACCCCGACAGGTTCATGAAGAAGTACACCAGCGCCGCGCCGATGCCCAGCGACAACAGGATCTGCCAGCCGCCGAGGCCCAGCGCGTACAAACCAATGGCGAAAGAGTAATTGGCGATGTTGTGCACATCATTGGTCCACAGCGCAAAGATGCTGTAGCGGCCCCAGCGCCGGCCTTCGACCTTGGTCGGCGCCAGGTCCTTGTTGTGCAGGCGCGGGCTCAGCACCAAAGGGCCTGGGCTGACGGCCTCGGGGTTCAGGGAGGTGGCGGGCAGATCCAGTGCGAGAGTGTTCGAGAGGCTTGTGCGCATTCCGGCAGGCTCCAGCACATCGGCAGACAAGCCGCTGATGGCAAAGTGTATGTAGGTTTTGTATTTATTGTATACAAAGCGTGTTTCACCTTAAGCCACATGCGTGCCAGTTTTCGATCTATGAAAACTGCGGGTAATTTCGTTTTTACAGGGTTAGTAAATAACTGACTGAATTCAAAGCGATATAAATTGACCGATTGAACAGCTATTTATTTTTTACGGGGGAGGCGCTCTATTCAAGCGGTAAACATTGAGCGGGGAGGGGTGTTACGTTTTGGTGCGAAGGAATTTAGATTGCACACATAAATGGCACCGATAGTTACAAAGGTGTGTACAGGACTTGTGTCCACCACAAAGCAAATGTGGGAGCTGGCTTGCCCGCGAAGGCGGTGTGCCAGTCACCGAATGCATCGACTGAACCACCGCCTTCGCGAGCAAGCCCGCTCCCACAGGTTTTACAGCGACAGCGCCTAGGCCTTGCTGATGATGTTGCCGGCGTGCAGCCCGCATTCCTTCTGCGTCGCTTCTTCCCACCACCAGCGGCCTTCGCGCTCGTGCTGGTTCGGCAACACCGGGCGGGTGCAGGGCTCGCAGCCGATGCTGATAAAACCGCGCTCATGCAGGCTGTTGTAAGGCAGCTCCAGCATGCGGATGTAACCCCAGACTTCTTCGCTGGTCATCTGCGCCAGCGGGTTGAATTTGTACAGCGTGCGTTCCGGGGTGGAGAAGGCCGTGTCGATCTCCAACACCGCCACCTGGCTGCGGGTGCCGGGGCTCTGGTCACGGCGCTGGCCGGTGGCCCAGGCATTCACGCCGGAAAGCTTGCGGCGCAGCGGTTCGATTTTGCGCACACCGCAGCACTCGCCATGGCCATCCTTGTAAAAGCTGAACAGGCCCTTCTCCTTGACGAAGGGTTCCAGCATGCTCTGGTCCGGCGAGATCAGTTCGATGTCGATCTTGTAGAAGTCGCGCACCTGCTCGATAAACCTATAGGTCTCGGGGTGCAGGCGGCCGGTGTCGAGGCTGAACACCTTGACGTTCTTGTTGAGCTTCCAGGCCATGTCTACCAGCACCACGTCCTCGGCGCCGCTGAAGGAAATCCACAGGTCATCACCGAACTGGCTGAAAGCCAGCTTGAGAATGTCCTGGGCGGATTTGTTGGCGTAAGTCGCGGCGAGTTCAGCGACGTCGAAGGTTTGGTTCATCAGCACGGTTCCTACAGGTCAGTGGCGCTGAGCGCTCTATAGGGGAGCGATGGTATCAAAATCCGCTCTGCGTTGCGGCGGCGGGCTTGAATCGCTAGAGTTCGGCAGAGCTTTTTGCTGGCCCAACTTAATAAAACCAATGGGAGCGTCTTGTGGAAATTGCCTGTCTTGACCTGGAAGGGGTGCTGGTGCCGGAAATCTGGATCGCCTTCGCCGAAAAAACCGGTATCGAATCCCTGCGGGCCACCACACGGGATATTCCCGACTACGACGTGCTGATGCAGCAGCGCCTGCGCATCCTCGACGAGCATGGGCTGAAGCTCGCCGATATCCAGGCCGTGATCGCCACCCTCAAGCCGCTGGACGGTGCCATCGAATTCGTCAACTGGCTGCGTGAACGCTTCCAGGTGGTGATCCTGTCGGACACCTTCTACGAATTCTCCCAGCCGCTGATGCGCCAGCTGGGCTTCCCGACGCTGTTGTGCCACCGCCTGATCACCGATGAAAACGACCGGGTGGTCAGTTACCAACTGCGCCAGAAAGACCCCAAGCGCCAGTCGGTGCTGGCGTTCAAGACCCTCTACTACCGCGTGATCGCCGCCGGCGATTCCTACAACGACACCACCATGCTCGGCGAAGCTGACCGGGGGATTCTGTTCCACGCGCCGGAGAATGTGATTCGCGAGTTCCCGCAATTCCCGGCAGTGCATACCTTTGAGGATTTGAAGAAAGAGTTCATCAAGGCATCGAACCGGCAACTGAGCCTGTAAGTTATTCAGCGAGGCTGACGGCCCTATCGCAGGCAAGCTAGCTCCCACATCTTATTGGGGTCACACATCAGCATGTGGGAGTCGGGCTTGCCCGCGATGAGGCCGTTAGAGTCAGTGCGCATTTCCCTGCTGAACGCCTGCAAGCAGTCGCTCATAAGGGATACTCACGCCTTCATGCAGGCGTTTGATCATCGACAAGCTCAGCTTGCGCGTGTGATTCAGCACTTCGCAAACACGCCCGCTCGTACCGCTGCTCACGTGCAATCGCGCAAACATCTTCGACAAGTAAACACACGCGTTTTCAGCGCGAAAGAACCTTGCGCTACAGGTTTTCCAAAGTGTGTAACAACACCCGCACCTTGGTCAGCGACTCCTGATACTCCGCCTCCCACTGCGAATCCGCGACAATCCCGCCGCCGCCCCAGCAGCACACTTGCCCATCCTTGACCAGCAAGCTGCGGATCGCAATCGAGCTGTCCATCTCGCCGCGCACGTCCAGGTACACCAGCGAACCGCAGTACAACCCGCGTCGGGTCGGCTCCAGCTCGTCGATGATCTGCATCGCGCGGATCTTCGGCGCGCCGGTGATGGAGCCGCCGGGGAAGCTGCCGGCGATCAGGTCGAGGGCGTCTTTGTCATCGGCCAATTCGCCGGTCACGCTGCTGACCAAGTGGTGCACGTTGGGGTAGCTTTCCAGGCTGAACAGCTCCGGCACTTTCACCGAGCCGGTGCGGCAGGTGCGGCCCAGGTCGTTGCGCAGCAGGTCGACGATCATAAGGTTTTCCGCGCGATCCTTGGGGCTGGCCAGCAATTCGGCGGCATTCGCGGCGTCTTCTTGTGGCGTGATGCCGCGCGGGCGGGTGCCTTTGATCGGGCGGGTTTCGACCTGGCGTTCGCTGATGCGCACAAAGCGCTCCGGTGACAGGCTCAGCACCGCGCCGTCATCCGGCAGGCTTTGGAACCCGGAAAACGGCGTGGGGCAGGCTTCGCGCAAGGTGCAGTAAGCCACCCACGGATCGCCGATGCACGGCGCGCGGAAGCGCTGGGCGAAATTGACCTGGTAGCAGTCGCCGGCCTGGATGTAATCCTGAATGCGCACGATGGCCTGCCGGTAAGCCTCGGCGCTGAGGTCCGGCGCCATGGGGCCTTGAAGTTTGAACCTGGCCGCTTCGACGACAACGTCATGGCCGAACAACGCGACCAACCGCTGCCGCTCGCTTTCAGCCAAGGAGGGGTGAAACACCAACTGGCTGGTCTGCGCCTGGTGATCGCTGATCAGCGCCCAGGCGTACAGGCCGAAGCGCGCGTCCGGCAGGTGCAAGTCGTCTGCTGCCAGGTGCGGCATAGGCTCCAGGTGCCGGCCAAAGTCATAACTCAGGTAGCCAATCAGCCCGCCGGCAAACGGTAGCTCAAGACCTTGGGGGATTGCCGCTTCACCCAGCTGCGTCAGGTTGTTCCGTAAACGCTGCAGGAAGTTGCTGCCACTTTCGTCAGGCTCTACCGTCAGCGTCTCGATTGGCCAGGCGCTGAGCAGGTCGTAACGCCCACGGTCAGCCGAGGGGCGGCCGCTGTCGAGCAGTATCGCGCCGGGGGCGTGGCGGATCGCCGCAAAGTAGTCGGCGGGGTTGGCCCGGTAGGGCAGCGGGTGAACGGAACAGGTCGACATGCGGGGTGGATCAGCCGTTGGCGTGGGGGATGCGATTGTAGTCCCCCGTAGGACTTGGTCCTAGGGGGGGATGTCGGCGATAGACAGATTGAGAGTCGATCAGCCTTCCACAGCAGGAATATGCCCAAACATTTCCTGCACAAATTTCACCCGCTCTTCAGGGGTTTCCGTGACGCCTGCGGCCTTCAATGCTTCGAGCCGCGCTTCAACCGCGTGGGTGCGTAGGGTCAAGCCGCAGTCATTGGCAATCTGGATATTCAGCCCTGGCCGCGCATTCAGCTCGAGAATCAGTGGGCCTTTTTCCTGGTCCAACACCATGTCCACGCCGATATAACCCAACCCGCACAGCTCGTAGCAGCCTGCCGCGAGCTTCATGAAACCGTCCCAGTTGGGCAGTTGCACGCCGTCCACCGCATTGGTGGTGTCGGGGTGCTTGGTGATGATGTTGTTCAGCCAGGTGCCACGCAGGGTCAGGCCGGTTGCCAGGTCGACCCCCACGCCAATCGCGCCCTGGTGCAGGTTGGCCTTGCCGCCGGACTGGCGGGTCGGCAAGCGCAGCATGGCCATCACCGGGTAGCCCATCAGCACGATGATGCGGATATCCGGTACGCCTTCGTAGCTGATGCTCTTGAAGATCTGGTCGGGCACCACGCGGTACTCGATCAGCGCGCGGTCGCGGTGGCCGCCCAGGGAATACAGGCCGGTGAGAATGCTCGAGATCTGGTGCTCGATCTCCTCATGGCTGATGATCTTGCCCGACACCGTGCGATAGCGCCCTTCAAAGCGGTCCGCCACCACCAGGATGCCATCACCGCCGGCGCCCTGGGCCGGCTTGATCACGAAGTCGCTGCGCCCGCCGATAATCTCGTCAAGCTTGTCGATTTCCTTCTCAGTGGAAATGACCCCGTACATCTCCGGCACGTGAATGCCGGCCGCCATCGCCCGTTCCTTGGTGATGATCTTGTCATCCACGATCGGGTACAGGCTGCGCTTGTTGTACTTGAGCACGTAGTCGGCGTTACGCCGGTTGATGCCCATGATCCCCCGCGCTTCCAGGGCTTTCCAGGTCTTCCAGAAGCCGAACATTACGAATCAGCCTTCAGGAACGCCTTGAAACGCACCAGTTCGGTCAGGCGGTAGCCGCGATAACGCCCCATGGCCAGCATGAAACCCACCAGGATCAGCAGGATCGCCGGGAAGGTGAACACGAAGTAGACCAGCTCCGGCACGCTCATGATCAAGTGCGCCAGGGACGCCGCGAACAAGGTGCCGATCGCGACTTTAAGCGCATGGTTGGCGCCGCGTTCTTCCCAGGTGATCGACAGGCGTTCGATGGTCATGGTCAAAATCACCATCGGGAACAGCGCCACCGACAGCCCGCGTTCCAGGCCCAGCTTGTGGCTGAACAGGCTGATGGCCGCGATCAGTACCACCACGAAGGTCAGCACCACCGACAACCTCGGCAGCATTTGCAACTTCAAGTGTTCCAGATAAGACCTGAGGGATAACCCCAGCGCCGTAATAATCGTGAACAGCACGATCCCGAAGCCCAGCTGCGTCTCGCGGAACGCCAGCGCGATCAGCACCGGGGTAAAGGTGCCGAGGGTCTGCAGGCCGATCAGGTTGCGCAGGATCAGGATCACCAGCACCCCAATCGGGATCATCACCATGATCATGAAGGTCTGCTGGGTCTGCAGCGGCAGGCCGTACAGCGAGTATTCGAGGAAGTTGGCGTCGGTGTTCTCGTCGGTCAGCTTGGCCAGGCGAATCGCGTTCATTTCGCTGTTGTTAAGGCTGAAGGTGACCATGGCTTTCTTGCCGCCATCGACGGTGATCAGGTTTTCATCGCCGGTCCACCACAGCAGACGGTCGGCCGGCAGGCCTTGCTCGCCGGTTTCCGGGTTGAAGTACAGCCAGTCATTGCCATTGAAGCTGCGCAGCCACAGTTCCGGGGATTGCGGCTGGTCGGCCACCAGGCGAATGGTGTGGACTTTTTCCACCGGCACATGGGCGATGGATAGCAGCAACTCGACGATCTTGGCCTTGTGCGGAATCGACGGGTCGCCCGCCAGCAGCAGCTTAACGTTGTCGTCGTTGAGGTTGTTGGTGCGCTTGATGGCTTCGGTGATAAAGGTTTCGACGTCGGCCGAGTGTTGGCGGATCGGCGCGAGCAGGGCTTCGGCGGCGATTTTTTCCGGGCCTTCCACGGCGATGCTGTCGCGGAAGGTCGGGCCTTTGATCTTGACCTTTTCGCCGCTGTAGCGCTTGGTCAGCACCAGGCGGTAATACAGGGTCTGGTTGCCCTTGGCACGGCGCGCCGACCAGGTGACCTTGCGGTTGCCGTCGGTGCGGTTGACGCTCACGCCGTAATTGTTCGAGATAAAACTTTCATTGAGGCTGACGAAGTCGCGGCTCAGCGGCGGCACGAACATCTGGATTTTCACCGGGTCTTTCGGGTTGGCGACGAACTCGACCTTGGCGTCGATGTTCCACAAGTCGTCGGTGGCGTCCTCGGTAACGGGGATCCCCAGCACGAAGATCTGGTAGCAGGTGACCGAAATACCCAGGATCACCAGGATGGCGATCAGGATTCTCAGGTGCAGGGTCAGAGAGCGCATTCGGTTTACTCGGCGGTATGAGCGTCGGCGGCGCAGGCGGGTTTGCCTGCTGCATATTTAAGACTGGGGTCGACCAGCGCATCAAAGCGTTTCAACGCTTCGGAGCCGATCAGCAGCGGGTATTGGAAGGCGCTGCGGTCAGTCAAGTTCACTTCGATGCTGCGTAAAGCGGTGCCCATGCAGATGTCCAGGGCAATCACCGGACGGGCGGTATAGTTCTTGTCTTCATCGGGGTCGTAGTCACCGGCGCGGCGCTTGATCTTGCTGACGCGGGCCAGGGGGCGCTCGATGGGGTGGGAATGGGCGGTGTCGATGGCCAGGTAGAAACGTACCCAGGATTCACCATTGCGCTTGAAGCGCTTGATATCCCGGGCGCTGAGGGAGGCGGTCTTGGCGCCAGTGTCCAGTTTGGCGGCTACTTCCAGGTCGATCCCGGCCAACTGCGCGTATTCGTTGAGGCCATACACGCTCTTCTCGGCGGCAGCGCCAAGGCCTGGTGCGGCCAGCAGGCAAATCAATAAAAGGAAGGGCTTGAGTCTCATAGATCCCGAGGCTGTGCAGTGCGATGTTGAATTCAAGGCGACTGGCATGACTGCGCAAGCTCCTTCGTGCGCCGTTTCATCAAGCGATGTCAGGCAAATGCGGCGGGCATTCTAACATGATGCTTTTCTGACGCCAGCGCTGGCAGCCGGCCATGCCCTGATAGGGTGCAACCGACGGTTATTAGACGATTGTCGACAATGTGTATTTATTCTTTGACTAAGTGGGGCTGATTGGCTAGTTTTTGCCGCATTGCTTTTAAAGGTGTCGACAATATGCTGGATCAGCTGGAAACCCCAGTGGTGGCGCAAGACGATGCCCAGACCATGTCCGAGAATGTCTTCCGGCGTATCCAGGCCGCCATTGTCAAGGGCGAGATCGCCCCCGGCAGCAAAATCTCCGAGCCCGAGCTGGCGCGCACCTACGGCATCAGCCGCGGTCCGCTGCGCGAGGCGATCCACCGCCTGGAAGGCCAGCGCCTGCTGGTGCGCGTGCCTCACGTCGGCGCGCGAGTGGTGTCCTTGAGCCATGCCGAGCTGGTTGAGCTGTATGAAATCCGCGAGTCCCTGGAAGGCATGGCCTGCCGGCTGGCCGCCGAGCGCATGACCGACGCGGAGATCGAAGAACTGCGCCAGGTACTGCACACCCACGAGCGCGACGAAGCGTTCCAGGCCGGCCTCGGCTACTACCAGCAGGAAGGCGACTTCGATTTTCATTACCGGATAATTCAAGGCGCCGGAAATCGCACCCTGACCCAAATGCTCTGCGGCGAGCTCTACCAGTTGGTGCGCATGTACCGCATCCAGTTCTCCGCCACCCCCAATCGTCCACGCCAGGCCTTTGCCGAACATCACCGCATTCTCGACGCGATTGCCGATCGCGACGGTGAACTGGCCGAACTGTTGATGCGCCGTCACATCGGTGCCTCCAAACGCAACATTGCCCGCCACTTCCCCGGCGGCGCTCCTGAACGAGGTGAGTCATGAGTTCCAACAATAAAAGCACTCCAGGCCAACGTTTTCGTGACGCGGTCGCCAGCGAGCAGCCGTTGCAGGTGGTCGGTGCGATCAACGCCAACCACGCGCTGCTGGCCAAGCGTGCCGGCTTCAAGGCGATTTATCTGTCGGGCGGCGGCGTCGCAGCCGGTTCCCTGGGGGTGCCGGACCTGGGCATCACCGGCCTGGACGACGTACTGACCGACGTGCGCCGCATCACCGACGTGTGCGACCTGCCGCTGCTGGTGGACGTGGACACCGGGTTCGGCTCGTCGGCGTTCAACGTGGCGCGCACGGTCAAGTCGATGATCAAGTTCGGCGCCGCCGCGATCCATATTGAAGACCAGGTCGGCGCCAAGCGCTGCGGCCATCGCCCGAACAAGGAAATCGTGTCCCAGCAGGAAATGGTCGACCGCATCAAGGCCGCCGTGGATGCGCGCACCGATGACAGCTTCGTGATCATGGCGCGCACCGACGCGCTGGCGGTCGAAGGGTTGGAGTCGGCCTTAGAACGGGCTGCCGCGTGCATCGAAGCCGGCGCCGACATGGTGTTCCCGGAAGCCATCACTGAGCTGGAGATGTACAAGCTGTTCGCCTCCCGCGTGAAGGCCCCAATCCTGGCCAACATCACCGAATTCGGCGCCACGCCGCTGTACACCACCGAACAGTTGAAATCTGCCGATGTTTCCATCGTGCTGTACCCGCTCTCGGCCTTTCGTGCCATGAACAAGGCCGCCGAGAACGTCTACACCGCGATCCGTCGCGACGGCACCCAACAGAACGTGATCGACACCATGCAAACCCGCATGGAGCTTTACGATCGCATCGACTACCACACCTTCGAGCAGAAGCTCGACGCGCTGTTCGCCGCGAAAAAGTAACGAACACGCCTCCCTGAATAACTACAAAATTGGAGAACAACCATGGCTGAAGCAAAAGTATTGAGTGGTGCCGGCCTGCGTGGCCAGGTGGCCGGGCAGACCGCACTGTCCACCGTGGGCCAGGCCGGTGCCGGCTTGACCTACCGCGGCTATGACGTGCGTGAACTGGCCGCCGACGCGCAGTTCGAAGAAGTCGCCTACCTGCTGCTGTACGGCGAACTGCCGACCCAAGCCGAGTTGGCCGCCTACAGCAAAAAGCTCAGTACGCTGCGCGACCTGCCCCAGGCGCTGAAAGAAGTGCTCGAACGCATCCCCGCCGACGCCCACCCAATGGACGTGATGCGCACCGGTTGCTCGTTCCTCGGCAATATCGAGCCGGAAAAAGACTTCAGCGTGCAACGCGATGTCACCGACCGCCTGCTCGCCGCTTTCCCGGCGATCATGTGCTACTGGTACCGCTTCAGCCACGACGGCAAGAAGATTGACTGCGTGACGGACGAGCCGACCATCGGCGGGCACTTCCTGCACCTGTTGCACGGCAAGAAGCCGAGCGAGCTGCACGAGAAGGTCATGAACGTGTCGTTGATTCTCTATGCCGAACACGAATTCAACGCCTCGACCTTCACCGCCCGCGTGTGTGCGTCGACCGTGTCCGACCTGTATTCCTGCGTGACCGCCGCCATTGGTTCGCTGCGCGGCCCGTTGCACGGCGGCGCCAACGAAGCGGCGATGGAGATGATCGAGCGTTTCGGCTCGGCCGCAGAAGCCGTCGAAGGCACCCTCGGCATGCTCGCGCGCAAGGACAAGATCATGGGCTTTGGCCACGCGATCTACAAAGACAGCGACCCGCGTAATGAAGTGATCAAAGGCTGGTCGAAAAAACTCGCTGACGAGGTGGGCGATACGGTGCTGTTCCCGGTCTCCGAGGCCATCGACAAGACCATGTGGGAGCAGAAGAAACTGTTCCCCAATGCCGACTTCTATCACGCTTCGGCGTACCACTTCATGGGCATCCCGACCAAGCTGTTCACGCCGATTTTCGTCTGCTCGCGGCTGACCGGCTGGGCGGCGCATGTGTTCGAGCAGCGCGCCAACAACCGCATCATCCGCCCAAGCGCCGAGTACATCGGCGTCGAACAGCGCAAGTTCGTGCCAATCGAACGTCGCTGAATAAAGAGACCGGCGATCCTGAAGTGATAACCGAATCAAAAATGTGGGAGCGGGCTTGCTCGCGAATACGGTGTGTCATTCAACACATTCGGCGACTGTTCCACCGCCTTCGCGAGCAAGCCCGCTCCCACATTTTGATCGCATTCCACCTCGGAGTCAGTCCGCACCTTTTGTACCCACCGTGACCGAGTCCTGACGATGAACACTGAATTTCGCCAACCGCTGCCCGGCAGCCGCCTGGATTTCTACGACGCCCGCGCGGCTGTCGATGCAATCAGCCCCGGTGCCTACGCCACCTTGCCTTATACCTCGCGGGTGCTCGCCGAGAACCTGGTGCGCCGTTGCGACCCGGCCACCCTCAATGCTTCCTTGAGTCAACTGATCGAGCGCAAGCGCGACCTCGACTTCCCGTGGTTCCCGGCGCGCGTGGTGTGCCATGACATCCTCGGCCAGACCGCGCTGGTCGACCTCGCCGGCCTGCGCGACGCCATTGCCCTGCAAGGCGGCGACCCGGCCCAGGTCAACCCGGTGGTGCCGACCCAACTAATCGTCGACCACTCCCTGGCCGTCGAAGCCGGTGGGTTTGACCCCGACGCGTTCGAGAAAAACCGCGCCATTGAGGACCGTCGCAACGAAGACCGTTTCCACTTTATCGAGTGGACCAAAAAGGCCTTCAAGAACGTCGACGTAATCCCGCCGGGCAACGGCATCATGCACCAGATCAACCTGGAGAAAATGTCCCCGGTGATCCAGGTGCGCGACGGTGTGGCCTTCCCCGACACCTGCGTCGGCACCGACAGCCACACGCCCCATGTGGATGCCCTGGGCGTTATCGCCATCGGCGTCGGCGGCCTCGAAGCCGAAAGCGTCATGCTCGGCCGCGCCTCGTGGATGCGCCTGCCGGAAATCATCGGCGTCGAGCTGACCGGCAAGCTGCTGCCGGGCATCACCGCCACGGACATGGTGCTGGCCCTGACCGAGTTTTTGCGTAAGCAGAAAGTCGTCGGTGCATGGCTGGAGTTCTTCGGCGAAGGCGCCTCCAAGCTCACCCTGGGCGACCGCGCGACCATCTCCAACATGGCCCCGGAATACGGCGCCACGGCGGCCATGTTCTACATCGACCAACAGACCATCGCCTACCTGAAGCTCACCGGCCGTGAAGACGAGCAAGTCACCTTGGTCGAGCAATACGCGCGCCATACCGGGTTGTGGGCGGACGACCTCAAGGGCGCGCAGTACGAGCGCGGGCTGAGCTTCGACCTGTCCAGCGTGGTGCGCAACATGGCCGGCCCGAGCAACCCGCACGCGCGCGTCGCCACCAGCGACCTGGCCGCCAAAGGCATATCCGGCCAGTGGGAAGAAGTGTCGGGGCAAATGCCCGACGGCGCGGTGATCATTGCGGCGATCACCAGTTGCACCAACACCAGCAACCCGCGCAACGTGATCGCCGCAGGCCTGCTGGCACGCAATGCCAACAAGCTTGGGCTGACGCGCAAGCCGTGGGTCAAATCCTCGCTGGCGCCCGGCTCGAAAACCGTGGCCATGTACCTCGACGAAGCGGGCTTGACCCACGAGTTGGAGCAGCTGGGTTTTGGTGTGGTGGCGTTTGCCTGCACCACCTGCAACGGCATGTCCGGCGCGCTGGACCCGGTGATCCAACAGGAAATCATCGACCGCGACCTGTACGCCACCGCCGTGTTGTCGGGCAACCGCAACTTCGACGGGCGGATTCACCCGTACGCCAAACAGGCGTTCCTGGCCTCGCCACCGTTGGTGGTGGCCTACGCGATTGCCGGCACCATCCGTTTCGACATCGAAAAGGACGTGCTCGGCCTGGATGCCAACGGCAAGGAAATTCGCCTGCAGGACATCTGGCCGAGCGACGAAGAGATCGACGCGGTGGTCAAGGCCTCGGTCAAGCCGGAGCAGTTCCGCGCGGTGTATATCCCGATGTTCGCGATCCACGAAGACACCGGCCCCAAGGTCACGCCGCTGTATGACTGGCGCCCGCAGAGCACCTACATCCGCCGCCCGCCGTACTGGGAAGGCGCGCTGGCCGGGGCACGGCCGCTCAAGGGCATGCGCCCGCTGGCGGTGCTGCCGGACAACATCACCACCGATCACCTGTCGCCGTCCAACGCGATCATGCTCGATAGCGCCGCCGGCGAATACCTGGCGAAAATGGGCTTGCCGGAAGTCGACTTCAACTCCTATGCGACGCATCGCGGCGACCACTTGACCGCGCAGCGCGCGACCTTTGCCAACCCGAAACTGTTCAACGAAATGGTGGTTGAAAACGGCAAGGTCAAGCAGGGCTCCCTCGCGCGCATCGAGCCGGAAGGCCAGGTCACGCGGATGTGGGAAGCCATCGAAACCTACATGGAACGCAAGCAGCCGCTGATCATCATTGCCGGCGCCGACTACGGCCAGGGCTCGTCCCGTGACTGGGCGGCCAAGGGCGTGCGCCTGGCGGGTGTGGAGGCGATTGCCGCCGAAGGCTTCGAGCGCATCCACCGCACCAACCTGGTGGGTATGGGCGTGCTGCCGCTGGAGTTCCTGCCGGGCACCGACCGCCACACCTTGCAGATCGACGGCAGCGAAACCTACGACGTGGTCGGCGAACGCACCCCACGTGCGCAGCTGACCCTGGTGATCAACCGCAAAAGTGGCGAACGTGTCGAAGTGCCGGTGACCTGCCGCCTGGACACCGCCGAAGAAGTGTCGATCTACGAGGCGGGCGGCGTGTTGCAACGTTTTGCCCAGGACTTCCTGGAATCGGCGGCGACCGCCTGAGGGGGATAACCATGGCACACGCAGCGCAAATCAAGATCCCCGCCACCTACATGCGTGGCGGCACCAGCAAGGGCGTGTTTTTCAGCCTCAAGGACCTGCCCGCAACGGCGCAGGTGCCGGGCGCCGCGCGCGACGCCTTGCTGCTCAGGGTGATCGGCAGCCCCGACCCTTATGACAAACAGATCGACGGCATGGGCGGTGCCACGTCGAGCACCAGCAAAAGTGTGATCCTGGCCAAAAGCACTCGCGCTGACCACGATGTGGACTACCTGTTTGGCCAGGTCTCCATCGACAAACCCTTTGTCGACTGGAGCGGCAACTGCGGCAACCTGTCGGCGGCAGTCGGCTCGTTCGCGATCAGCGCCGGGCTGGTCGAACCAGGCCGCGTGCCGCACAACGGCGTGGCCGTGGTGCGGGTGTGGCAGGCCAATATCGGCAAGACCATCATCGCCCACGTGCCGATCACCAACGGTGAAGTGCAGGAAACCGGCGACTTCGAGCTCGATGGCGTGACCTTCCCGGCCGCCGAAGTGCAGTTGGAGTTCATCGACCCGGCGGCGGAAGAAGAGGGCGGCGGTGGCTCGATGTTCCCCACCGGCAACCTGATCGACGACCTCGAAGTGCCGGGTGTCGGCACCTTCAAGGCGACACTGATCAACGCGGGAATCCCGACGATTTTCATCAACGCCGAAGACCTCGGCTACAACGGCACCGAGCTGCAAGCCGCGATCAACGGCGACCCCAAAGCCCTGGCGATGTTCGAGACGGTGCGGGCCCATGGCGCGTTGCGCATGGGTTTGATCAAGCACCTGGACGAAGCCGCCCAGCGGCAGCACACGCCGAAGCTCGCGTTTGTGGCCAGGCCCGCCGATTACGTGGCGTCCAGCGGCAAGACGATCAAGGCCGCTGATGTGGATTTGCTGGTGCGCGCGCTGTCCATGGGCAAGTTGCACCACGCGATGATGGGCACGGCGGCGGTGGCGATTGGCACCGCGGCGGCAATTTCCGGGACGTTGGTCAACCTTGCGGCCGGCGGTATCGCGCGTAATGCGGTGCGGTTCGGGCATCCGTCCGGCACTTTGCGCGTCGGTGCAGAAGCCACCCAGGTGAACGGCGAATGGGTGGTGAAAAAAGCCATCATGAGCCGCAGTGCGCGGGTCCTGATGGAAGGTTTCGTGCGCGTCCCGGGTGACGCTTTCTAAAACCCGACACCAATCCCCTTGTGGGAGCGGGCTTGCTCGCGAATGCGCTGGATCAGTCACTTGATGTGTAGTTGACACACCGCCTTCG